>JAYYZG010000033.1:0-11147 GCA_036687775.1 Actinomycetota bacterium
TAGCATCTATGATTCTTGTAGTCCTATCGTTGTTTGCTGAGCGTGCAAGGCGCGGTGGATAAGATTAAGATCTCAAAAGATGGCCACATTGGTCGAAAGGGGAATTTATGAGAAACAACACAAAGCTCCGTTTTGTGGCGGCATTTGCAGCGTTAGCGCTTATAGCTATTCCAGCATGCGGTGGAAGTGACGATGAAGAGAAAGCATCGTGCGAATTAAATCAGGTAGATGGCGATTTGGCCCTATATAACTGGGCGGAATATATAGACGAAGAACAGCTCGCTGAATTTGCTGAAGAATATGGAATTAGTGCCACGATGGATGTCTATGACTCCAACGAGGCAATGCAACCAATTATTTCAGCAGGCAATTCAGGATACGACGTCATTGTCCCATCTGACTATATGGTTTCCATTCTCATTGACGCTAAGAAAATACAACCACTTAACTTTGACGTCATTCCGAACGCTGCGAACATTTCCGATGATTTCAGCGGACTTTACTATGATCCTGATGGCACGCATTCTGTGCCTTACCAATGGGGAACCACCGGCATTGCTGTCAATACAGCTGTAGTCGGGACAGACTTCCCACGTTCATGGGGGCTAATCTTTGACCCTGCGATATCAGGTCAGTTCGACGGACAGATACAGTTGCTCAATGACCCAAGAGAAACCGTGGGTGCCGCACTGAAGTATTTGGGATATTCACTCAATTCAACCAGTGAAGATGAGCTCAATGAAGCTAAAGATCTACTGAAATCCACTGCTAGTCGACTAGCAGCATTCAATACGGACTCAGCAGATGAATTCATTACCCAAGGTGAAACAGTAATTGGCCATGGATACTCAGGCGATATGTTCGTGCAATTCCTTGAACAAGACAACTACGAAGATTACCTATACTTTGTTCCAGAAGAAGGTGGAACTCGATGGATTGACAATATGGCTGTTGTCTTTGACGCACCGCATCCATGTACAGCTCACACTTTCATTAACTGGTTGCTCAGTGCAGAACAAGGAGCGGCGTTGTCCGATTGGAACTATTACGATACGCCCAACCAAGCAGCTCTAGACCTCATGGCTAATGACGCTGACGGGTACTATGACGATCTTCTAGATTTCGTCAGAGACCCTGCGCGATACGCAGGTGGTATTGAATCCTTGGAATCAATTGAAGATACCGGAGATTTCGAAACCAACTACGCAGACGCCTTCGTTGAGGCTAAAGGCTAAAGCATTCTTAAGGGGGCAAGGTGACAGCCTTGCCCCCTTAAAACTTAAACAGCGCGATTACGCATACCTCTGAAGATAACTCTTAGGTTTCTTACGGCAATCTCCGTCTTTGGGAATAATCCAATACCATAAGTAGCAGTCCATCCATAGGTATATATGCGCCAAGTCCAACACACAATAAACAATCAAAGATTAGATTCTTCCGAAAATGAGAAAAGTGAAGTATTGAATCCAGCTACTGGGGAACAAGTAGCTGAAATATCGATTGCAGGAAACAAAGAAGTTGAACTCGCTGTTTCGACTGCCAAAACAGCTTTCAAGGAATGGAAAAACACATCTATAGCTCAACGGACCAAACTGCTATACAAATTCAGAAATCTCGTCGTGCAAAACGAGAAGCAGATAGCTGAACTTATCACTCAAGAACATGGAAAAGTTTTAGAAGATGCCCGAGGTGAAGTAGCCCGCGGCATTGAAAACATTGAATACGCATGTGGCTTCGCTGAAACTCTGAAAGGAACCTACAGCGAGCAAGCATCAACGGGCGTTGATGTCTACACACTCCGACAGCCAGTAGGTGTTTGCGTAGGGATAACGCCATTCAATTTTCCTGTGATGGTCCCATTGTGGATGCTTCCAAACGCAATCGCATCCGGAAACACATTTATCCTAAAACCATCAGATAGGGACCCTTCTGCTCCAGCATTTCTCGTGGAGCTAATAAAGGAAGCTGGATTTCCGTCAGGGGTAGTGAACCTGATCAATGGGGATAAAGAATCCGTTAATCTCCTTCTATCCCATGCTGATGTAGACGCAATTAGTTTCGTAGGTTCAACACCGGTTGCCAAACATGTGTATGAGACCGGGACATCTAATGGTAAGCGTGTTCAAGCCCTCGGTGGCGCAAAAAACCACATGGTGGTGCTACCTGATGCAGATATTGATCTTGCTGCAGATGCAGCAGTCTCAGCAGCATATGGGTCAGCAGGTGAACGATGTATGGCAATTTCTGTCGTCGTTGCAGTCGGGGAAGTAGCAGATCCGCTTGTTGAAGCAATTACCGAACGTATTGATGAGCTAACAATTGGTCCTGGGATGCAACCTGAATCAGAGATGGGACCCTTGATAAGCAAAGACCATCGAGATCGGGTGATTAGTTACATTGAATCAGGAGAAAAAGAAGGCGCGGCAATTGTCGCCGATGGAAGAAACGACCTCTTAGAGAATGCAGGTTTTTTTCTTGGCGTTACACTGCTTGACAACGTGACAACCAAAATGGATGTCTACAAGGATGAAATCTTCGGACCAGTCCTATGCATAGTGAGAGCCGAGACATTTGACGAAGCGATGACCATTATTGAAGAGAACCGGTACGGAAATGGTGTAGCTCTTTTTACTAGAGATGGTGGAACTGCTCGGCGATTTCAGAAAGATGTTCAAGCTGGCATGGTCGGGATCAACGTGCCGATACCAGTACCTGTCGGGTACCACTCATTTGGAGGGTGGAACGATTCCTTATTCGGAGATACGGCAATGTACGGTCCTGAAGGAATGCATTTCTTCACGAAACAAAAAGTCGTCACCAGTAGATGGCCAGATCCAACAACTAGCCAGGTAGATCTAGGGTTCCCACGAAACAGCTAAGTTTTTTGAGAAATAGCTTGGTTAACAAGCCATTTGAAAAGTGGATCGCTATCACGCGTATCAAGCATCTCCGGATGCCACTGCACGGCGATGATTGGAAGGCTCTCATGTTCAATACCCTCCACACCTGCATCAGAGGATCTCGCAGTAACAACAAATTCTTTTCCAACACGGTCAATACTTTGATGGTGTAAGGAATTTACCTGCGCTTTTGATCCATAAAGTTCTTCTAAGACCGACCCTTTCTCAATAGTGACCTCATGTACTCGTGTTGTGGGAGGTTCATTCCGAACAGCATGAGGCGGAATGTCCTGAAACAGGCTCCCCCCAGCGGAAACATTCAATATTTGTAAACCTCTACAGATGCCCGCAATGGGCATTTCCCTTTCATATGCCACGTCAAGAAGATCTAATTCAAACTGATCCCGGATAGGTTCAACAGCTCCTAGCCCAGGGTCTGGATCCGCTCCATACAGATCCGGTGCTATATCCGCACCCCCGCTCATAAGGATTCCATCTAAATGATTAATGATTTCCTTAGGTTCAATACCAAGCGGGAGAAAAACAGGTATGCCTCCTGCCGCGATAATCCCTTGAGCATAATCAACCCAGAAAACATCAAAAGATAAGGCGCTCATAACACGCAAACTCCCGCGTAAATCTTCGCCTTTTCTTCGTTTCCCCGTAATTCCTATAAGTGGTTTTGTCGTCATGTTCCCCAATCAAAGCAAATGCTATGCATAAGAACGGTATCGTACATAATTGAAACTAATTCGTATAGAGGAGTTAGTAGCTCTTACCGAAGGTAATAGGACTTAAACCACATGGAAATTACATGGAATAGCGTAGCTTTAAATGCGCAACAACTCAAGCAACGAGGAATTACGCATGAATCTTCAGTAGTCATGGTTTCTTCTAAAGAAAATACTGGGATAGGAGATGTAACGAGATTCGCTCTTCAATCATTAGGGTCATCAATGGTTGAAGTGAATGTCCCAAGCGCATCTAACGCGGGGCATACTGCCTCAAGGCACAGCTTTCTTTCAGATGTTCTTACAGCCTCAGATTTCATTGTGGATTGCACAGGGGGAATACTCGATACGTTGCTAGAGAATAGTGAATTAAATGAAATAGGGACCCAAGTACTCGTTCATGACAGTTTAGATTGGGTTCTTGCCACGTCTTCATGAATACGGATCCGGCAGAGAACAACACGATCAGCTCAATTCGGCTTGTAGTTGCAGCCCCAGATTTTGAAAGCGGGCTTTCCTTCTTTGTCGATGATTTAGGTTTCGAAGTCGCAATGATTGCACCAGCTGAAGATCCCAATATTGCAGAATTAACTCTTGGAGGTTTTTCTGTCTCGCTAGATAAGCATGCGGAATGTCCTCCAGTCACTCTTGAAATTCCAGCCGAACAATCAGAACTTTTAGGAACTTGTGTAGAGGGTCCCAATGGGACAAAAGTAAATTATGTATCTCGGACAAAGAAAACAGTTAATGCAACACGGCCAGACCCTATTCTTGGCATCGCGGAACAGGCCAATTCCCAGTGGGTTACCGGACGCGCTGGCATGGCATACCGCTCACTCATAGGGACCCCTAATTCCGGAGTCACAGCCTCACACATCAGAATTGAAGGATCAGGAGAAGTTCCAGACTGGGTTCACTACCATGATGTCGGTTTTCAAATCATTTACTGCATCCAAGGTTCAGCCAAACTTGTCTACGAGGATCAAGGAGAACCCTTTATGTTTCAGGAAGGAGATTGCGTCCTGCAGCCACCACACATACGGCATAGGGTTCTTGAATCGTTTGACAATTTAGAGGTTGTTGAGTTCAGTTCACCATCTGACCATGCAACATATGCAGATCGGGTGATGGGACTACCGAATGAGAAATTTGCTCCAAATCAGGAATTCTCCGGACAGCGATTCACCCTGAGTACCGAATCTGAAAGCCAATGGAACCCGTATGAAGGAAGCAGTTCACTCAGGGTTCGAGAAACATCAATCGCAGATGCATCAGGAGGTACTGGCTGGGTAAACATTATTGAAGCGACCGGAACTAACAACAAGAACGACTTGAGTCCAAACCCAATCAACATTGAAGATAGCCCGGACTTTCTTCTCTGGTTTGTTCTCCAAGGGACAGGAGCGATCTCTCACCGCAATCAGGAAATCACTCTTGAACGAACTGATGCAATAGTGTGCCCGTATGGGTATAGCCACGAAACAGAATTCGCCTTGACGGATTTCCACGAAAGTTTCAAAGTTCTTGAAATAGGACTCAATAATCGTTAGCGAGTCTTCACTTGCGATGCAACCGTTGATGGGAAACTCAGAGATAGGGCCCAGTTGACCATGAGAAAGCCTGTTGAGAACAATAGGGCAAGTGTCAGTCCCCCCCAGAGGTAAGCCAAGCCGGATAGAAGCGTTCCAACAAATCGTCCGGCAGCATTCGCGGCGTAATAGAGTCCAACATTTACAGCTACGTCATCATCATCAGCAGTATATGCAAGGATCAGGAACGAATGCAGAGAGGAATTTAGCGCAAATAGGAATCCGAAAACCAGAAGTCCAGCGATAACAGTTGTGCTTCGTGCGACATTGTTCCCTACTAGAATTGTGATCACGCCAGTAAGTATGCACAATGCAGCAGCCCAACCTTTCGCTAAAGTCCCAGCAGCATTTGGTCCTTTAGACAACCTCATCATGGAAGGCGCTCCAGATTGGATAATTCCGTACCCGATCACCCACGCTGCTAGAAACCCACCTATCCCTTGATAGGACCATCCCAAATTCTCGTCAAGAAATACGGGTAAGGCGACAACAAACCAAATATCTCTTGACCCAAAAAGAAAGAATCTTGCTATCGATAGTCGATTCACAGAAGGGTAGGTTGAAGACAACACTCTCCTAGATTCTGCCTTTTCAGATTTCCCGATTTTCTCTTTTAGGAGAACAATTATCAGAAGTAGTGACACTGCAACGAATGAAGCCATCACTATGAGTGCGATGCGGAAACTGAACCAGGAAAGTAGCGCTCCTCCGAAGAAAAACCCTGCTCCCTTTAAAGCATTTTTTGAACCAGTGAGGATAGCGACCCACTTAAAAAGTCGGGATTGCTGTTGATCATTAACGTCATCGGGAACAACAAATTTGACAGCGCTTTTTGAACTCATTTTTGTGAGATCTTTCGCGATGCCGGACAGGGCTTGGCAGGTCATGACGAAGATAACCGAAATAGCTTTACTCCAATTCGGGTCAACGAAGGAAATCGCTAAAAGAGCAATAATTTGTATACCTAAACCTGCTTTAAGCGTTCGATCTAAGCCAGATTTTGCACCGGCCCAACCCCCAAAAAGGTTAGTAACGACACCCATAAGTTCATAAGCAAGGAAAAGGAAACTTAATTCAAGAGGGCCATAGCCCATTTCATGGAAATGGAGAAGAACAATCATCCGTAAGGCACCGTCAGTGATGGTGAGACTCCAATATGCCCCAGTAACAAGACTGTAGGTTCTGAAATTCATGTATTAAACGCCATTATTCGTTGGCAACTTTACTTGCCAATTCTGCCATTCTGTGGACGTAGCCGTACTCATTGTCATACCAGATGAGAACTTTGACCAGCCCATTATCTAAAGCCATAGTTGATGGTGCGTCAACAATTGCAGATCTTGAGTCATTCACAAAATCCGCTGAAACCAACGGGCGCCGCTCCACTCCTAGTATCCCCGCCAAGGAAGTTTCCGCTGCGTGTGATAAAAGATCGTTTATCTCAGTTGCAGAAGTCTTTGCGGAAAGAGAGAAAACGCAATCGGAGATTGACGCGTTAAGAACGGGAACCCTGACAGCGATACCAGTTAACTTACCTTCAAGCTCCGGGAAGATTTGAGTTATAGCTGTTGCCGAACCAGTTGATGTGGGGATAAGGGAATTCAGTGCTGAACGCGAACGCCTCGGATCGTGCAATGGAGAGTCAACGACGACCTGAGTGTTTGTTGGAGCGTGAATCGTTGTTACCATTCCCTGCTCAATTCCGACTTCTTCGTTAAGAACTTTCACTACAGGAGCAATGCAATTTGTGGTGCAGGAAGCAGCGGTCACAATATCGTACTTCTCACTGTCGTATAGATCATCGTTACATCCCATGACCACATTTAAAACCCGGTCATCGTCGACCGGCGCTGCAACAACGACTTTCCTAACTCCCTGATTAAGGTATGGGGATAGCGTTTCAACCGACCGGTGAGCGCCCGTACATTCCAACACCACGTTCACTCCAAGGTCAGCCCAAGGGACTTCGGCTGGGGTTGCATAGCTCGAGAAGGTAACTTCCGAACCATTAATAAAGAGAGAACTTCCATCACTTCTTGCTTCTTGTTTCCAGGTTCCGTGGACACTATCAAACATCATCAAATGGGCTGCAGTGTCTACGCCTCCGTTGATTTCATTGACATGGACCAATTCCAACTCAGTGTGGTGGGTCAAAGCTCTGACGACAAGTCGACCCATTCTTCCGAAGCCATTAATCCCGATTCTATGTGCCATGAAAGCTAGGTCAACTAATCGTTTGTTCTGATGAAAACAGGGGAGATATCGTTTGAACGTTCCTCACAGAAACTGTACCCGTTCTCGGAGAAACCGGAGAAGTCTTTAGGAGAAGAGATTCGATTCCTGATAATCCATGATGCCATTGACCCTCGTGCGCGTTTCGCATAGAAACTCACCGTCTTGTAATCCCCTCCTTCTTTCCGGTCTAGGAAAGAAGGAGTAACTATCTCACTCTGTAATTGGTCGATGCGAACAGATTTAAAGTATTCGTTTGACGCTAGGTTAATTAGAACATTTTCTCCGGGGCTTTGATCAAGATCCTTGTTCAAAGAATCAGTTATGGTGTTCCCCCAGTAGTCGTAAAGATTAGAGCCGCGCTCGGTCTCTAATTTAGTTCCCATCTCTAATCGATATGGTTGGATCAGATCAAGGGGGCGGAGAACCCCATAAAGACCTGAAAGGATACGAAGCGTCTCCTGGGCAAAGTCGTAGTCACTCTCCGAGAAAGAAGCAACAGCGTCTAAGCCAATGTATGTGTCCCCGCTGAAAGAAAGAACAGCTGGTCGAGCGTTATCGGTTGTAAAGGGGAGACTCCAGTCTTGATATCTCTCAAAGTTCAGATCTGCAAGTGATTCTGAAATAGACATGAGTGAACGAAGATCATCAGGAGATTTATTTGATAGTACCTCTACCAGTTCTGAACTTTTCTTCAGATGATTGGAGTCACTATTTTTTTCAGTTGCGAGTGGCGACTCAAAGTCAAGAGCTTTCGCTGGAGAAACAACAATAATCATGTATATATATTTACCCCAGATTCTCGGTGATTGCCGAAATGGGGAACGTCATTCTTGAGTTTTTTCTTTCACCGTGGAAGTCTAGCCCTAGAGTCCAATTCAAATTTTTTGAGCGAGGTGTCAATGGGGGAGTACTCCGAAGAAGAAATGCAGGCTGCTTTTGATGAATATCGGCAACGTGGCGTTTTGAATCATGATTGGGAAGGGTGGGGTTCACTGTTTACAGAAGACGCGCATTATGTTGAACATTTTCTTGGTGAGTTTCATGGGAGAGAAGAGATTACCGATTGGATAGTTTCCACCATGCAGGATTATCCGAACATGTCTTTGTGGATGGAATGGTGGGTGATCCAAGATGACAGAGTAGCCCTATACATCTGGAATAACCTTCCAGACCCAACTGGGACAGGTAAGCGATACGGTTTTCCGAATACAACGATTCTGCAATATGCGGGGGATGGGAAATGGAATTATGAGGAAGATTTCTATAACCCAGCGGATGGCGAGCGTGTCTGGGGAGAATGGTTTAAAGACGGAGGTCGAATTGAAACACCCATTGATAGGTCACTAACGGGGATAGAGGATTGGGCTCCTACCGTGCCTGAACCATCATTTCCGAGAGAAGAGGTAGAACGAGAGTTCCACTTATACTCTCAACGAGGTTCTTTAGCTGTTGAAACGGGTGATTGGGACCAGTGGGCTGACCAATTCACCGAAGATGCCAGATACTTCGAGCACCATTACGGGAAATTCTCAGGTAGGGAAGAGATACGGAAATGGATAACTAGCACAATGGGCCCATTCCCCGAGATGACTTTCCCAATTGATCATTACATGATTGACGGGAATCGCGTAATAGCGCTTATCCCAAACTGCCTTCCCGATCCAAAAGGCGGCGATAAAGAGTATTCATTTAATGTTCATGTCATCCTGCATTATGCGGGGAATGGTCAATGGAGTTATGAGGAAGATGTTTATAACCCGAAAGAGGCTGGAAGGGTAGTTGCTGAATGGGTTGAAGCTGGTGGGGTTGTCCCAACACAGTAGTGGTTCTATTATCCCGCTTCGCTATGGGTGACGGGTTCTTCTCCCATCCACTCTCGAAGAGTGTTCTTTAGTTTTGTCTGTTGGATGAACAGGTCATGTTCTGGTCCGCTATCAGTGGAAGATTGCGGTGCCTTTAGGTAGAAACTGAGCCATTCTTGCACTCCGGATTCTCCCGCTCTGTGCGCTAGGTCCATAAATAGCGCTAAATCAAGAACTATTGGGGCTGCAAGAATTGAATCTCGGCACAGGAAGTCAACTTTGATCTGCATCGGGTATCCCAGCCAACCAAAGATGTCTATATTGTCCCACCCTTCTTTGTTATCTCCACGAGGGGGGTAGTAGTTGATCCTGACAACGTGATGGATGTCCCCATACAGATCTGGGTAGAGTTCCGGTTGAAGAATCGTATCGAGTACCCCTAATTTGGAGACTTCCTTTGATTTGAAGTTCTCTGGAGCATCAAGGACCTCCCCATCCCTGTTCCCAAGAATGTTTGTTGAGTACCAGCCTTCAAGTCCGAGCATCCGAGCTTTGAACCCAGGTGCTAGAAGGGTCTTCATTAATGTTTGTCCGGTTTTAAAGTCCTTTCCAGCTATAGGAACTCCTCGAGATTTTGAAAGTTCCACGATGCAATCTAGATCGCAGCTGAGATTTGGTGCGCCATTGGCAAACGGCACGTCGGACTGGAGAGCCGCATATGCATAAATCTGGCTGGGGGAGATGTTTGGGTCGTTGTTTCTGAGACCTTCCTCAAAAGCTGCAACGGATGTGTGCACTTCACTAGGTTCTTGGAATGCTTCCGTTGACCCGCACCAGACCATTACGAGTCTGTCGCAATCGTTCTCTTCTTTGAAGTTCGCTATATCTTGGATGAGTGCTTCTGCCTGATCCCACTTGTTATCTAAATCTTTGACTCGAACACCATCTAGTCTAGAGACCCATTGCTGATCGAAGACTGCTTCCATCGGAATAATTGATTCAAGGTCTCCAGAGATTTCGGAAAGGTCATCTCCGTCAAGGACACCTGCGGTTCGTGCTGCTTCCAATACGTTGGGTGAGATCGGGTCCCACCCACCGAAAACAAGGTCTCCAAGATCTGCCAGAGGAACGAAGTCCCTTATTAAAGGATTCCTGTCATCCTCTTTTGTCCCGAGGCGAATATGAGCCATTTGGCTGATAGACCCTATTGGGGGTTTCAGCCCTTTTCGAGCTGCGAGTACTCCTGCTATAAAAGTTGAGGCTACAGCACCCATCCCTGGTGTGAGTACGCCGAGTTTGCCATTTGCTGATTTTATGTCTCTTGAATTCATATTAAGATATTAGCAAAAGTAAACAAAGAACATATATTGTTAAGAAAAACTTAACTATAATGCAGACTGTGCTTGCCTTACCCGATCTCTCTATCAGACAATTGGAATACTTGGTCGCTGTTGCCGACCAGCAAACGTGGGCAGATGCCGCTGAATCTGTTGGGGTGACGCCGTCAGCTCTTTCACAAGGGTTAGCGGAATTAGAACGAAGAGTGGGGGTGCCATTGTTCGAACGTGTTGGAAGGCGTCGGACACTGCATTCAAGCGCCGGAGTTGTTTTAGATCATGCTCGTCAAGTAGTAGCTCTCACCAGTGACCTTTGCCGTTGGGCAGATAGAATGAATAGCGCTGACGAAGGAGCACTTCGTGTAGGAATGATAGATATAGCAGCAGTCAACCATTTCCCTGACGTGCTTCAACAATTCCGTAGCGACCACCCATCACTTGATTTCCATTTACGTGTCGGTCCATCAAGACCTCTGATTGAAGCCCTTTCCAGAGGTCAACTGGATCTCGTTGTATGTGTGCAACCGCAGATTGAAATTTCTGGAATAGAAAT
>JAYYZG010000034.1:0-19736 GCA_036687775.1 Actinomycetota bacterium
GCAGGGCAAAACGTTGATGATTTTGGGCGACGACTGAGTTTCTTCTTCAATAGCCACAGTGACTTCTTTGAAGAGATCGGAAAGTTTCGGGCAGCAAGAAGAATCTGGGCCCGCTGGATGAAAGAGCGCTATGGGGCAACCGATGAACGCGCGATGTTCTGTAGATTCCACACCCAAACAGCTGGCGTATCCTTAACAGCTCAACAGCCTGAAATAAATATAGCTAGGGTCGGCATTCAAGCTCTCGCTGCAGCTCTTGGAGGCACCCAGTCATTACACACCGATAGCTTTGACGAAGCGCTCGCGCTCCCAACTGAAGATGCAGCACGTATCGCCCTAAGAACTCAACAGATCGTGGCACATGAAACTGGTGTCGTAAATGTAGCTGATCCTCTGGGAGGAGCCCCCTACGTCGAATGGATGACAGACGAAATGGAGCGACAAGCAGAAGCTATCTTCTCCCATCTAGAAGAAATAGGCGATGGTTCCATTCTTGAAGGAACTTTTGCCGGCATAGAGAATGGATATTTTGTCGGAGAAATCGCTGATGCAGCGTATAGGTTTGAGCGCGAAGTCAATGCTGGGAGACGTATTATAGTTGGCGTAAATGACTTCACTGAAGGAGATAACCCAGAAGATCGAAACCTTCTACGAATCGGAGCAGAAACTGAGGAATATCAACTGAAACGACTACAAGACATCAAATCGCAACGAAATCAAGATCAGGTTGATGATGCATTAAGAGTCATTACAGAAGTAGCCTCCGACGCAACAAGAAATCTTATGCCAGCGATCATTGAAGCCGTCAAAACATACGCAACCGAAGAAGAGATCGCCGCTGCTATGGAAACAGTCTTTGGAACCTACGTTGAAAGGGCAATAGTTTGATCTTTAAGAAACCACAAAGGGGAACATCTCAATGAGCGGGCAGCAATACAGAGTAATTCTTGCCAAATTAGGACTAGATGGCCATGACAGAGGAATCAAGGTAGTCGCTCGTATCCTTCGTGATGCAGGAATGGAAGTAATTTATTTAGGCCTGCGTCAAACGACGGGCAGTATAATCGCAGCTGCCGAAGAAGAAGATGCTGACGCTATCGGACTATCGATGCACAATGCTGGGCACCTTACCCTTGGCCCAAAGATGACTGCGGCACTAAACGATGCTGGATTAGATATCCCACTAATAATTGGTGGAATCGTCCCAGATGAAGATGTTGAAGAACTACTTAAATCTGGGGTTGCTGCCGTATTAGGACCAGGTGCTTCAGCTGAGGAGGTAGTTTTAACTGTTCGCGACACCATCTCTGCTCGAGATGAAACGTGAAACCTTCCAAAGAAACTATCCCCCAGCTTTTTGAAGCTGCGTTATCTGGTCAAAGACGGAGCTTAGGGAAACTCTTAACCCTAATAGAAAGAGGCGGAGAAATAGCAGACACTGTCGCAGGACTTGCACATCAAAAAGCCGGAAGCACACATGTGATCGGGATTACCGGAGCTCCAGGCTCTGGGAAATCAACACTAACGGGCAGATTAATCGAACTATTCTCACAAGCCGGTCACAACACAGCAGTCCTTGCAGTCGACCCTTCTTCCCCACTCACAGGAGGAGCTATTCTCGGCGACCGAATCAGAATGGATGACCTCACTGACGAGAATTCCTTTATTCGCTCAATGGCAACACGAGGACACTCCGGGGGTTTAGCTTTAGCTGTTCCGGCAGCGATACAACTCTTTGACGCAGTCGGCTATAAACCTGTCATCATTGAAACCGTCGGCGTAGGTCAAGTCGAAGTAGACGTGGCAGGTGCAGCCGACACAACCGTTGTTGTAGTGACACCAGGTATGGGAGATGCAGTACAAGCAAATAAAGCAGGCCTTCTAGAATTAGCGGATATTTTCGTTGTAAACAAGTCAGACAGGCCTGGAGCCAACGATGCAAGAAGAGATTTAGATCTCATGCTTGACCTCGGACACATTTCTGGTCTTGAGGAAAAAACTGGCTACCGGCCACCTATTATTATGGCGAATTCTTTAGAAGGAACCGGATCCCTAGAAATTATAGAAGCGATAGAAAATCACGCTAACCATCTTAAAAGTACAGGCTCCATCAAGGTTCGTCAGGAACAAAGAACTTTGATGGAAATACAGAATCGCGTCGAATTACTGATTGGGGCAGCAGCCAAAGAAGTCCTTGCTACCGAATTTGGTCAAGCAAAGATTGATGCCGTCCTTGATAGAACTACCTCACCAGCGGAGGCCGCAAAATCAATCATGAATTCCCTTCTTAACGATTAAGACTTTCTGCGACTGTTCGCAGGAACGATTCGTCCACCCGAACGAACAACAACAGCTATTTGTGTCCCGTCTTCAAATTGCAAAACTACTTTTCTATGATTGAGACCCCAGACCAGGTAATCCGAACCTTGAATATGACCCTTCCAAGAATCACTTGTTAAAGCTTCGCCTTTATCTATTGACAAGGAGAAGTACCCAAGAAACTTTCCTGAATCAAATATTTTCACATCGTGAAGGGCCTTCTCTCCTGATTTATCGCTCAATTGCATCACCGATCTCTATGAAATTAAGTAACTTCATGACCTCATAATAATATGCGAGAAGAGCGTAAGTTCTTTTGCCTTAAACTATGAAACTCAATAAATTATTGTTTCAGCGAGTCGGGCGTCTAATCGTGTGGGTAGCATCATGGAAGAACTAAGCTCAATTTACTACTTCCAGAAAGGGATCTATGAGTGAATACTCTCCTCCATTAGATGATATGAAATTTGCCCTTAAGGAGGTTGTCGACGTTTCCTCCCTAACCAATTTCCCTCTTTTCGCTGAGGTCGGTCTTGAATCCCTTGATGACATCCTTGACGAAGCAGGACGGTTCTTCAATGAAGTTATTTCGCCCACTAATAAGGTCGGGGATTCAGAAGGAAGCACTTTAGATCAGGATGGTACTGTCTCTACTCCAACAGGCTTTAAAGAAGCCTACGCACAATACGTTAATTCAGGTTGGGGTGCTATCAGTTTTGATCCCGAATACGGTGGCGGAGGATTCCCATGGCTGGTAGGAATCGCTGTGACCGAAATGCTTACAGCTGCCAACATGGCACTGTCGTTGAACCCAATGTTGACACAAGGATCCATTCATGCGCTTGCAGCACATGGAGACCAAAGCCAGAAACTTGCATGGTTGCCTAAATTAATTACCGGCGAATGGGCTGGGACAATGAACCTAACCGAACCACAAGCTGGATCTGATGTTGGCGCTCTTACAACGAAAGCAGAGTTGCAAGAAGATGGAACTTATCTCATCAGCGGACAAAAAATCTACATTACCTGGGGCGAGCATGACCTTACCGAGAATATTATTCACCTAGTTTTAGCTAGAACACCAGACGCCCCTCCTGGAACGAAAGGCATTAGCCTTTTCGTCGTCCCAAAATTTATTGTGAACGAGGATGGAAGTTTAGGTGAAAAGAATGACGTGAAATGTCTGTCAATTGAACACAAACTTGGTATCCATGCTTCACCGACCTGCGTTCTGCAATTTGGCGATAATGGAGGGGCCGAAGGTTACCTTATCGGGGATGAGAATTCTGGCATGCGCTACATGTTCACGATGATGAACCAGGCACGCCTTGCTGTTGGGTTGGAAGGACTCGCAGTCACTGATCGCGCATACCAACAAGCCTTGGAATACGCATTAGAAAGACGTCAAGGAAGACGTGCTGATACTCCGAAGGGAGAATCAGCGTTGATAATTGAACATCCAGATGTGAGACGAATGTTGATGACGATGAAAGCCTACATAGAAGCTATGCGCTGTTTAATTTACCTCAACGCAAAGGCTATTGACATTGCCCAAAATCATCCAGACGAATCTGAACGAGAGCAAGGGAAAGAGTTAACTGACCTCCTAACCCCCCTTTCGAAAGGCTGGTGCACAGATCTAGGTAATGAGATGACGAGCTTAGGGATCCAGATACATGGAGGAATGGGGTTTGTTGAAGAAACCGGAGCAGCCCAACATTACCGAGATATCCGAATCGCCGGAATTTACGAAGGCACTAACGGGATTCAAGCAATTGATCTTGTCGGACGCAAATTAGGTATGCGCAACGGCGAAGTCGTATTTGAACTACTTGATCAAATTGATGAAACTACAAAAAAACTAATGGAGAATGATTTAGAGGAAATTGGTGAACAACTAAAAGAAGCACACCAAAGTCTCAAATCAGCTAGCGAATGGCTTTTGGAGAACGGTGGCGGAAACACTGACGCAGGACTTGCCGGTGCAACCCCCTACTTGCGCATGTTCGGAACTACCGTCGGTGGTTGGCTTTTAGCGAAATCAGCACTTCGAGCGCAGGAACTTCTTGATGAGAGTACTGGAAAGGAA
Organism: Actinomycetota bacterium; assembly: GCA_036687775.1. Classification (GTDB taxonomy): domain Bacteria; phylum Actinomycetota; class Acidimicrobiia; order Acidimicrobiales; family UBA8592; genus UBA8592. The sequence continues at coordinate 4,409 of JAYYZG010000034.1, forward strand.
GATTTCCTCCAAGCAAAAATAGAAACTGCTAGATTCTTTAGCCAACAACTATTACCGCAAGTAAATGGGCTGTTGGCTTCTACAACAAGTGGATCCAATTCGCTCTTTGCGATTGACCCTGAAACCCTAAGGAGATAAACATGGGAAAACTAGATGAAGTTATTGTCCTTTCACAAGAAACAACTGCTTTGCAAGGGGCTTGGATAGATGATGAACCTTACGTGACTCCTGAGGATCTTGAAACAGTTCTCGGATGGCAAGTCAAACCTGAAGGCCTCTGCAAAAACGATGCATGTATTCCCATTGGAGACAGTGTTAATTTTGGCGAAGGCGACTCCATGAATCTCAAAGACGTAGCTACCCTCGTTGGCCATCCCAGTCTTTCCGCACCAGAGGTTGGCATGATAGCAATTGGCCAAGCACACGATGTGCGATCAAAAGCGTTGAAAGACCGTGTTGCTCCGAACTTTACGCTTCCAGATATCTCAGGAATTGATCGATCCATGTCTGACTGGGTAGGGAAGAAGCGTCTCCTTGTCGCATTTTCTAGTTGGTGAGGGTGCGCATTTGACCTGCCAGGCTGGCAGGAACTCCACGAAGAACTTTCCGATCAAGGTTTCATGGTCGTAGCAGTAGCTATAGATGAAAACATCGAAGCTATTCAAGAACTCGCAGAAGACATCACCTATCCGGTCCTTATGGACAAAGACCATATTCTTACCGAACTTTACGCAATAAGTAACGTCCCATCCGTAATTTGGATAGATGAAGCAGGAATAATTTCTCGACCAGCAGCAAGTGAATTTGGGACTGACACTTTTACAGAGATAACTGGGATTAGCAGAGAAACCCATATGCAACAGGTCCGAGACTGGGTGCAAGATGGAACGTTGCCTAGAGATGCTTCTTATGTTGTCCCTGATCTCTCTGAAGAGGAAATCCAAGCCAGACTTCATTTCAGGGTTGCAGTTCACCTAAGGCGAGAAAATCAACTAAGCGAAGCAGATCTGCATTTTGATAAAGCCGCCGAACTAGCTCCGCTTGATTTCACTATTGTCCGAGCGAGCATGCCTTTGCGGGGTGGAGATCCATTTGGTGAAGAATTCTTTGATCTTTACCAGAAATACCAAGATGCTGGTTCCCCTTTCCATGGAATTCCCAGAGGTGCAGCCTAAGCCGACTAATGATGCATCCCATCAACGGGGATTACGCGTTGGCTCACTTCTGAAAGTTCACCCTCTAGAATCTCAAACGATATAACTTTCTCTGCACGGTGCTGGCCGGATTGCATTTTCCCGCTCACGATATCAATCTCTAATCCTTCTATCACTGGGATAAGCGCTATAGCTCGGAATCCCTTGCCAGTTCCAGGGCTAGGTCGTTTAGTCTCTGTGATTAAATGCCCTGACTGCCAAACCCATTCTTCATTGATGCTCACGAAACGGCAACGATGATTTGTCGAGTTTCTTGAAATCAGAGATCCAGGGCAAATAACTAATTGACCTTCGATCCACGGCATTACCCCTAGCCCTGATCGTTCAAACCCTATTTCAAATGCCTCTTTAATGATGGCATCGTGGTCGCCGGATTGAATAGCTCTACGCCTAACCTCATTTTGCATTTCTATCTGCAATTGACTTAGCTCTTTATCGCTTAGTTCTTGAATAAAAAATGACCACATAGCTGAGTCGGATAAAGACATGGGGTTGCTCTGTTGCTCTGACGGGTCATCCATATGCACATTCTGCCACTACCCTGTGCCATTTGGTGCAATGCTCCCATAGACCTGATTTCTCAAATCGCTTTAAATTTGAAAGAATAGCCAACGAGAGGGAGAGTCATGAATCTTTGGCCAGAGGATTGGGATGCGTACGGTGACGAACTACAAAAGTTACTGAAGGAGTTTCAACCCTCTCCCAGTGAGACCAATAATGATGCGAGTCCATCTCTTTCAGCGAAAGAATACGTCAATCAGATACGAGAAAACCTTGCCGCGACCCCGAGTCCACTTGATCAGCACGTTGAAGAGATTGAAATAAATGGCGTTCCTTGTCGCGTAATGATTCCAAATACAAAATCTCAGGGAGTGTACTTACATTTTCATGGGGGTGGAATGGTTACTGGGAGTGCCTTTATGGCGGATACAGAGAACCGTCACTTATCTACTACGTTTGATCTATCGGTAGTTTCAGTTGATTACCGGCTCGCACCAGAGTTCCCATTCCCAGCAGGTCCTGATGATTGTTTCGCTGTAGCCACATGGTTATTGGAAAATAGTGTAGCCAAATTCGGAACTAAGAATTTATTGATCGGTGGTGAATCAGCTGGAGCTTACCTCGCCGCGTTGACATTGCTTCGAGTAAAAGAATCAGAGGGTAGCGCAGCAATAAATCGGTTTCTAGGAGCAAATCTTGTCTTTGGCGTTTTTGATTGGAGCCAATCACCGTCTCAGCTAGGGAAGCGTCCAATCGTTGATGACTTTGATGTTCTATCTCCAGAAATAATTGAACTTATGGTGGGATTGTATCTTCCGGGGATGGGCTTAGAAGACCGTCGTGACCCTTCTGTTTCCCCGACATATGCTGATTTGAGGGAACTTGTGCCAGCGTATTTCTGTGTTGGTTCTTCTGATCACCTCCTTGATGACACATTGTTTCTAGCAAATCGGTGGCGCGTCGCTGGGAATAGTTGTGAAATTGATGTTTTCCCAAGAGCACCCCATGCCTTCACTTGGTTCCCTTCCCAGTACGTAGAGTTGTTCACGGAACGGCGAGATGCGTGGTTCTCAAAAATCCTTTCTTAATGCGGATTAGCTTGAATCTGGTTTCACTTCTGAAAAATTCTGCACATTACGCAACGCTGGGAAGAATCGCCACCAGATAACGACAACTGCCAATGTTCCGACTCCTCCGAAGAGAATTGCTCCAACAAGTCCAAATGCCGCTGCTGTTAACCCAGATTCAACTGCACCTAGCTCATTTGAAGCACCGATAAAAACTCCTTCTACTGCCAAGACCCGACCTCGCATTTGTTCTGGAGTGGCTAACGGAACAAGGCTTGCTCGTATATACACCGAGACTGCATCCGCGCCTGCGAGGACCATCAGAGCGACGAAAGCAACAACAAAATTTGTTGCTAAGCCAAGAACAATTGTTCCACAACCGAAAACAGCGACAGCTGTGAGAAGTGATTTACCGATATGCCTGCGAAGCGGACGTACCGAAAGCGTCACCGCTACTAAGGTCGCTCCGATACCAACGCCAGCGCGAAGCCAACCTAGTCCGACCGCTCCAACTCCGAGTCGGTCTTCAGCTATAGCTGGTAGCAATGCTACGGCTCCTCCGAAAAGGACGGCGATAAGGTCGAGAGAGATAGCGCCATATAGGACTGGGCTTTTCCTTATAAATTTCAATCCTTCAAGAGCATCGCGAAATGCTTGACGACCACCCGTCGTAGCTAACCTCTTTATCGAAGAAGGACCAACTGTTAGCAGTAATAAATTCGCTATCAAGTAGGAAATAACAGCAGCGAGATACGGGAATGATGCCCCAGCTACAAATATGAATCCGAATAGGGCTGGTCCTACAATTATCCCTGCTTGAAATGCAACCGATTTCAAAGCAACGACCCTTTCAACGACATCATCAGGAGCCCAATCAATAGGTAAGGCACGGCTAGCTGGCATAGCGAAGGCTCTTGCAACTCCGAAAAGGGCTATTAAACCAAAGATTGGAAGAACCGAGTTCGGTTCAGAAGCAACATATAGAAACAACAGGAATGATGTAAGCGCTTCTGCCAATAACGCAAGACTAAAAACCTTCCTCCTATCAAATCGGTCAGCGATTGGGCCAGTAAACGGAGAGAGAAGAGCTAACGGAAGGAATTCAGCAAGCCCAAGCAAACCAAGATTAAGTTCGCTACCGGTCATGTCGTAAACCTGTTTTCCAACTATCGTAATCTGCCCTACGGTTGCTAAAGCAGAGAAGAATGAAGCTGTTAAAAGGATTTTTACTTTTCTTGGAACTCGGCCAAGAGAGCTTCCCTCTTCAATCAATGTTCTTGATCCGGCACAGATTTCGCTATCTCTTCAGATTCCCTCATCGCAGCAGCAAAAATACCTTTGCTCATCAAGCTACTCTCAGTAGATCTCCGCAAACGATAAATTTCAGCTCGTGCCCCATGGACTATTTTGTTCTCTGGAGAAGCCTCTGCAGCAAACTCGATCAGATGACATGCAAGTCGTAAATCACCGTTAGATGCTAACGATTGTGCACGTTCAACAAGTTTCTCAACTCCTCCAGAGAGAAAAGCAAGTTCTTCTGCTAGGACTTTTTGAGGTGATGGCTTCAGAGAAGCAGGGTCAGCATCCCACCATCCTCCGTACTTTCGCCAGATATTTCTAACTACAAATTCAGGTTCATCGTAAAGTGGCTTCAGCCATGGAAGTTCTAACATATCTTTGTCAACTTTTACCTCGTGAACAATGCTATTTAATTGCTCGCCTCTATTCATGAGCTCCAAAGTGTCAGAAACTAATTTCTCTAAGACATCGGCAATATCTCCAAGCACACGATTTATTCGGTCTTTCCCTGAAATTGGCAGTCCATGGGCGGGCAGAAGTAATTCAGCATCAAAGGCCATCATTTGCCTAAGCGCGGCCGCCCATTCAAGCGGGTACCGTTGAACTTTCTGTGGATTTCCCGCATTTGGGAACACCCAAATAACAAGATCGCCAGTTACGAGAGTCTTTCGTGAAGGGATCCAAGCCCATGTGTGGTCATCGGTCTCTCCCTTTCCATGATTAAATTCTATATTGAGACCGCCGACTGATAATTTCATCTCATCTTGATATACGACATCAGGCCAAACAGTTCCCTCTGGCACAAATAAAGGAGAATCTGATGTCAGCCCCATCCCATGCTTTGGAGACACTCCACCAAATTGCCTGCGATTGATTAACGTATTCCAATTATTTGTCTGCTGATAACGCTGAAGTCTCTGTGGAACATTTTCATGGCCGAATACTGTCGGATGGCGATAATTACGATCTTCGGCGTCAGCAATAATTGCACCGGAGCCACCAACATGGTCTAGATGCCCGTGGGTATATACCAAAGAGTGAATCTCATCTGTACTCCACTCACGTAAGGAATTAACAACGGCAACCCCGCTTAGCTCACCACTTGCATCGAAGGTAACAAGTCCATCATCGGTTTTGAAAACGACCATATGACTAAAAGACTCAATAACGGCGATGCCCTCATCAATGACGCTTAATTGGTTCGTCACTCGGTTGGTGGGCTCAGTTGCTGTGCCTTCATCAATGACTTTTGAAGAAAGCTCAATAGGGTCTTCAGTACGGATTGTTTTTAAATCCCGAGGTTTCGGATGTAAGGACACTATCTATCTCATTTCCGATTAAATTCTGCTTTCCCGGGCCCATGTTCAATAAAGCTTTGCACACCAACTAAACGATCCTCTGTCTCAAAACAATCGCCGAATGCCTCCGCTTCAACTTTAACGGCTTCCTCTAAGGGCATTGAAAGACCTTGCATCATCGCCCGTTTAATAAACTGAAGAGATTTAGGACCCTTCGCGTACTCTTCAGCTGCTTCGATTGCCTTCGGGTAACATTCCTCGTCTGGGAAGACAGCCGAAACAAGTCCGATCTGTTCTGCTTCAACTGCTTTAACTTGTCGACCCGAGTAATTAATTTCTTTAGCTTTTGTAATCCCAACTAACCGCATCAATCGTTGCGTTCCACCAGCACCAGGGAGAATACCTAAAAGAACTTCTGGCTGACCGAAAACCGCTCTCTCACCGGCGAAACGAAAGTCAGTTGCCATAGCGAGTTCACAACCTCCCCCAAGCGCATACCCATTAACTGCACTAATAGTAATTTGCGGAAGATTTTCTAATGCCAACAAAGCATTATGTAGATTCATGGAAAACTCAACTGCCTCCTCTTTGTCTTTAATGGCAGGGAACTCTTTAATGTCCGCTCCAGCAGCAAAGATCTTTGGCCCACCCCAAACTACAACAGCTCCGACGGATTCATTAGTTGCCAGGCTGTTCGCGGCTTCATGCAATTCGGCAGTTAACTGCATACTTATTGCATTCATCGGGGGGCGCTCAATCCTTATTGTTGCAACTCCGGTATCCCCATCAATTTCAATATTGACAAACTCTCCCATGCTAATCTCCTTAGTTTTTGCAAGGCATTGCGAGAATAGCCTAACAGCGAGATAGTTACTATCTCACTTCAATTGAAATGCCCGGATTAATTCCATTGGCCTATTAGTGGTTATTGAATTGACCTCTGTTGCGAATAAAGAATTCATTACTGCTTCATCATCAACAGTAAAAACCCAAACTTCTAAACCCAATGCATGGATTATTTTGATAATTCTTTCTGTTAGGAACCGGTAATTAGTATTTAATCCAATAACATTTGGAAGGCTCTTTAGGGATCTGAAGCGAAGACGAAGATAGATTTTATCAAAAAGTCGCAACCTTAAAAGAAGGAGATCAACTCGAGAGAGATTGACCAAGACATTCAATTCGGGATCTGCCGCTAAAACTTTTTTTACGTCTTTGGCTGTCAACCCTGAAAAGATAACTTTTTCTTGAATACCCAATTGTCTAATTGTGGCAACTAATCTGCCATTGGGTGGACCAGATTTCAGGTCAAGGTTCCATTTCGTACTTTCAGAGAATTCCTTTAACAATTCCTCAATCAAGGGAACTGACTCAGTTGAAAACTGTCCATCTGGAGACTTCACTTTTAATGCCTTAATATCATCCCAATCAGTTTCCGCAATTTTCCCTACTCCGGAAGTCGTCTCGCCCAAGCTTGGCCCATGCAAAGCTACGGAAAATCCATCCCTTGTTGCTGAAACATCAACTTCAACAACACCGCAGCCAAGTTCAATCGCTGAAAGTATTGACGCTCTGGTGTTCTCCGGGAAAGCTGACGAGTTCCCCTTATGGGCTATTATCTGACCTTTAATAGTTACCCATTCGCTCATGAACCTAGATTACCCAATGATTTGATTCTAGGGAGATCCCCAAATACGAATTCCTTTATCAACAACAGCTATTCTCTCTTCCTTTAATGAAGACTTGGTAAATAACCGCAAGGGCCCAATTCCTCTCCTAATCTAGAAGTGGAGGGAAAAACCATGACTGATCAAGACCTACAACATGATATTGATACTGCATTAGTTGATAACCCTCAGGTGCTTTGGGGTTCACGTTTAATCAAACGCTCTTTATTTGATGCTGATGGAAGTACTCTTGGCTCTATTCAAGACCTTTTGCTAGTCCCTGCAGCAATCGGAAATAAGCTTTACCTACGTGGATTCCTCGCAGTTGTTGATAGGAGACTCATTTTCGTTCACGAAGCGCGAGTGGATGCTGTTGACAGGGATGGGTTGCACCTTCGCGGAGGAACTCTTGATCTCAGAATTTTCAAACGACGTCCCGGAGAACTCCTCCTCAGCGAAGACGTATATGGGACGGAAACAAACGAACAAATTATAAGAGATGTTGGTTTCAGCGAAAACAACTTCAACGATGGGAAATGGCTGACCTACCAAGTTGCATTTGCATTAGGTGGAAGATTACGGAGAAAAAACCTTGATATAACAACCTGGGATAATGTAGCTGAAACGTTCAGCCCTGATCCTGTCTCTGGCGACTTGGCACGTTTGCGGGAACTCCACAAAGCTGATGCAGCTGAAGCGATCCAAGCAATTCCTGAAGGCCGCAGATCCCAATTAACAGCAGCTCTTGAAGCAAGCCGTCTTGCAGACTTGCTTGAAGAACTACCCGAAAGTGAGCAAGCTGAGATTCTTAATAAACTTGATACAGCTGATGCGATTGAAGTTCTAGGAGAAATGGAGATTGATGACGAAATTGATCTTCTCAAAGAACTTGAACCTGCACAAAGAGAAACCCTATTAGCTCAAATGGATCCAGAAATCGTTCTTCAAATTCGGTCACTGTTGAGCTACAACGAAGACACTGCCGGTGGAATGATGACTCCTGAAGCAATTGTTTTGACACCTGAAGCAAGCGTTGCGGATGCTATCGCGCGACTGCGTGACACTGATCTTCCTCCAGCAATATCTGTTAGATTATTTGTGGCTGAATCCCCTACGCAGGCACCAACAGGCAAGTTCCTTGGAAGTGTTACCCTACCTCGGTTACTCCGTGAACCTCCGACGTGTTTGGTTGGAGATTGCATTGACCGAGATGAGCCAACGCTTCAACCCGACACTTCTGAGAGAGAAGTGGCGGCTTTACTCGCTAGATATGACCTTCTAGCTGTGGCTGTCGTTGATGCACTGCATCGCCTCGTTGGAGTCGTAACGGTTGATGATGTAATTATTCGACTAACTGAAGGGGCATCGTCATGAAAATCCGTGATGAAACAGTCACTACGCCTGGGGTAGTTGGACGTTCTCTTGGTTCCAACTATGACCGCGATACGGTCGGGAGATGGTCCGAAGGTGTCGCTCGTTTTATGGGTGGAGGAAAATTTCTTATTATTCAAACGCTCGTTGTGATCGCTTGGATTACATTGAATGCCATCGCTGGTTCTAAAGGCCTCTGGGATGAATACCCTTTTATCCTCTTAAACCTTCTCTTCAGCATTGAAGCTGCTTACGCCGCTCCTCTTATCCTTCTAGCCCAACATCGCCAAGATGCAAGAGATAGGGCCTTGGCCGAAAGAGATCGAGAAGTTAATAGTCGGATCCTGTCAGATAGCGAATTCCTCACTAGAGAACTCGCAGCTATTCGTCTACGTTTAGATGACGTGGCTAGCGCTTCGGAGCTAGAGAACCTAATAACTGAAGTCAAATCTCAAACTAACCCGACCAACGAGCCATAGCAGATACCCGGTGAATTTCCTGAATCGGGTTTTTTCGCTATTCTGAACTACATAGGAGACCAAATGATTGAAATCCCAAAAATTATTTCAGTGGATGACCATGTGGTTGAACCACCGGATCTATGGACTGAACGACTTCCTGCAAAGTACAAGGACCGTGGACCCCGCGTAGAGAGAGATAGGGCCATTTTTAATTTTGAGGGAGGAATTTTCTCATACGAAAAAGGAGTTAAAGACGGGGAAGAGTGCGATTGGTGGATCTACGATGATCTTGTTTATCCCTTCCCTAAACTCTCTGCAGCGGTAGGGTTTGAGAGTCTTGATGTCACACCTGTGACTTTTGACCAAATTCGACCCGGGTGCTGGAAACAGAAAGAACGGCTTGAAGATATGGATGCGAACCATGTTGAAGCTTCAGTTAACTTCCCTAATGTTCTCCCTAGATTCTGTGGTCAAGCTTTTCTTGAACGCCAAGACAAAGATTTAGCATTTCTTTGCGTGCAAGCATACAACGACTGGATGATTGATGAATGGTGCAGCGGTGACGGAAAAGGGCGCTTAATCCCTATGACTATCGTGCCTCTGTGGGATCCTGCCCTTGCTGCTGAAGAAATACGCCGGTGCGCAAATAAAGGAAGTCATGCGATTGCGTTTACAGAAAACCCTTACCCATTAGGGCTCCCTTCAATACATTCTCCAGACCGTCATTGGGATCCGGTCTTCCAAGCATGTGCTGAAACCGAAACTATTCTCAACATGCATATTGGATCAAGTTCCAAAATGCCTGCTACGTCACCTGATGCCCCATTCGCTGTAAGTTCAACTATCACTTTCTCTAACGCAATGGGATCGTTCTGTGATTACATTCTCTCCGGCGTATTTGATCGCTTTCCAAATCTTCGCATCGCTTACGCTGAGGGTCAGGTCGGATGGATGCCATACGTTATAGAAAGAATGGATAAACTTTGGGAAGAAAGAGATAATTCTTCAGATTTTGGGGTGATGCTCCCCAATCAACCTTCCTCCTATATCCCTGACCATATTTATGGGTGCATCTTTGATGATGAAGTCGGTCTTCTGAATCGTGACCTAATCGGAATGGATCAAATATGCTTTGAAGTCGATTACCCTCATGCCGATTCAACATTTCCTCACACTAAGGAAGTTGCGACTTCAATCGTTACGAACGCTGGATTGAACAACGAAGAGATCTATAAACTGATGCGTGGAAACGCTATCAGGGGATGGGGTCTTGAGAGATTTGGCATAACTGAATAAAAATCACATTGTTGGTATGAATGCTATGGAACTCCCCCCACTCCGAAGGCAAAAGAGGAGGATAGATCTTTCTAGGCTTGCCGGGCGCTTTTCTCAAGGCATAACACTAATAAATTCAACAGTTGAACCACGTGCGCAATATTGGGATAACTGGAATCAGAAAAATTTACAAACCCAAGGACCCTTATGGATAGCGCTTGGAGATTCTGTGACACAAGGAATAGGGTCATCAGACCCGTCAACATGCTATGTGTCAATAATTTTGGATCGTTTGGAAGAACGGACCGGTCAGAAATGGAGATTGCTGAATCTATCAATGAGTGGAGCTAGATTCTCTGATGTAACGAAACTACAAATTCCATTGATATCTGATCATCACCTCAAGCCTGACCTAGTTTCAGCAATCATTGGTAGCAATGACATAATGTGGAGAAGGGGCCCAGACAGAATAGCAAGCGATGCAAAGTCGTTAATGGAATCACTCCCCGAAGGCACATATTTAAGCAGAGTCTCACAGTCCAATAGAGAAGGACGGCGGTCAGCTATCGCCACTGTTTTTGAGACAATGGCATTTGCACGAGACATTCAATTATTTGGTGCGTGGAACTGGCCCACAGCTGAAGGAATGTGGGCGCAGGATAAATTCCACCCAAATGATGACGCCTACAAATACATCGCAGATAACCTCTGGGCGAGCTTGCATTCGACAAATTTTTTCTAACCTAAAAGTCGTTCTGATTTGGCGATTGCCTCTGTCGTTTAAGGTCCCCTCTTTTCCGTTTACTTTCTAGGCGTCGTTTTTTAGATGCACGACTTGGGCGTGTCGGTTTCCGCTTTGATTTTCTTTGGAGGGCTTTCTCTACTTTTTTTGATAGCCGTTCACGCGCTATTTCACGATTTCGCGTTTGAGAACGAGACTCATTCACAACTATTCGGATAGTAGCGCCTAATTCCTGCTCTAAGACTTTTTTATCTGCAGTGCTGAATGACATTGTTTCAGAGACTTCCCAAACCAGTTCAACGCGGGTGTTCGCCTTATTAGCATGCTGACCTCCCGGTCCTCCAGAAGTTGAGAATCGGAAGACAAGTTCACTATCTGGGATCTCAAAGCTTCGCCATTTCATATTTCAAGAATAGGGGCACTGAATCTTCTTTTGAGCCATCATGATTGAGTGTTTATGTTATCTAAATTCATTCGTTATTAAGAATGAGTCATCACCTTCTTGAGAAGGAACAAGTAATGTCTGCCTATGCGTATTTTCGTTACCAATGACGATGGGATTGATTCAGTCGGACTGCATGTTCTGGCGAGAGCAATGTTGCCTTTTGGAGATGTGGTTATTGGCGCTCCGGATAGTGAATATTCGGGAGCTTCCTCAAGTTTCGGTGCCCTTCACCTAATCCGACCTGAACTCCATAAAGCACACATCGAAGGAATAGAAAAAGCATGGGCTATCACTGGACCCCCAGCCTTATGCGTTATGTTCGCGCGGTTGGGAGCATTTGGAGGTCCATTTGACTTAGTTGTTTCGGGAATCAACCCAGGTGCTAATGTCGGCCGGTCGGTTTACCACTCTGGCACTATAGGAGCCTGTCTAACAGCAAGGAATGGAGGTATCTCTGGCGTAGCGGTCAGCCAAGCCGTTGATGAAGGTGGATATATGGGACAAGGTATCGAAGAAATGCTCAGAAACCAGAAATGGCATAGTGCTGCAGAAATTGCAGCATTAGCGGTTGAGGAACTATCACTCTCACTTCCTAGGGACCCCGCTGTTCTAAACCTTAACGTTCCAAATCTTGAAGTAGTGGAAATGAACGGTTGGGTTTCCACTCAAGTAGGTACTGATCTAATCCGTCAAATGACGGAAGTCAATATTGAACCAAAACTAGGTCATGAAGGCTCTTTCCATCTCAAACTGAAATGGGGAGAACGTATACCTCCCACATCTATAGAAAGTGATGTTGGGGCGGTAGCTAACGGATATGTATCTCTTACTTGGTTGAGTCGACTGCAAGGTGACCAACCTCCGGAAAACAGTTCGGTAGAACGAAGATTTGATTCAATTTTGAAATAATTGGAATCTCTTACCCATGAATCAGGGTTGAGTCTCGTGCCCTCTCCTCCAAAGTGCTATGTTCGTATTGCTTACGAAATGGGGAAAATGAAAACTGCGATACTGTACCAATCCTTACGAGGAGGAACTAAGAAACTCGCTCATTCGCTCGCGGCGGATTTCCATGGCAAGGGTTCAGCTGTAGGTGTTTATCCCATTACCGAGATCGATGCGCAATTTGTTTTGAATTCTGACCTTCTAGTAATCGGAACCTGGACTGATGGACTTTTTGGTTTCGGAGCTCGTCCTGCTCAGTTAAACAAAATCAACACTCTTCCAGATATCGCTCATAGAAACGTTGCCCTGTTCGTCACGTACGAAATCAGTCCAGATAACTCGCTTAAAGGGTTGTGTGATTGGGCGAACGGCCGAGGTGCTTCAGTTGTGGCGGCACATGGATTTAAGGTCCGAGGGCCATTTCGTAAGGACATCCGAGCCGACATAGCGAACTTTACTGATGACGCGCTAAGCCAATTTTTACCAGCACAAACGTGAAGGGTAAGCCACTGTTTTTAGCCCTTGCCGATATTGTGTCAGCGTCTTCGAGTCTTCTGGTTCTATGAGTGGAATTAGAAACGCTCGTGATTTAGGGGCTGATGATTTCATTTGGGATTATTTTTGCCGTAGTCCAGAAGAATCAATGACAGCAAGAGTCTTTGCCGCTGAAAAAGCTGGGTTTGATGCTATTGGAATTTACCTAGGGGCATGGAGTCAAATGAAGGCAAACCCTTCTGAAATAGAGATCTTCGATCAAGCTCTTCGCACTAGTGGACTTGGGCTTGCCAATATTGAGACTCTTCGAGGATGGGCTTCTCCCAATGGCCCTTCTGAACAATGTTTAGCAATGGAATCTTCTGTCTGGGAGATAGCCGATCGTTTTGAATGCCGGTACGTGCAGGTAATCGGAGACTACACGGGAACTCTGAAGGAAGCTGCCGAAGGGTTCGCTAGCCTCTGTGATCGAGCAGCCGAACACGGACTGCTAGTTGGTCTAGAACCCGTACCAGAAATGACCAATATAGAGGATTTACCAACGGCATCAGAAATAGTTGAGCGTGCCGACCGTTCAAATGGTGGTCTCTGCTTTGATAGTTGGCATTTAACTCGATCAACAAATGAGGTTAGTGACATTCTAAAAGTTCCAGATGGGAAAATCTTAGCTACTCAATGGAACGATGGGCCTGCAGAAAAAGTCTTCGAAGATTATTACACAGACACCTTAGGAACAAGGGTTCCTCCGGGCGAAGGGCAATTCCGGCTAACTGAGATGTTAGATGCAATTCGGGCCGTGAATTGTCAAGCCCCTATTGGGCTTGAGGTTCCTTCAAAAGAATTATGGGCTGCCCCGATAGATCAAGCAGCAGAAGCTTCCATTAACGGCATGAAACGACTTATGGAACTCAGATAAGAGAACCAGATTATCGGTCAGGTAGCTTGATTCGTAATCTACGAGTACTGTTTTTGAGCAATACTGTTTTGAATAGGGGGAGCTATGCCAAAATTACTTGATGAGATCGTCTTAGCTAAAGGCTCAGAAATCGCTGTCACTGATGAGTATGGGTCTACAACTTGGCAAGAGTTTGATAATAGAGTCCGTCGCTTAATTAATGGTCTGAAAAGTTCGGGGATTGGACCCGGAGATACGATCGCGATGATGATGGGCAACCGAAGAGAGTGCTTTGAAGTCTTCCAAGCAGCAGCTCATTTAGGAGTCACCTACGTCCCCGTCAACTGGCATTGGGTAGCAGACGAGTTGGCATACGTCCTTGACGATGCCGATGTCAAAGCTTTACTCGTTGGTAGCCGATTTACTGACATTGCCTTAGAAGCTCTTTCTGATGATCGGGCAAACAAGGTTGACTTATCCATTGTCGTTGGAGGAAAATGTGATGGACTAACGGATTACGAGGAGTTCCTTGCAAGTTCATCAACTGATGACCTTCCCCAAGAGGAGCAACTTCTCGGAGGTCCGATGTTCTATACATCAGGAACAACGGGACGACCCAAAGGGGTGCGAGGGTCGCTTTCTGGTGGAGGGGAAATCCCAACAGAAGTAATGCAATTAATCGGAGGAAGTATGGCAAATTATGTGCCCGTTGGAGGCAAATCCCTTCTTGTGGGCCCTGTTTACCACTCTGCACAATGGGCGTTTACCTTTATGCCAATGATTAACGGATCTTCTGTCGTAATGCGTCATAAATTTGATGGGGCAGAAACGGTGAAAATTATCGATTCAGAAGAAATAACAAACATCCATCTAGTCCCTACCCAATTTAAACGCATGCTTGATGCAGACCCCAGTGTTAAAGATAGTTTTTCCGGAGCTTCGCTAGAAGCCGTTTGGCATGGAGCTGCACCCTGCCCAGCATCTTGGAAAAAGTCCATGCTGGAATGGTTTGGGCCAAAGGTTCATGAATACTACGGCTCCACAGAGGGTGCATTCATTTCAACAATACGCGCTGATGACTGGATACAAAAAGGTGGTTCCGTCGGCAAACCTCTTGAGACGGTGGAAGTTATCGTTGTTGATGATGCTGGGCAAAGAGTCGCTGAAGCCAATACCTCCGGAACCCTTTATTTCCGGAACCTTATGGGCACAGACTTTGAATACCACAAAGCGCCTGAAAAAACTGCAGAAGCTCATCTTGAGCCTGGGGTCTTCACCACTGGAGATATCGGATACCTAGATGAGGATGGGTACCTTTGGCTTTCAGATAGAAAAATTGACATGATTATTTCAGGTGGGGTGAATATTTATCCTGCGGAAATAGAGGCCGTAATCGCAGAATATGATGGTGTCGCTGATGTTTCAGTTATAGGAGTCCCAAATGAAGAATTTGGAGAGGAAGTTAAAGCAATAATTGAATGCTCGGAGAGTTTCGTGGGAAATGATGACTTCACTCGTGAAATCCTACTCTTATGCAATAACAAGCTAGCTGGGTACAAGAGACCTAAATCTATAGATTTCGTTGATGAACTTCCCCGAACAGGTACTGGAAAGATCTTAAAGAGAACGTTACGTGAACCGTACTGGGCTGAT
>JAYYZG010000035.1:0-9157 GCA_036687775.1 Actinomycetota bacterium
CTGACTTAGTTCTTTCAAAAGAAAAGGATCACAGCATTAATTACTTGCAAGCTTTACCCGAATGGTTCTCCCGTTAGAGATGAACTATTTAACCGCTTGAAGTAATATGAATTTGGCTAGAGGAGGAAAAATGGCTATTAACTTGGATGCAATAGGTGTTGAGAGCGAACCGTTTGAAAGTTCATGGGATTCCAAAGACTGTCTTCTATACAGTCTCGGGGTTGGCGCTGGTGTGACTGACCCCACGGGCTTTGAATTAGAATTCACTACCGAGAATACAAAAGACGTTGAACAGAAATCACTACCTACGATGTGCGTAGTTCTAGGTGGTACAGGTGGGCGTGGTCCTCTAAGTGAATTAGGTGAGGTGAACTACTCAAAAATGGTCCATGGGGAACAAGGGATTATTCTTCACAAACCCCTTCCAACAAGCGCTAGGATTTTATCCACTAGCAAGATTTCCAATATCTACGATAAAGGAAAAGCTGCTTTAGTAATACTTGAGACGACTGCGACTGACACCGAAGATAGTCAACCTTTATTTACAAACATAAGCAAACTGTTTTTCAGAGATGAAGGGGGTTGGGGAGGTGAACGAGGGCCAGTAGACAAGGTTGAGTTCCCCGATAGGGACCCAGATTCTGTTGCGTCCTATGAGACCAGAACCGACCAGGCACTTCTTTACCGCCTCAATGGAGACCGAAACCCGTTGCACTCTGACCCCTCATTCGCTGCTTTAGGTGGTTTCCCTAAACCAATTCTCCACGGACTCTGCACGTACGGCTTTACCGGTAGAGGGTTAGTCCATCTCATCTGTGACGGTGACCCCCATGCATTTAAGAGTATGGATGGTCGGTTTAGCTCACCGGTAATACCGGGTGAAACCCTTGAAATCCATGTATGGGACGATGAAGGAACGTTCAAATTTAGAACGTTTGCAGGGGATAGAGTTGTTCTAGATAATGGAGTTATGACAACAAGGTAATTTGAGGGAGGTAACGAATGAGACTTAGAGATCCTTTTCTTCCTCGGATGCCCGACCAAGAGTCGGCTTTGCCAGGAAGAAATACCCCTATATCTATTTCCGATGAACACTTTGTCCTAAAAACATCCCAGACTGCTGAAGCGGAAGGAAAGCAAAACGTAGCGATGTTCGGCATGGGGTGCTTCTGGGGGGCTGAGCGCAAATTCTGGGAAATTACTGGCATCGCAACTACATCTGTTGGATATGCCGGAGGATACACGCCGAATCCCCTCTACGAAGAAGTCTGCTCTGGACTGACAGGTCATAATGAAGTCGTCAGAATAATATTTAACCCCGCAAAGGTTTCTTACAATCAACTGTTAAAAGTCTTCTGGGAGAATCACGACCCTACCCAAGGAATGCGGCAGGGAAACGATATTGGAACACAATATCGAAGCGGAATCTATTGTTTTGACAATCAGCAAGTTGAAAGTGCTCAAGAGTCAAAAAGCGTTTTCCAAACAGAGCTTAGGGCGAAGGGGTATGGAGAAATCACTACCGAAATTATACAAGCACCTATTTTTTACTTTGCTGAAAATTATCATCAACAATATCTTGGGAAAAACCCCCATGGCTACTGTGGTCTCGGAGGCACAGGTGTTACGTGTTCTCTCTAACTCTTCAATGGGTCAAAATTTATTAGGACCCAAACACCACCCTGAATTCAATTCTCCGGTTGTCGGCTCTGTCCTGCGCAGTGATTTCAGGATCTACCTTTAGTCGAGTTTCTCCATAACCAACTGCACTAATCCGAATAGGATCAACCCCCTTCGAGATTAAGAACTCCATAACCGCCTCTGCCCTGCTCTTACTTAGATCTAGATTTATATCTTCAGGGCCATCTGTATCGGAATGCCCTTCAACTTCAAGATTGCCTTCAGGGTTCTCTATCAATATTTCAGCAATACGTTCTAAAACTGATTTTGAGCTTTCAGCTATGAACGGACTGCCAACTGCAAAAAGGACTGGGTCAGATCCTACTATCTGATTTAAAGCAATCTCAGTTTTTATGGTTCCAGGAATCAAGACAGTGTCAATGACGTGGATTACTCCACCCACTGCCTCAATATCTGTATTTAGAATGGATGCTCCTTCTATAGCGTATTCCGTTTCGTTCACTTCCAAAATTGTTAGTGTTTCCCCTTTCAGAGTTGTCAACGTTAGCCCATCCAAGAAACTGTCAGAGAGCAACATTTCTGAAGCAATATGGAACTGAAGAATATCGTTTAGTTGCACCAATTGAGCGAATTCTTGAAGTGCAGCTATATCTAATGCTTCTATCGCTGAATTTGTAGGAGCAAAAACCGTAATAGACCCTATTTCTTCACCTACCTGTTCTTTAATACCGGCGGCTATGAAAAAATCGTAAACCTGACTCAATTCAGGAGTATCTCGCATAACTTCAAATACTGTTCTTTGAGAGCCTTTAATAATGAGTTGGTCTATTACATTTACTCCCAAGGCTTCAAATTTCGTCAACACGCGAGTTCGCTCAATTTCGTCTTGTATCTGACCTGAAATTTCCAGATTTACTATCGACAAATCAACTCCCGTCAAAATTTCAAACTCTGCGCTCACGGCTCCATCCGGAACAAGTTGATTTGAAGCGACAATCAATGCATCAGCGAGCGCTTGAGCGTTGACAGCACCAGTTAGCACTACGCCGTTTTCTGAATAATTTGCAAATGCAACTATTGGTGCATTTTGCGCAATTGATTCTGGAGCGACTGGTGTCAGAGGAATTGGAGTAGGTTCTGTTTGAAAATTATTTGAACTTTCTTCAAAAGCAGTAATATCTATATTTGTTCCGCCATTATCTCCCCAAGCCAATAATCCAACAAACGCAGTTAAAGCCCCGAAAACAAAGACTCCAATATTTCTTAAAATTGTCCTCGTCATTTCGCTTTCACTCCAACACTAAGATTGTTAGACCCTAAAGTAGTTGATTCCGCCCATACTTGAACCGTAGTGAATTCTAACTCTGATCCATTGTTTAATGAGTCACCGTTGATGTCATCTGGCCAAAAAGCTCTTATTAAGAAAAAGAGGATTAACCCCATCGAAGCCCAAAGCGCGAGGCGCCCTAGGAAACGGATCCAGAGACGGTCAAATCGTGCCCGAACAATAGGGTCTGATCCTGTCGCCCCATAATGGGAAATATGGCCAGTCCATTTTTTACCATCCCAAAATCTTGCTTCATATCTCCCTGTAGGGTCCGCATACCATCCCTGGTCAAGAAGCGGAGGTGGAGGAAACTCTGGTCGGATCACTCCCCCACATTACTTCTCCTTAATACGTAATTAATGTCACTACCTCAGGAACATTCATCTTCTCTATGAGAAGTGTATTTCCTTAATTCTCTTCGCTGAGATTATTCCTTTGTTGATGTTTAGTGGTGTAGCCACGACTTTTCCATTGAATTTCCTGTCCCGTTATGGACAGGATCATTGACCAAAAAAGGGTTGCGCCCCAAAAGAGCATCGCAAATGGATGGAAGATAACCCCCCAAAGAGGATCACGACCGATGGTTGAAGTAATAAACCTCCCCAAGACTAGAAGCACCACTTGCCAGAGAACTTCCATTGGAACAGGGGCACCAAAAAATCCAGCTAATAATCGTATAAACGGGAGAGCGAGCAAAGGTGATATCAAAAAAGCCACAATCAATGAAAGAGAAGTTCGGTAACTTAAAGCGCCGTATGCATTTTTAGAGAAACCTCTCCAGATGTCGGCCAACCCTGAATACCACGTTGTTGCGGCTAAATCAGTGCCATTAATAAGGCGCTGATGATGGCCAGAGGCCTTTACTGATCGAGCCAACTGCACATCATCAACAATATGCGCTGGATGAGCGGCATGGCCGCCAGATTTATTGTACGCATTTCTACTAACCCCTATGAAAGGACCAAAAGCTAAAGCAATGTCCGGGTTTGAACTCCGGTGAACTAATGATGCAGGAAATAATGCTAGGACGGCATGGTTTATGATTGGCAACAAGATTCTACTCGCGAAAGAAGATCCTCTATTTCTGAGAAGTGAAGCGACCATGTCAACGTTCTGCTCTTCCATCACTTGGAGAACGGAGGAGATAGCCATTGGCTCTAGGACCGCATCAGCATCTATGAAAAAAAAGATTTCCCCAGTCGCGTGTTGCGAGAGTTGATGGCATGCCCAATTCTTTCCAGTCCACCCATCTGGTAAGGGAGTACTTGAGATCAGTCTCACTCTTTCTCCGGCCGACTCAACAATTGATTTTGTCCTATCCGTTGAATGATCATCCAGAACTATAATTTCCACATTTGAGTGATCCTGGATTAATAGCGAACGTAAGCAGTCTCCGATGAATCCTTCCTCATTCCTAGCAGGAATAAGTAAACTCACTTTCTTGTTTGAATGCAATTTCACTTTCTTCGGACGGAGAACAACTCGAAGATTCCATAAGATAAGCCCTAATTGGCATACCAGCAACAAAGTGACGAACCGGCCAAAGATAAATCCCCAAGTCATAGTTTCACCTGCATAATTCCAAAAATCTATATAGCTAGATCATGCCACCGGTAAGTCTATTCCACTCGCTACTACCTTCAATCTTTTTCGTCCTAGGTTCATCAATTTTTCGTTTTAAACCGACAAGAGCAAATAAACCGATTGGAATGAGTATGCGAGAACTTGGATACCCGAAGAAGGGTGCGAGACCTATTGCACAAACAATAACAGTAACAGTTGTCGGCATGAATTTTCTTAGCGCTAACCAAACCAACGCTGAAAGGCCGATACCAACCATTGAGGATATGGGCAATAACGTAGCTGTAAACCCACCCACTGGAGAAAGTCCCTTTCCTCCAATAAATTTCAACCAAACTGGAAATCCGTGCCCGAGGAGAAGAAAAAAGCCTGACAGGGCGATGACGTATTTATTTTGCTGGGAAACAGTGGCTGCTACAATTATTCCTTTCCCAAAATCTCCTAGAAAAACAATTGATCCCCACTCATATCCCACAATATGAAAAACATTTCTCGCTCCAACATTACCTTCCCCAACATCACGGACATCAATGTTTCGAACCTTTCGACCTATGAGGTAAGCGACAGGAATAGACCCTATAGCATAAGCAAATAGTGCAAAGAAACAGTATGAAATAACAGTACTCATATGAATTAACTCCTGATCTTAAAGGTAGAAGGCTATCTCAAAAGAAACATTTTTATAAGACAATATCAAATCCTTTATTTTTTGAGTTATTCATCTTATGGAATTTTCCTATCGGAGTAAATCCGATCTACGCTGCAGCAATGGGAGAAGGTAAGAACGCGGGGATTAATGAAGCGAATGTGTCCAACTGGCTTGCTGATCGAACTAATGTCACAGGTGAATTAAGTTTTGAAATCGTTACTCATGGACGTTCGAATCTGACGTACGTTCTTGAAGATGAAAGTAACACTAAATGGATTCTTCGACGCCCACCCACTGGCCATGTACTTGCTTCAGCCCATGACATGAGTAGAGAGCACAAAATTATCTCGGCTCTTGGCAAGAGTAACGTACCCGTACCGGGAGTTATTGGGATGTGTGAAGATGAGGCAGTAACTGGTGCCTCTTTCTTTGTTATGGATTTCGTTCGGGGAAATATCATCAAAGACTTGGCAGATGCTCAACAATTCTCTCCGGATGAACGGAAAATTCAGAGTGAATCACTCGTTGAGGTTCTAGCTACTCTTCATAAAGTCGACCCCGAAGTAGTAGGACTTGGCGAGCTTGGCAAACGAGAAGATTATATTGCTCGTCAATTGCGGAGGTGGAAGCGGCAGGTAGATGAGGGTTCTGACCGCTCCCTTCCTTTATTTAATGAATTGCATAAGCACCTTGAAGGTCGGATACCAACTCAAATTGGGTATGGAATCGCCCATGGTGATTATCGTTTAGACAACTGCATGATCGGCTTGGATAATCGAGTTGCTGCAGTCCTTGATTGGGAGTTGTGTACGCTTGGCGATGTACTCGCCGATCTGGGAGGCATGTTGATGTGGTGGGGAGAGAAGGGCAGCGCAAAAGCACTTATGAATGAGGCGCCGACGCTTGCCGAGGGTTATACCCATCCCGATGAAGTAGCTGCTATGTACGAAAAGTTTTCTGGTAGGGACCTTTCTGATTTACCATATTACATCGCATTCCAATTTTGGCGATTAGCAGCGATTACTGAAGGTGTTCGCGTTCGTTTCACAGCGGGTGCAATGGGAGATAAAGATATTGGTGACGAAATGGCAGGTTTCAAAATCCGTATTGATGGTTTACTTGAAGCTTCTTCAGCGAAGCTAAGAGAAATATAATCGAGTTATAAATCTCTGAAGAAATTGCGGAGATCGGTTACAGCTAGTTCTGGTTTCTCAGCTGCTGCAAAGTGGCCACCTTCGGGCATAACAGTGTATTGGCGGAGGTCGCAGTAGGTTTCAAGGGTTGACTTTGGTAAGTGGACCACATCTTTTGGGAAAACAGCCACAGCGGATGGGGCTTCCAAACGGGGGATCCGATCGTGAGCTAGTGGCCATGGTTTTTTGAAATGCTCATGATAGATCCGCAGAGATGAACCTATTGAGCCGGTACACCAGTACAAGGATGCGGTGGTGCATAAATGCTCACGGGAAAATGATTCTTCAACATTTCCTGAGTTATCACTCCAGTTCCGTCGTCTTTCCCAGATCCAAGACGCTGTAGCTACTGGGGAGTCTGTTAAACCATAGGCCAAAGTCTGTGGATCTAATAAGTGTGTTGTGACGTGGGAACGAATTGTGTTCTCTACTTCCTTGCTTCGTTTGATCTTCCATTCTTCGTCCTCGCCCCATGCTTCATCTGGATGGGTCCTTCTATTTATTCCAGTAATTACACTCAGGCTCATATGTGCTCCTATAAGCGACTGTGAGTGCTCATGGGATAGATGAGCGGTCACGAGAGCAACCCAATCTCCTCCATGTGCACAGAATCGTTCATATCCCAGTATTTCGGTCATTAGCGTCTTCCAAAGCCCAGCTACTCTCTTCACATCAACCCCTGATTCAGGGAGAGGTTGAGAGAAAATGAACCCAGGTAAAGAAGGGACATAAACGTCAAAACTGTCTTCAGGATTTCCTCCGTATTTCTCTGGGTCGCTGAGAGGTCCAATCGTGTCTTTGAAGTCCCAGAAGGTCCACGGCCATCCATGTGTAAGGATAAGGGGTTTCGGGTTTGGTCCTTTGCCAGGTGCGTGGAGGTAATGAATGGGGATTCCGTCTACGTTTACTAAATAGTGGTCCCATTGGTTCATTTCAGAGAACGCAGAGTTCCAATCCCAGTCAGAAATCCAGTAATTGACCATATCTTCCATCCAGCCTCTAGGAACTCCGTACTCCCAACTATCTTCACCAATTACATCAGGCCATTTCGTACTCTTAAGACGGCTCATCATAATTTCTAGAGTCTTGGGATCTAGTTCTGGTTTAATTGGTAGAGGGTTAGCCATTCTGATTGCTCCTAAATCTGGTTTCGGAAACCATAATTGATTCTGTTTTGCGAAAATCAATAAAGGTTTTCGTGTCTTTCCCAATAATTTCGGCACTATTTGAATGGAGGTAGAACTGATGTTCCCAATTTCTTTCACTCGCAAACCAAAGTTCGCTTATCCCATCTATCTCAACGCCGTCTGGGTGTGAACCGTATATGAGTTCAAGGTCAACATTCTGTGCGTAATTTTGCATTCCATGATGGTTTCGGGCAATTTCTGTATGTGCCATGTAGGAATTATAGAAAGATTCTCGATCCAAAGTTTCTTTACGGCACACGAGTGAGATCTGTTTAACGCCTCGATATGTGCCTTTGAGAGGTAGTGAGTTATCAGCCCAACCGTAAATTTTTTTCACTGCAAACCCTAGGTCTCCACTAATTTCAGGGGATGTTGTCCAGGTGATACCAGAGAAAGCAGGAGTGAAATCGGTAATCCCACGTAGCTTCATAAGCGGTGTCTGGTCCCCCATCGCATCTATAGCGATAATTTCAGGGCGTCGTTCCTTCCCTTCGAGCGCTGGTACCCGTTCGAAATGGATGTGCGCATACAAATTCTCACTTATCAACCTTTTGGTATGTCCTTCCATGGAATTCCCCTATCAACACGAATATCTCTTGGTAAACCTAATGCCTGTTCTCCAAGGTTGTTGTGGTGGACTTCATCTGTCCCGCCACCTATAGAAATTGGATACCTTGAATGTAGGACTTCCATTGCCCATTCGCTTGCCTTGTGTGTGACTGTTACTCCTGCGGCACCAAGAATTTCTTGGGCAAGGTCGCCTTCAAGTCTTCGGTTTTGAGCGACAAAAAGCTTTACTACTGATGGGTGAACTGGTGGCATTTGACCATTTCTTACTGCGAATGAGATTTTTTCACTCATTAGTTTAAGAAGTTTGTTTCTTGTATAAATTATTGCGAGCTTTTGCCGTATAACAGGTTCTGCGAGTTTGTCTAAGCTTTGGGCAAGTTCTATTAATTGTGAAGGGTTGTCTCCGCTTGCACCTCCGATCATCGCTGATTCATTGCTCATAACTGCTCTTACTGGCCCCCACCCTTTGTTTATCTCTCCAAGGACATTGCTGGTGGAACATCGTGCCCCATCTAGAAAAACTTCGGCGAAATGGCCAGCGCCGTGTGCTTGCACCAGGGGTCGTACTTCTACTCCACTTTGATTCATATTGAAAAGAAGGAAGGTTATCCCTTCGTGTTTATGTGCTGAAGGGTTAGTGCGCACAAGTAAAATGCCCATATCAGCGTACATTGCTGCTGAGTTCCAGACTTTTTGACCGTGTATAACGAATTCTTCGCCATCAAGTTCTGCTCGCGTTCCGAGCCCAGCGAGGTCACTGCCAGCACCCGGTTCGCTGAAAAGCTGACACCAACTAACTTTCCCGTTAATTAGTGATGGGATATGTTCTTTTTTTTGTTCCTCTGTCCCATGTTTTAAAAGAGCAGGAAGTGTCATTGCAATAATTGAATTGTAGAAACCGGTGTGTACTTGGTAGCCAACTGATTCTTCTTTGAAGATCTTTTGCATCCATGCTTCTCCCCCGTGTCCACCGTATTCAGTTGGAACGGTAGTACCCGCATATCCCGCG
>JAYYZG010000036.1:0-9655 GCA_036687775.1 Actinomycetota bacterium
AAGAAATCATCGACAGTTAAAGCACTAGCGAAACGTGCTGTGCTATCTGTAGGGAGAACATGAGATGGACCCGCTACATAGTCCCCCACAGCTGCTGGAGCCATATCGCCGACAAACACAGCGCCAGCGTTTCTTACTTTCTCTAGACACAAAGACGGTTCTTTAATCATTATCTGAAGGTGTTCAGGAGCTACGAAATTGGAAACATCCATTGCTTGTTCTGGTCCTTCAACCAATATCGCATATCCCCCAGTGTCAAAAGTTGAACGTATATCTTCGAATCGAGGCGATTGTTTTACCAACACCGTTATTTCTTTAAGTATGGATTCAATTACTTTCTCACTCCATGAAATTAGCCACGACATTCCCCCAGGTCCATGTTCTGCTTGGACTATGAGATCGATTGCAGCTAATTGAGGATTAACAGTTTCATCGGCAATTACAACGATTTCTGAAGGTCCCGCAAATGCTGCAGCAATACCTACATCTCCTGAAACGAGTTTTTTTGCGGTAGCAACATACACGTTTCCAGGTCCTACTATTACATCCACTGGGTCAATCGATTCTGTACCGTAAGCCATTGCTGCTACTGCCTGCGCCCCACCCACCATGTAAACCTTAGTTACACCAGCTACTTTGGCCGCTACCAATGTAGCTGGGTCGATCTTCCCTGATTGATTTGGTGGAGCGCACACTATTACGTCTTCCACTCCAGCAACCATTGCGGGGATGGCGGTCATTAACAACGTTGAAGGATAAGCAGCTCGACCTCCTGGCACGTAACATCCAGCACTTAAGACCGGTTTATGCAGAGTCTGGACGCGAATTCCTTCAAGCTCAAAGTTTTTCTTCTCCCTTATCTGACTTTCGTGGAAGGTTCGTATACGTATACCTGCATGTTTTAAAGCAGTTACAAGATCTTTTGAACAATTCCGAACTGCTTCCTCAATCTCCTCTTCAGGCACTAGAAATGATTCCGGAGCTCCACCATCAAACTTTTCGGCATAAGCCTTAAGTGCCTTATCACCATTTTCTTTTACGTCGTCAACAATTGATGCGACAATTGATTCAAGGTTGTCTGCTGGTTGAACTGGGCGAGGAAGTTCCTCAGAAAGTCTCTTCTGTTGAATTCCTGTTAGGTTTAATCGTGTAAGCACACCTATACGGTATACGCCCTGAAAGTAACTTGGGAAGCAATTTACGTTAAGAAGAGAATATGTCAGATCAAAATAACACCGGAGAAGAAAGCATCGCAGAATTATCCTCGGTTGCTTTTCAAATAGAAGACCTTATTTCTCGAGTAACTGAAACAGCTAAAAGCCTTGAGGCAGTA
Organism: Actinomycetota bacterium; assembly: GCA_036687775.1. Taxonomy (GTDB): domain Bacteria; phylum Actinomycetota; class Acidimicrobiia; order Acidimicrobiales; family UBA8592; genus UBA8592. The sequence continues at coordinate 1,334 of JAYYZG010000036.1, forward strand.
GGCTTAGAGACGAGTGCCCATGAACTTTACGAGGTAGAGAGATCATTATTATCAGCTTCTCGAAGGCTTCGACGGGCCAAAAGCGAACTCAGATCTTAAATGCTTCTGGACAGAAATAATTAAGCACGCAATCACCACAGTTGGGTTTTCTGGCATAGCAAACACGTCTTCCGTGGAGAATAACTCGAAGGCTAAATTCTCCTCTTTCTGAAGATGGAAGCATTGGGCTAAGGATTTTTTCAACTTTTACCGGATCTGTTTCTTGTGTAATGTCAAGACGTCTTACTAGCCGTCCAACATGGGTATCTACTGGCAAACCTGGCAAACCCAAAGCCACGCTCCTAACAACATTCGCTGTTTTCCTTCCAACACCAGGAAGGCTAACTAAATCGGTCATTAACTCTGGAACAGTACCACCGAATTCAGAAATCAGTTTCTGGCCCATGCCTTGCAAATTCTTTGCTTTGGAACGATACAAACCAATTGACTTTATGTAATCTTCAATTTCGGTTACCCCTGAAACAGCTAATGACTCTGGATCGGGATACCTTTTAAACAAAGCTGGAGTTACTTTGTTAACGGATACGTCAGTAGCCTGAGCTGAGAGGATCGTAGCTGTTAAGAGCTGGAACGGGGTTTGAAAATTAAGTTCGCACTCTGCTTCGGGAAAGACCACCTTTAATTCCATATGAGTTCTTCTACATCTACCTGCAGCTGTGCGTGGACGTGCCATGTTGACAACATAGTATCTATAACGCGGATAACTTAGTGATATGGAAATTGTTGTAGCAAAAGAGCCACCAAAGGGATTTGATCTTTCAATAACAGTCCCCCCGCAATACCCCCAAGAATTACTTATTGGTGACTTAAACCAAATCATCAACTCTGTCACGGGATTTCAGACAGATAACAAACTAATCCAAGTTTGGCTTGAAGATGCTCGAGAAAATGACACAGAGCAACTCGAAAAACTCAATCTTTATCCTTATCGAGATCTTCTTCAAATGCGCTGCCAATTACCAACCTCTACTGAAGGGTTAGAAACTAGACCATTTCAAAGAGGGAATGACGAAACCTCTTTTCTGCAAGTAAACAGTAGAGCTTTCCACTGGCACCCTGAACAAGGAACTCTGGATATTGAGAAACTAATTGATCTCTTTGAAGAAGATTGGTTTGAAGAAGAAGGTTTCCGTCTTTACGAAATTGACGACAAATTGGCTGGTTTTTGCTGGACAAAGATCCATTCTACAAGCACTGACAATATTGGTGAAATCTTTGCGATCGCTGTCGACCCTAAGTTTCATGGGAAAGGCCTTGGGAAACCACTTACAATTTCAGGATTGCAACACATAGCGAGCAAAGGAATTACTACCGGCATGCTTTACGTTGAATCCGATAATCTTCCTGCAATTCATGTCTATAACCAAATTGGTTTCACGATTCATACAATCAACCGAGCTTTCCACAATCAACCTTTAAAATAGAAATTTTTTAGTACCATAACCTTATGGACGTTGACTCGGGCCTTCCTATGGGGCAAGAAAAAGCTACATCAGTCCAAAACATGTTTGACAAGATTGCTCCTCGCTATGATTTCGTTAATAGGGTGATGACATTTCGGCTTGACGTTCGTTGGCGAAAAAAAACAGTGAAATCTCTCTCACTTCCACCGAACTCTGTTGTCATCGACTTAGCTTGTGGTACTGGAGACTTCTGCTGCGAGTTAGAGAAGGCGGGTATGAATCCTCTCGGTTTTGATTTTTCTATGGGGATGCTTCGTGCTTCTCGGTCAGCTTCACCTCTCGCACAAGCTGATGTCTTACAGCTCCCCATCCATTGCGGGGTCATTGATGGCGCAACATGCGGTTTCGCTCTGCGCAACTTGACTGAATTACCTGCATTTTTCCAAGAAGTTTCACGAGTTTTGAAAAAAGGAGGAAGAGTTGGTTTTTTAGATGTCGCAGAACCAGAGAATCGATTTCTAAATTGGGGGCATCACTTATACTTTGACCGGATTGTTCCCAAAGTTGGGGGATTTTTCTCCGATAAAGCTGCATACTCTTACCTTCCGAAATCTTTCGCTTACTTGCCCCCACATCAGGAAATATTAGAGATGTTAAAAAACGCTGGATTCCGAAATGTGAAACGGCAATTGTTTGCTCCTGGTTCAGTACAGCTCTTTTCTGGCGAGAAGATATAACAACGTCTAAAATTTTCACAATGGTCCAGTCAGAGATTCATCACATAGCGTTAAATGTCACAGACGTAGAACAAGCGAAAAATTTCTATTCACGGTTTTTTTCTCTAAGTGAAGTACAAAGACCCAGTGATAGACCCGATGGTGGTGCATGGCTTACGGCCAAAGATGGAAGACAAATTCACCTTCGTGAAGGAAAAGTCCCTGAAGATAACGGTCAACACCTTGCTTTTCTCGTAACAGATATTCATGAAGCATGTCAGAATCTAGCAACTGCTGGAGTGGATGTGACAACGCCTGTGCCAATAGGAACGTCCCTTCAAGCATTCCTCCATGACCCTGCCGGAAACCGGGTTGAAATACACCAATTAGATGATTCAGATACCGACCATTAACCCCAATGCAAATAAGAGACCGGAAACCAAATGGAATTTGGCTGTCATTTCTAGAACTTTGATAAGGTCCGCACTGTCCGCTTTAACATAAATTTGATAGGCCAATTTGAAGGCAATTGGACAAGCTATCAGCGATATCAATGCCGGATAACAATAAATCACGCCTATTAGAGCATAGACATCTATAGTTCCGATCATTAAAAATGCATATAAAAGTCGAGTTTTTTGCTCTCCTATATGGACAGCTAATGTCTTTTTGCCAGCCTCTCGATCGGTACCAATGTCTCGAAGATTATTAACCACTAATAATCCAGTTGCTGGGAATCCAACACCGATACCACACAAAATTGGAAGTAGCTCTATCTTTTCACTCTGCACGAAAGCAGACCCTACAGTTGCTACTAGTCCAAAGAATACGAAAACAGAGACTTCTCCAAACCCAAGATAACCATATGGGTTAGAGCCACCTGTATAAAACCATGCAGCGATAATAGCTGCTAATCCAATCGCTACTATCCACAAATTAATAGCAAGAGCAAGAATCAAACCGGCAATAGCTGCAACAAAAAATGAACCGAAGGACGCCCACTTTACTTTCCAAACAGGAATTAATTTTGAACCCACAAGCCTTCTGGGACCTATCCGGTTTTCATCAGTTCCTCGAATTCCATCAGAATAATCATTTGCGTAATTCACCCCTACTTGAAGAGCAATTGAAACTAATAACGCAAGCAAGAACCGGTAAAGAATAAAACCTGAACCTGCAGAGGCAGCAGTACCTATCAAAACCGGAACAATCGCAGCTGGAATTGTTTTCGGACGCGCCCCCTCCACCCATAGACGAATAGTTTGTTCAGCTTTCATTCGTAAAGATTCCCTTAAGCGGAAACCCCTCCAAGAATTGCTTTAACTTCCATAAATTCTTCAAGGCCATACGGACCCCACTCGCGTCCATTTCCAGATTGTTTATATCCACCAAAAGGGGCATTGAAATCAGGACCGGCACCATTGACATGCATGTTTCCTGTTCGGATAAGGCGAGCCACTTTCACCGCCCTCTCATGACTTCCGGAAATATACCCGGCAAGACCATAAACAGTATCGTTCGCGATCGCAATAGCATCTTCATCGTCTTCATAACCGATTAAGACAAGTACTGGACCGAAAATCTCTTCTTGCGCGATCCTCATGTCATTAGTGACATTTGCGAACAATGTTGGTTTCACATAGTACCCGGATTCTAAACCATCAGGTCTTCCCAATCCGCCACAAACTAATTCTGCACCTTCATCTATCCCAGATTGAATTAAGTCCTGTATTTTGTTCCATTGCACTTCTGAAACGACAGGTCCTATTGTGGTTCCGTCGCTAGTGGGGTCACCAACAGTTACTGCTTCCATAGATGCTTTAGCTACTGCCTTAGCGGCTTCCATCTTCGAATGAGGCACAAGCATCCTTGTCCCCGCATTACAAGATTGGCCAGAATTCATACACATTCCGAAGGCATCACGCCCAACTGCTTCTTCAAGATTTGCGTCCTCAAGAATAATATTCGCAGATTTTCCACCTAGTTCTTGTGCCACTCGTTTAACAGTTGGGGCTGCATTTTTTGCTACTTCAATTCCAGCTCGAGTTGAACCAGTGAAAGACATCATGTCTATCCCTGGATGTTCTGATAAATACGCTCCAACAGTTGGCCCATCTCCATTCACAAGATTAAATACCCCTGCTGGTACTCCTGCTTCATGCATAATTTCAGCGAAAATAATAGCGTTCAGTGGGGCTACTTCCGATGGTTTAAGAACCATAGTGCAACCAGCCGCTAGAGCAGGAGCGACTTTGCATGCGATTTGATTGATAGGCCAATTCCATGGGGTAATCATTCCAACAACACCTACTGGCTCTTTAACAATCAGATTGTTACCTTGCTCTTCTTCGAATTGGAAATTGGCGAGCACACCAGCTGTTGTAGCAAAGTGAAATAAACCAGTTCCTGCTTGAGCGGCCTTAGCTAGCCCATTGGGGGCACCCATCTCCGACGTTATCGCTGAGGCAAGATCTTCAGATCGCGCCCCAATAATCTCAGTAATCTTATTGAGTAGATCCATACGTTCTTCAACAGATGTTTGAGAAAAGGTGACGAATGCTTTTTGAGCTGCAGCAACTGCTGTATCAACATCAGCGTGCGTGCCTAAGCTAATGGATCCTATAGCTTCTTCAGTCGCAGGGTTGATGACGTCAATGGTTTCTCCACCTGCAGGTTCAACCCATTCGCCATTAATATAGAATTTTTGATTATTGCTCATATGAACTCCATTGAATAGACTTTGTTACAGGTTACACGAGGTTCCTCGCCTCCAAAAACCCAAAATCAGAAGAGGGTATTATGAAAAATGCCGTTTGGACTACGATTCGATCAAACAACACTAGGGCTCTAATAGATTTCCTCTGCGAAGCTTTCGGGTTTGAGGAGCAATTCATTGTTCTTACTGATGATGGTAGAAAGATTCAACATGCCCAATTGATTTGACCTTTGGGAGGTGGGGTTATGTTAGGAGATACTGGAATCCACGATTCCGATCTGGAGGAGCCTTTAGACGGAGCAGCGGTTTATCTTGTTAACGAGAATCCGGATGAATTGTATAAACGAGCTGTCAAAGCGAAAGCAAAAATTTTACGTAAACCAGAGAATCAGGATTACGGATCAAGAGATTTTGCCGCCGCTGATCTAGACGGAAATATTTGGAGTTTCGGAACCTATTCGGGTGAGGGCTCTTCTTAAGGTTCAGGCCACCTTCTCGAGGATGTGAACGCCACAGGCAGAACCTAGACCAATTACATGCGCTAGCCCTACTTTTGCTCCTTCAATTTGTCTATCACCGGCTTCTCCACGTAAATGCATCACGATTTCATGAATGTTTGCTATTCCAGTCGCTGCAATAGGGTGTCCTTTTGATTGAAGTCCACCTGACACATTTACTGGACGAGTCCCGTCTCTCCATGGGGCTCCTGATTCAAAGAAATCAACAGCCCCTCCTTCTTCGCACAACATCAGGTTGTCATAGTGCACCAACTCGGCAGTGGCGAAGCAGTCGTGGAGTTCAACTAAATCTAAATCCTCGGGTCCTATCCCTGCTTGCTCGTAGGCCTGAGTCGCAGCATTTCGAGTTAAGGTATTGACATCAGGAAGAATTTGACAGCCATCTACCCATGGGTCAGAAGTAAGTACTGATGCTGAAATCTTGACAGCTCTTTTTTGAACTTCGCTTGGCATAGACTTCATTTTTTCGTCACTTACTACGATCATTGCAGCTGCCCCATCACAGTTTCCTGAACACATAGGTCTCGTGTTCGGGTAGGCAATCATGACATCATTCATGATTTCATCCAACGTAAATCGCTTTTGGTAAGCAGCAAGAGGGTTTAAAGTTGAGTGCGCATGGTTCTTCTCTGAAATACGAGCGAAAAGTTCAAAGCTAGTCCCGCCATATTTGTGACCGTATTCCATACCTACTTGGGCGAAAACGCCAGGCATTATGCTTGTCCCGATTCTTCCTTCAGTTGAAGTTAGTGCTCCGTGGCGACCACTCGGTTCCCACGTATCAGATTCAGGTTTCGGACCTCTCTGTCCAAGCAAGCCAGCTCCAGCTAATTTCTCAACTCCAACTGCCATTCCAACATCTGTTTCACCAGCCTTTACCGCCATAACTGCTACACGAAGAGCTGTCGCTCCTGTTGCGCAAGCATTTGAAACATTGAACACAGGGATTCCCGTCTGCCCAATCTGTTTTTGTAATTGTTGTCCGATTCCGGCTCCAGCATTCATCAAATTACCAACTCCAAGTACACCAACATCGGCTAACGATACGCCAGCGTCCTTCAGAGCATTGCGGCTTGCGTCCGCTGCTAGATCAACAACATCCTTATCGGGATGTTTTCCGAACTTGGTCATGTTGGACCCTATTATCCATACTGCATCTGATCCCATAGTTATTTCCTTTCCTAGACTTTAATTACGAGCTCACCGGTTCAAAACCAAAAGCTATGGCTTCGGTCCCTTCACTATCCTCACCCATTGAATAGGTCATCAACTTAACGTTCATACCCAATTTCACAGATTCAGGTGTAGCTTCTACATTCATGAGGGTGCACTTAACGCTTGTTCCATCGCAATTAACAACGGCTGAGACGTAAGGTATTGGTCCCATCTGCACGATACTGAAACTCGTTACTTCTCCTTCAGTAGCTACAGGAACTTGCCTGAAATTATCGTCAAAGCAACTGGCGCAAGCATTTCTTCGATCAAAATATCGTGCTCCACAGGATTCGCATTCATTAGCTTGCAAATGAGGGTCTTCATCCAAGACAAGGTAATCAACAAAAGGTATTTTTCCTGTTTTTGCCTTCTGTTCGGATTTTTGATTTTCTGACAAAGCGACCTCCGTACTTCAATACCGATACTACAGTTAATTTATTTTTTGACCACACCCTATAGTTATTACTCTCCAAATAGTAAGGATTCGACTGGCAATCTATCTCTTGAAGTTGATTTGCTCTTTCTTTGTTCTTTAGCAGCGTAACCTATCGCAATTGTCCCGATTGCCCTGAATTCATCAGGAATATTGAATTTGAATTTCACAGCTGATTCATGTTCAAACAAACCAAAAAAAAGTGCTCCAAGATTCTGTGATTCTGCTGCTAAAAGTATTGACATCGCTGCCATCCCTCCATCCACCCACCAATAAGGCGTAGACCAAGAAGACTCGTCACCTCCCAAACCTGTCCTCTCTTTGTCCGCTTCTCCATAACGACTTAAGTATCGAGGTGGGCTAACCCATACGACTATTAAAGTTGGGGCCTTCAATAATCCTGGCCATGGGAATTCTCTTCGAGCATCCTTGGATAAAGTTGTTTCCCAATAATCACAGACGTTGTCCCCCTCCAGAAGTGAATATCGAATACCTTCGGTATTGCCCGCACGAGGAGCATAACGGGCAGCATCAATTAGTCGTTCAGCTACTCCTTCCTTTAAACGCCTCTCTTGAAAGTCGCGCACCATGCGCCTTCCCTTCATAAGATTCATCACATATTCAGAACCTGAGTCTGGATTAGGATCCAAGTTTTTCAAGCTTCTCAGCCATAGCCCAAGCAAATGCCACAACCGCATCCCCTTTTCCAGAGTCAACGTTATTGAATATCTGTTGCACATCAAGCGAGATTTTTTCAGGCTTAAGGCTTTGATGGTCAAAGATGCATGATCTTGAACCATCACCTAACGCGATGAAATTTCTATCATCATAGGAGAGAGTAGAGAAGCCTAAACGTTTGGCGAATCTTCTACCCCAAGCTCGTTCCTCCCCAGAAACTTTATGGTCTGGGCGAGGTAACTCATCACTCAAATCTTTAAATATCTCAAAGCCACTTGCATCTATGATCGTAGTTCCAAAGACGACATCTTCATCAGGGAATGCCATTAATGCACGGTGGTACATTTCTCCCATTAAAGCTCTGAGAGTGGTATTGCGCTTATTGTTTCGGATGATAGCACCCAACCCCATTATGACCGCAGGTGTTCCACCGATACGTTCAAGGGTACTAAAGACAAATCCACGCAATTTCCCATTTTCTCTTGCTGTAGTCAGAAGAACCCATTCTTCAGTTTGCTTTGACAGGATTCCCATAGAAAATGCATTAGGAGATTCTGAAGATAGCGCCTCTAGCTCGCCGAGT
>JAYYZG010000037.1:0-15951 GCA_036687775.1 Actinomycetota bacterium
AGACTGAAGGACTTGTAAAAGTGGTTGCAGAAAAATCACAGAATGGACAAAGCGGGCAGATACTTGGGGTACACATGGTTGGCCCTTGGGTAACTGAACAACTAGGTCAGGGCTACCTAGCTGTTAACTGGGAAGCAACCGTTGATGAAGTAGCTGAATTTATTCAACCACATCCAACAATGAGTGAACTATTTGGAGAAACTGTTTTAGCTTTAACCGGCCGGGCATTGCACGGTTAAATAGAAAATTCTGTGTCTTCCGTTTTTTTAATTAGAATAGATGAGCATGGAACAACAGGCGTGTAAAAATCTTGAAAACAGTATTGTAAATCTAGCAAAACCCTTAAATGTGCGCTGGCTAGGGAAAGTCTCTTATCAAGATGCGTTAGCGCTACAAAACGCACTATTTGCAAACGGCAAAGAAAACCATCTCCTTTTATTAGAACACCACCATGTGTTCACGTTAGGAGTCAGAGGACAAGAGTCCAATATCCTTCTTGACCCTGAGAGCCTCGGAGTAGAAGTTGTGAAAACTAATCGCGGAGGGGATGTCACCTACCACGGGCCCGGTCAACTAGTGGGATATCCAATCTTGTCCCTCCCAGGCAAAAGAGGTGGAGGAATGGCAGACACAGTCGCCTATGTGCATTCAGTAGAAGATTTGATAATTGAAGCACTGGCTGAAATTGGCCTTCCTGACTGTGCCCGTTTGAAGAAATACCCTGGGGTATGGGTAGATGCCCAAACTAACACCCCACGAAAAATTGCAGCGGTAGGTGTGCGTGTGACGCGAGGGAGGTCAATGCATGGGTTTGCTTTAAATGTTGATCCAGACATGAAATTTTTCAATGCGATCGTTCCTTGTGGCATTACTGACAAATCGGTGACATCCCTTGTTCAAGAAGATTTATCAACCTCTATGGAAGAAGTAGTCAATGTTGTGGCAGAACTCGCTGCAGCGAAATGGGGTGGGGGCGAATTGGAAAGAATGGATGTTGCTTGGAGTCGAAGAAAGAATGAACTTAGCGCTTTTTCAAGAGGTGAAGGGCCTGGAGATATTCCAAAAGCAACACAACTGAGACCACTTCCTGAAACAACCCCGATTTCGATCACTCAAAAATTAAAAAAATCGACCCAACAAAATAGTGAATCTGCGATTGGTAGGAAACCCGAATGGATGCGTGTGAAAGCCAATATGGGTCTTCAATATAGAGACCTTAAGAAAACCATGCGCCAATATGAGCTAACCACTGTCTGTGAAGAAGCAGGATGCCCTAATATTTTTGAATGCTGGAATCAAGGAACTGCTACTTTCATGGCACTTGGCGAAAGATGCACAAGAGCATGCGGATTTTGTTTAGTGGATACCAGAAAACCAACAGTCGTTGATGCTCAAGAACCTGACCGTATTGCCGAAGCTATTAAAGAGATGCAACTTGACTATGCAGTCATCACGATGGTCGCACGCGATGACCTCAACGATGGTGGGGCGAACCACATTAAAAAAATTATTGAAAGAATTCGTTCCCGAAATCCGAAGACCAAAGTAGAAGTCTTGATCTCTGACCTCAAAGGGGACCCTGAAAGCTTACAGATAGTTTTTGATGCGAAACCTGACGTTATGAACCACAATATAGAAACAGTGCCACGGCTACAAAGACGTGTTCGGCCATCAGCGAGTTACGCAAGAAGTCTCGCAGTCTTAGCCCGTGCGAAACAGGCTGGATTGATTATCAAAACATCAATCATGGTTGGATTAGGTGAACAGAAAGAAGAGGTTTTGCGAACACTCAAAGACCTTCAAGAAATCGGAGTGGATATCGTGACGTTAGGACAGTACTTACGCCCGACAACAAATCATTTGCCAATACGTAAATGGTGGACACCGGAAGAATTTAAAGAATTGCAACTTTTGGGGGAAGCAATGGGAATAGCACATGTTGAGGCGAGTCCGCTGACAAGAAGTAGTTACCACGCTAAAAAATCGGAACTTGTAGCTACAGAAAAAATAAGTAAGTGACTTCCAGTACTACTGAATATGCCTTCAGTGTTCAGTTCAACCTATCCTTAGACCATGTTTAAAGATCGCTTAGAGAACGCGCAAAATTTAATGTTAGAAAGCAACATTGATGCAATGCTGCTTTCTGTTGGGGCAGACCTGCCTTATTTCACGGGGTATGAAGCGATGCCACTTGAACGCCTGACCATGCTAGTGCTTCGAACAGGAGAGCAACCCGTCTTAGTTATTCCCGAATTGGAAGCACCCAGAGTGGCAAAGATGCCAGATCTATTCAAAGTACACCCATGGAAAGAAACTGAAGACCCAATACGCATAGTCGTTAATTTACTACGGAGAGCAGAAACAGCGGCGGTGGGAGACACTACCTGGAGCCGATTCACAATAGACATCCTGGGTTACTTACCAAATCTTCAGTTATCAAAAGCTAGTAGTCTTACTAGTCAACTCAGAGCAGTAAAAAGTGAAGATGAATTACTCCGACTCCAACAAGCATCTTCCGCCGTCGACAGAATTGCTGGGCGACTTCAATCAGGGGAAATAGATCTTGTGGGTCGAACCGAGAAACAAATATCTGATGAAATCGGAAGACAAATAATTCTAGAGGGTCACAACAAAGTTAATTTTGCGATTGTCGCTGCTGGTGAAAATGCAGCCAGCCCGCATCATGAACCTGGAGAAAGAGTAGTTCACGAATCAGAGGTAGTTCTTTGCGATTTCGGTGGAACAATGATCGGTGAAGATGGTGTTGGTTACTGTTCCGATATTACGCGCTGTGTATGGACTGGAGAGCCGCCACAAGAATTCCAAGAAATGTATCAAGTCCTCCAAGAAGCACAAGCAAAGCAAGTTCAGCTATGCCAAGAAGGCATCCCCGCTGAGGACGTTGATAGAACTGGAAGGGAAATTATCACTGAAGGAGGGTATGGAAAATACTTTATCCATAGGACTGGTCACGGGATAGGTGTAGAAGCACATGAAGAACCCTATATCGTTGAAGGTAATGGTGCCCCTCTCCAAATAGGGAATGTCTTTAGCATTGAACCAGGCATTTATATTCCCAACAAATGGGGTGCCCGTCTGGAAGATATTGTCGCCGTAACAAATGACGGCCCAATTTCACTTAACGCCGCAAACCATGACCTTGCACTAATCCGCTAGGGAAAGATGATCAACTTTGAAGCCTCCACCTTCTTGCTCCAATGGGCAGTAGGAGGAACATTTTTTTTATGGGTTACCGGGAAACAACGTCTTGTCGGACTTGGATACGGATGGACAACTCGGATCATTTACTTAGGGATCTCTTCTTTGAGCCTCGTAACAGGTTTGTCTTTAGGAACTTTATGGGTACGAGAGTTGTCAACGATTCTTTTCCTGTTCGCAATAGTCATTTCTTTAGGGTTTTCTGTAGCAAGACGCAAGGCAGGGGTGGAAGGTCAAAGAGCACTCCAGTCATCTCGTGTAGTAAGAGTCGCAGAAATGTTAGGAAGAAACAATCAAGAAAATATTGAAGATTCCATTGCACCAAAAGAATTTCCACCTGCCTTAGATCTGGCTGCTCCTTTCATCGGAATGGTCGGCTTAATTGCTGGCTCTGTAGATGCTGGCGGGCCAGTAGCGCTTTCAATAGCGAGAACGATCGTTGGCGCTGCATTTCTCGGAGCAGTTTCAAACTCAATGCTTCTTGGGCACTGGTACCTAGTGCAGCCTGGTTTGTCACGAGAACCTATCCATCAATTAGTGAGATGGACAGGAATCCTTTGGATACCAGAGCTTATTCTCTTATGTCTACCTACTGGCATGTTTTCAGTTCTGAATGGGACTATCGATGACAATTATAATGGTCTTTTGGGTTGGTTTTGGGTTGCCTGTGCAATAGCAACTATCTGCCTTGTGGGAGTAACAAGAATGGCACTAAAGGAGAAAGAGTACTCTGCAGTGATGGCTGCGACAGGACTGATGTATCTAGCAATCTTAACTGGTTTCGGAATGGATCTCGTAGCTAGAATCCTTCTTGATGCCTGAAACAGCATGTTAAACCTAAGGCTTTTTCATTATATTTCACAACTTAGATAAGAGAAGATGACATGACGGAAGAGAAAGAAAACGCCAATAAGAAACGTATCACAATCAAGCGGGCTATCGGAGGCGTGATTTTCATTTGCGTGATCGGCTTTCTTGCTTGGCTTCTGATCTTCAGAGATACCTCCCCAGCGGATGTCAATAGTCAAGCCGCTCAAGAAGCACGCCAAGAAGCCTTAACTGAGGTGGGCATAACCCAAGTTGAATCTTTGGATGGAATCTGGATGGTAGATACAGAAATTGGAGTATTTGACCAATCATGTTTAACAAAGGTGTGTAACTCTTCATTTGTTGGCTTCAGGATAGATGAAGAGTTAGTAGGGATAGGGGGAAAAACTGTTGTGGGGCGAACTCCTGGCGTTGAAGCACAGTTCACGATTGCGGGAACAAATATCCTCTTAACTGGAAATAAAGAGGATCCAACGATCGTGGTAGATATGACAGGACTCACAACTGATGACGCTGGAAGAAATAATGCAATCAAAACACAAGCGATTGAAACTCTGGCATTCCCCGAGGCGTTCTTCAATATAGTTGAAACGATAGATTTTAGCTCCGCTACTGACCTAGAAGCTGGCTTTGAAATCGAAGTTGCTGGAGATCTAACCATCCATGGCGTAACCCGTCAGGAACAGGTAATTTTAAATGTGTCGTTTAATGGTAGTCGCATCCTCGTTTATGGTGAATTAACCCCGATACTCCTTGCTAATTATGGAATAGATAAGCCACGATCAGCTGTCGTGTTGTCTGTAGACGATAAGGCCACAATGGAATTCCAGTTGTATTTTAAGAAACTTAAATAACTGGGCGGTTTGATGTGATGGGTGACACTATGTCTCACATAAAAACTAATGATGGGCAAATACTTCCGATATCGTCAAAGATATGAAGATCTATACCCGAAAAGGTGATGATGGAACTACCGGGCTTTTTTACGGTGGGAGAGTTCGTAAAGATTCTCCGCTGCCCACCGCCTATGGGGAAGTAGATGAAGCCCAAGCAGCGATAGGACTAGCAAGGTCAGCTATCAAATCCGGAAATGAAATAGATTCTTTGCTAATTCAAATCCTACGTGATTTATGGGTTCTTATGGCTGAGCTAGCAACACTTCCAGAGAATCGCAAAAAACTGGAAGAGGGCAAAAGTCTCGTCACCTCTGAAATGGTTAAAAATCTGGAAACCGCTATTGATAAGTTTTCGAAAGAATTCATAATGCCAGAAGAATTTGTTGTGCCAGGTCAAAATGAGATTTCAGCAAGGTTTGATTTCGCCAGAACGGTCGTAAGAAGAGCTGAGAGAGCGATACTTTCAATAGAGACCAAGGGGTCTCTCGTACTCCCATATCTAAATCGACTTTCGGACTTGATGTGGATCCTCGCCCGATTACACGAAGAAAACACATTGACTGCAAAAATAGACAAGAAGGATTAGCAATGACAATTGAAATCAAACTCGTGACAAAAAAACCTGCGAGAAGCCAACTACACGCCCTTATTGTTCCCTCTGATCGGATAGATGAACTCCCGACAGAAATCAATAGAGATTTTTTAAAATCAAGAGGTTTTGACGGTGAATCTGGTCAGATCATTTTCACACATTCAGCAGAGCAACCAGTTGCTCTGCTTGGAGTCGGTTCCTCAGAAAATCTTGACCACGCGAACTATCGTCAAGCTGGAACAAAACTTTTGCGTGAAGTAAAGAATTTCCCTTCAGTCTCAGTAGATTTCAGCGGATATTTCAACGAAAACGTTGACCAACCTAATGCTACTCAGGCATTCCTTGAAGGCGCATACCTAGGAGCATACGAATTCACACAACTTAAATCAAAATCTAAAAAATCTGCGCTAAAGACGCTCGCTATTGTTGGTTCAGGTCAAAAAATAAAGCAAGCAATTAACCGAGCCGAAAGCATCGCTTCCGGTGTCAATTTAGCTAGAGACATGGTAAATCTTCCAGGTGGGGATTTAACCCCCGCTGTATTTGCGAGGAAAGCAACATCGATAGCTAAAGAGAAAAAACTTTCAATCAAAATCCTAGATGCGCCAGCAATAAAGAAAGCAAAAATGGGTGGCATCCTAGGAGTTAACCGTGGGTCAACTCAGCAACCTAGATTTGTTCAACTCACTTACAAACCATCAAAACCTTCCGGAAAACATGTTGTCCTAGTTGGAAAGGGAGTCACCTTTGACGCTGGAGGTCTATCAATAAAAACTGCACAAGGCATGTCAACGATGAAATGTGACATGGGTGGAGCCGCTGCTGTTCTTGGAGCGATGTCTACGCTGAACACTATTTCACCTTCAATCAAAGTGACAGGATTGATGCCGCTGACAGACAATATGCTTGGAGGGGATGCAACTAGGCCAGGAGATGTGCTTCGAATTAAAAATGGGAAAACTGTAGAAGTACTCAACACCGATGCCGAAGGACGCCTTATCCTTGCTGATGCACTTTCAGTAGCTTCAGAAATGAAAGCTGACGCAATTATCGATTTAGCAACTCTAACAGGGGCATGTATGGTTGCTCTCGGTAGCCAATATGCGGGATTAATGGGTACAGACTCAGAGCTCATACGAGCAATAGAGAATTCTAGTAAAGCGACTGGTGAGGACGTCTGGCACCTTCCACTTCCTAAAGAGTATCGCTCGCAACTGGATTCAGATGTCGCTGATGTAAAGAACATTGGTAGCAATTGGGGAGGGGCACTGACAGCTGGGTTATTCCTTAAAGAGTTTGTTTCTGAAGAAATACCTTGGGCCCATATAGATATTGCCGGCCCAGCATTCGCAGACACTCCATGGGGAGAACACCCTAAAGGCGGAACAGGATTCGGAGTCCGACTCCTCGTAAACGTTATTGAGAATCTTTAAATCTAGCGAATCCCGTTACGTTGGTCGTCATAAACAAATAACTCAAACCCGCCCCTGCGATAATTAAAAAAAGGTACAAGACATTATGCAAATTGCTGGAATTCATTTCGGCAGATAAGCCATTGTTGCCAATAGCCGAAACACTACAAATTATGAAAAATAAATTCATAATGATGTGTTGGATAGAGACTGGCGTACTTGAAGTTCCGAAACATCCACATGGGAGCGATTCAGGTATTCGGAAGAGGCGAAACGTCACCACAAAAAATAATGCATACCAACCTCCAACAATGAAAGGAAGGAATGCGCCCCCTATAACGGCAGCAGATATAGCTGATAAGAATTCCAGCAACCCTACGGTTCTGACAAAGGTAAAGGATGATGGAAATCCGAGAGAACTCCAAGCTTCACCAGCAAACGAAGGCGAAAGAATTTTCATTGCACCACCTATCGCTAACAGTTGGCATGAAATAAAGAATAAACCTGAACTCATTATCGTTGCCTACCTTTGCTTAAGGGGAGAACTAGTAAATAACCTACGTTACGGAGGGTAGCATTCATAGATGGAACAAAATGAAGTCCCAGAAGAGCAAATTGAAGAGGCACGAAGGATTTTGAATGTGTCGTCAAAAATCGTTGTTTTGACTGGCGCTGGCATTAGCACCGATTCCGGAATTCCCGACTTTCGAGGACCAAATGGTGTTTGGACGAAAAATCCTGAAGCAGAAAAAGCATCAAATATTAATTATTACGTTCAATCCTCAGATATACGGAAGAAGAACTGGAAACTACGAGCATCAGGCGATCTGTGGCCGAATGTAACCCCAAATAATGGTCATAAAGCATTAGCAATTCTCGGGGACCGACTACACCTCATTATTACTCAGAATGTTGATGGACTCCATCAGATGGCTGGGACCCCTATAGAAAAAATGGTTGAAATCCATGGGAATACGAGAAATGTAGCTTGTCTCAGTTGTGACTATAAAGCCCCGATGGAAGAAGCTCTTGAACGCGTTAGGGATGGAGAAGAAGACCCAGACTGCCCACTTTGTAAAGGGTTGCTTAAGTCAGCCACTATCTCTTTCGGACAATCACTCATTACTGAAGATCTTATGAAAGCCCAGGATTCCATTCATGAATGCGATCTTCTCCTAGCGGTGGGGACTTCTCTTACGGTCGGTCCTATCAATCAAGTTGTCCCACTAGCGCACAGACTCTCAACTCCTATTATCATAATCAATGGTGAGAAAACAGAATATGAATCACTTGCAACACTTGTTCTGCATACTGACATAAGCTCAACGCTTCAAAAGATATGCGAGTAAAGTTCTTTTGTTGGATTTCTAACGGTTTAATTTAGACTGAGATATGGCAAATTTTCGACAGTTACTTCAGGACGTTAAAAGTGTAATTAATGAGGTAACCCCAGAAGAAGCGGAAAAGCTCCTTTCTGATGGGTGGCAACTTTTAGATGTTCGTGAGCCCGATGAATTCAGTCAAGGGGCAATTCCTAATTCAATCCATATTGCTCGAGGTAATTTGGAAAGTTCAATAGAGGGAAAAATCCCAGACAAGGATGCAAAAATTATCGCCATGTGTGCAGGGGGGGCTAGGTCAGCTTTTGCTGCACAGACCCTGAATTCACTTGACTATAAGCAAATTGTTTCCATGGAAGGAGGGTTTAACCGTTGGAAGGATGAGAGTCGACCATGGGAAATCCCTACAGTGCTTCAAGCTAGTATGCGAAATCGGTATCAACGTCACATCCTTCTCCCAGAAATCGGAGAAGCCGGACAAATCAAACTTCTGGAATCAAAAATTCTATGTCTAGGGGCTGGAGGGCTAGGTTCACCTGCTGCGTTATACCTAGCTGCTGCAGGTGTGGGAACAATCGGAATAGTTGACATGGATGTGGTTGACGAATCCAACCTACAAAGACAAATCCTTCATAACCAATCTCGTCTTGGGGAACCAAAAGTAGATTCTGCGAAGAAAACTCTTACTGCACTTAACAGGGATGTGAATGTAGTCACCTATGATCTTCGGTTGGATGCATCAAATATAGAAAATATTATTGCTGATTATGACGTGATTGTAGATGGAACAGATAACTTTCCTGTCAGGTATATGTTGAATGATGCTTCGGTGAAATTAGGTATTCCAGTTGTCCATGGATCTATCTTTAGATTTGAAGGGCAGGTAACTGTGTTTGACCCTAAGAATGGACCAACATATCGTGATATGGTTCCGGAACCTCCACCACCAGAATTCGCACCAAGTTGTGCTGAAGCTGGAGTGCTCGGAGTTTTGCCGGGGGTAATTGGCAGCCTTCAAGCTTTGGAAGCTATCAAATTCGTTCTCAAATTGGGAGAATCGCTAGTTGGTCGCCTCTTAACATTTGATGCTAGCGAAATGACTTTTCGTGAATTTAGGTTAAGGAAAGACCCAACTGTAGAAATCACTTGGGAGAATCGAGACCGAATACAAATAAAGGAATTAGAGGGACAATGCCATCCCGCCCCCCTTGGGAATGGCTAATTTCTTAAGTTTTTTTGACCATTTTAGTTTCTAGACAGCTACAGATTTATTATCTAGTTTTTCCGAACAAAAATCCCATCCCCCAGAACAAATGCATTGTCGGAAAAATCAAAGCAAGTATCAACCGCTCCCGCATAGTTGCCCCTGATATTGAAAGACATGCTGCGAAAATAGTAGTTAAGTAGAAGATAGGGACAATTAGAAATAAGTAGTTGATGCTGAAAGAAAGAATGAGACTTGAAATCAGGGATAGGACCATCAACGGGGGAATGATTTGACGAACTTTGATTGAACGAGGATTCTTCAAAATCACTCTTCTTTTCCATTTCCCATATTGGAAATACTGAGATGAAAGCCCAAGAAGATCTGACCTCGGGAAGTAATCAACTATGAGCCTCGGGTCAAACCAAATTGTTCTATCGGCACGGCGGATTCGGATATTCAGTTCGTAATCTTGGTTTCGAACGAGTGATTCATCAAATCCTCCTAGACTATGAAAGAGATTCGCATCGTAAACACCTAGGTAAACAGTATCGGTGGGGCCTTCTTCGCCGCCGTAATGGAATTTTGAATTCCCGACACCAAAACGCGAAGACATAGCTAGCGCTACGGCTTGCTGAAATGGTTGATCACCAACTGCTTTCTGAATGCCTCCCACATTTCCGGCTCCCGTCCGGACAATAGTTTCAATAGCATTAGCTATATATTCTGGCGGTATCTGGCAATGCGAATCAACTCGGACTAAATACTCACCGCTTGCAACATCAGCCGCTTTATTCAAAGCAATAGCAGTTTCTCCAAGATTATTGTTAACAAGTTCTATACGCGTGTCTATTGATTGAAGATTACGTGCGATGTTCTCCGTAGCATCGTCTGAAGGGGCTATAGCGAGAATGATCCCTTCTATGTAGGGGTATGTTTGATTCAAGATAGACCGAACTGATTTTTCTAAAGTAAGGGCAGCGTTTCTAACAGGCATGATTACTGAAACGCTTGGTTGGGATACAGCCATTTTTATAGTCGTCTAGACAGCACTATCCAAACTGTCTTTGAAAGAATCTGTAGATCAAGAATTGGAGACCAATTGACTAGGTACTGAAGATCATGACCTAATTTGTAGCTTGGGTCTGTATGGTACCGTCCATTTACTTGGGCTAAACCAGTTATTCCAGGTGGTATGTCATGGCGTCTTCCATACCCCGGGATAAATGTTTCATATTCTTTAGTGAAATCTGGTCGTTCGGGCCTAGGTCCAATGATAGACATTTCTCCTTTCGCTACGTTGATGAATTGTGGAAGTTCATCTAAACGCGTTCTGCGAACCCATTCCAAACCAGGGAGAACTCTTATGTCACTTTTTTCTGCTTTTATGACCCCTGTATTATTTTCAGCATCTTTTGCCATGGTTCGGAATTTCAGCATCATAAAGGACTCACCGAATTTTCCGATCCTTTCTTGCCGGTAGATGATATTTTTGCCTGCTAGAAGTCTAATGTATGCAGCTGTGAGAATAGTTACGAAAATGAGTGGGACAGCGGCGATCCCGAGATAAAGCATTTCTAGTACACGTTTAAATGTCGCTCTTGATGGTGGAAGTGAATGAGCTCTTAAAGCAATGAAAGGCATGCCTGCGATTTGTCTGCTTCTTTTCAGTCCGAGAAGAGTATCTGAAGGGATGATTCTTTGGAAAACACCAACTCTATTTGACTCTAGTTCAGCAAGGGGCCCGGGGTATATCTTTTCAAGACCGCCTGCGCTCATAAGGAGGACGTCGGTAGCTCCTGCATGTATCGTGGTTTCGGGCAACATTTCCAAATTTTCTGCTGATCCGACAACTATTACATCTGGTTCGCAAGCCAGGAGATGTTCCTGACCTAGTTCTACATCTTCCTCACTTCCAGCGAGGAGCACTCTTGGATTTCCGAATCTTTTTGTCCTGAGTCTTCTCGAGAGCCACCTATTGAATGTGATTCCCAAAGAACCCAGAATACCGAAAGCTATAAGATTTCCTCGGGGCATAAGAAAGTAGCCGGTGATCAAAGCTAGCGTTGCATCAGTCAAGATCGCCACTGTCGTCAATGCAGATACTCGAGGTAACCACAGACGTGCTCCTAAGCGGGGGGAAGGTTCGTATAGTTCGCCGAAGAAATAAATTACTAAATGGATAAGAGTCGCAATCAAGAATCCGACAAGGTACGTAGAAAATGATTTTGGCCAAGAAACCCCGAATCGAACGATTAGAGTTCCGAACAGTATGAACATTAACAAAAAGAAATCAGCGACATAGAGTACGCGGATCGGGAATATCCTAGATCGATTTATTTCTATCCTAGGGTTCATAAAAAATCTTAAGTCCTGCTATTCCCATGGATTAAATATTAAACCGGAAATCTATTGATCTTTGGGAGGACTCAAATTTTGATGAAGTTAGAAGATGCTAGTCGCCGGTCTCAATTACTATTATTACATCGCCGGCGCCTACTGCATCTCCTTCACTAATACTTATTTCAGATACGGTACCGTTGACGTCAGAAGTGATGTTATTTTCCATTTTCATTGCTTCGAGAACAACTAACACATCGCCCGCCTCAACCTTATCTCCGATAGAGGCTTGTATCTTTACAATGGTTCCTTGCATAGGTACAGATATCCGGCCATCGCCTCCTCCTGCGCTAGCGCCTAGTGAGGAAGCACTTCTTCTTGTTTGTCCAGAAACATTTGGAACGGAAATAGTGACATCAAATCTTTTGCCATTTACTTCAATATCGGCAGAGCGGATCTCGGTTGAAGAGTCATTATTATTAGGAGTGGGGAAGAGCGTATCCGTTACTTCTGTTAAGTTAAGTGTCTCTTCAACCCATTTTGTAGAATGCTCAACTGCTCTGAAATCCTGATGGCTTAGGATAGCAATATCAGCCGGAATAGTTGTGTGTAATCCAGAGACCTCGAACTCTTTCAAAGCACGTATGGTTCTTGAGATAGCTGTATCTCGGTCCTTTCCCCAACAAACCAGTTTCCCAATTAAATTATCGTAGAATTGGCTAATTTCGTCGCCTTCTTCGTAGCCCCCATCCCAACGAGTGCCAAAACCTGCAGATGTTTTAAAAGCTAGTAATTTCCCAGGGCTTGGTAAGAATTGTCCACCAGCGGGATTTTCAGCATTAATTCGTACCTCAATCGCATGACCATTGATGTGTATGTCTTCTTGCTTAAAAGGTAGTTCTTCCCCAAACGCTACGCGTATTTGTTGCTCAACTAAGTCAATTCCGGTAACCATTTCAGTTACAGGATGTTCAACCTGAAGCCGAGTATTCATTTCCAAGTAGTAGAAGCTCCCATCTTCATAGAGGAATTCAACTGTCCCAGCATTGATGTAATTGCACCCTTTGGCGACATCAACAGCAGCTTGACCCATGGCATCAAGTGTGTCTTGCGGGATTAATGGAGCTGGGGCTTCTTCAATTAGTTTTTGATGCCTTCTTTGCGCTGAACAATCACGTGTACCTAGGTGTATAGCATTGCCATGACTGTCAGAAATAATTTGGACTTCAATATGCCGAGGTTTCGTAAGGTACCGTTCCATATAGATCTCATCCCTACCGAAATAGGCGAGAGCTTCTCTTTGCGCTGAGTCAATTGCCGATTGAATCTCGTCAGGACCTTTCACAACTTTCATTCCCCGACCCCCACCGCCATATGCTGCTTTAATAGCGATGGGATACCCATGTTCTTCAGCGAAAGCTTCTACTTCTTGTAAGCTGGTGATGAAATCAATTGTTCCAGGTACACCACTTACTCCAACTTTTTCAGCAGCTTGTCGAGCGCTTATTTTGTCTCCCATGACGGCAATTGCTTCAACAGGAGGGCCAATGAAGGTCACTCCTTTCTCAGTGATTGATTCGGCAAATTCGGCGTTCTCTGAGAAAAACCCATACCCAGGATGGACAGCGTCAACTTGAGCTCTTTCTATAACATCAATTATTTTCTCTGTGTTGAGGTAACTTTCCGCTGCAGTTTTACCTCCTAAAGCGTAGGCCTCATCAGCAAGGCGAGTATGGAGGGCATTACGGTCAAGTTCAGAATATACTGCGACAGATTGTATACCGAGTTCGCGGCAGGCTCGAATGACTCGAACTGCTATCTCACCTCTGTTTGCAATTAGTACCTTTGTAAACACGAGATTAACGTTACATAAGATGGAGCGAAACGAAGTGTCAATCTTAAAAGTCAATGAAAATTTTCTACCGAGCGAAAGAGCCGCTTTTTTACAAGAAACCTTAAATAGTGCTGGTTTTAGGGATATTTCATGGGTTTCAAGTACTGGTTCAACAAATTCAGATTTACTTGAAGCTGGTCTAAAAGGAGCAGAAAATTTATCCGTTATGATCGCTGATCATCAAACTGCAGGGCGAGGCCGCCGAGATCGCGAATGGATCTCCGAAGAGAATTCGGCCTTATTGATGTCAGTGCTATTTAGAACTCACGAGTCCACAGGGCACCTTAGTCGCTACAGTATGAAACTTTCACTATCAGCCTGTCAAGTTCTCCATGAGCTGGGCTTTGATCAAATTCGGATTAAATGGCCTAATGATTTGATCGTAAATCATGAAAATCGAACCTCGAAACTCGCTGGGGTTCTAGCGCAGACGATGAGCCATGAAGGGCAAACGCTTGTTGTGGTTGGAATAGGCCTTAATGTGATTTCTGGAAATTTGAAACAATCTTTACCAGATCGAGATGTAGTTGCTCTTTCAGAAATTGATGACCCTCCAGACAGGGTATTGCTAGCTGCTAAAATTTTAGAAAATTTAGCGGTACTAGAAGATAATGAATCCATAGTCTTGGGTAAATATACTTCAGTCCTTGACACGCTAGGCCGAAAGGTGAGAATACAAACTGAGAAAGAAGAAATCACTGGAGAAGCTGTGACGGTTACCCCCACTGGTTCCTTAATAGTTGATTTAGACAATGGAGAATCAAAAGAAATTTTCGTAGGTGACGTGATCCATTTGCATTTGTGACCTATTGCCTGTCTAGGCTAACTCACATTATGTCTGAAACAAGCTACCTTGTTTAGATGGCTACCGTCCTACGCCCTCGCCCTAAGCGAACATGGTTTCAAAGATTCTTTCTCTTGGTTTGTGTAGCAGTTTTGTCGGTTTCTACCACTGCGGCAGTGCTTTTAGCCTATACCTCAGAAACTGTGGGCAAGATCCCGAGAACGGCATTCGGGGATACTCTTAGCTCGCAATCAACAGAAGGAAAAGAACCTCTGAACTTTCTGCTGATAGGTTCGGATTCAATAGCAAACCTTCCTGAAGATCACCCCCTCCGGTGGACCTCGGGAAGATCTTCCCTGCAATTACTTACGGACACTCTTATTGTGCTTCGACTTGACTCCAGTGAAGGAGAAAATGGGAATGTAAAAGCTTCAGCTCTATCAATTCCACGAGATCTGCACATTCCGGTTTCTGGGTATCGCGATACGTGGATGAAGATTAATAGCGTGGTTTACTTTACGAGTAAGCCCACTCTGGTCCAGTCAATCCAAGATTTTCTTCAAATCCCAATACACCACGCCGTGGAAGTAGACTTTAACGGCTTTATGAGACTCTTCGAGAGCTTGGGTGGGCTAGACGTCTATCTTGAATATCCACTACGTGACAGAAAAGCTCAGCTAGATATTCCTGTAGCAGGATGCGTCTCCTTAACGCCGGAGCAGGCTCTTGGGTTGGTCAGAACCAGAAAACTTCAAGCATATGTTGAAAACTTTGACGGCTGGTATGGTCAAGCCCCTAATGCATGGGTAACTGTTGACGGAACAGGGGACTTTGGGAGACAAGAGCGCCAGCAAGATTTCTTAATTTTAGCTCTACAGCAGGCTTTCGATTCAGGCTTTAGGAACCCTCTAAAAATAAGTCAAATAATTGATGAAGTTCTAGGAGGTGGATTTGTAACTTTAGATGATCGATTAACCCCTGACAACGCAATCAATTTAGCTCAACAGTTTAAAGATTTCCGACCAAATCAGCTACAAAAATATCTGCTACCGACTGTTTATGACTTCGCTCTGATTTCAGGAGAAGAGCTTTCTGTCCAAACTCTAGTTGAATCAAAAGCTGAACCCATTCTTGAAGTATTTCGTGAAGATTTCATGGCTGAACCAGAAAACGTTGACAGTGAAATGCCAAATACAGATATGTCTGAAGAACAAGATAGTTCCTCGGCAAACGAACTAAACGAGAATCAACGAGCATCAGAAGTTGCCAACGAACCAAATGATTTATCTAACAATGGGCAGAATCAGGTTTCTGAATTAGATGAGGGTAACGACGCAACCGCATCAATGACGAATGAAGAAAGACGTGCGGAAATTATTGAAAGAGCGGGAAAGATTAAAGGTTGCTAAATGAAACCATTGGATTTTGGTCCCATTAGAGAT
>JAYYZG010000038.1:0-10135 GCA_036687775.1 Actinomycetota bacterium
AAGCCATGACAGTTTCAGGTGAGGTTACAAATGCAAGTGTTGATGGGTCACCATCATTTCTTTTGGGAAAGTTTCGATTGTAAGAGGTGACAATGATATTTGGTGTTCCTGGATTATGGTCAGTTTCCTCTGATCGGTCCCATTGACCGATGCAGGGACCGCAGGCATTGGCTAATACGACAGCTCCAAGAGCTTCAAAATCAGCTAAAAGCCCATCTCTAGTGATTGTCGCTCTTACCTGTTCAGATCCAGGTGTGATTAAGAGTCGGCATTTAGCTTTGATCCCCAATGCCGCTGCTTCTCTAGCAATGGATGCAGCTCTTGTTATATCTTCGTAAGAAGAATTTGTGCAACTACCGATTAGTGCCGCACTTATTTCTGTGGGCCAACCATTTGACCTAGCTTCAGCTCCTAAAGCCTTAACCTCTCTAGCTAAGTCTGGTGTATGCGGTCCGTTTATGTGAGGTTGAAGTTCATCTAGATTAATTTCAATTATCTGATCAAAATACTGTTCCGGATTTTCAAGGACTTCAGGATCAGCTTTGAGGTGGAGGGCATTTTTAGAAGCGAGATTTGCCACATCGCTGCGATTAGTTGAATGCAGGTATCGTTCAATTGAAGCGTCATAAGGGAAAAGAGATGTTGTAGCACCAATTTCCGCTCCCATATTGCAAATGGTCGCTTTCCCAGTTGCAGACAAGTTTTCTGCTCCCTCGCCAAAATATTCAACTATGGCTCCTGTTCCTCCCTTAACCGTAAGAATCTCAGCAACTTTTAAGATCACATCCTTGGGAGCGCTCCAACCATTAAGAGATCCTGTTAAGTGCACTCCGATAAGTTTTGGCCACTTCACGTTCCAAGGGAAGCCAGTCATGACATCAACCGCATCTGCGCCACCAACACCGATAGCAATCATGCCAAGCCCGCCACCGTTCGGGGTATGGCTGTCTGTTCCAATTATCATTCCGCCAGGGAAAGCATACTGTTCAAGAACTACCTGATGGATGATTCCGCTTCCGGGTTTCCAGAATCCAGCCCCATATTTTGCACAGACTGTTTCAAGAAAATCGTAGACTTCTTCGTTGTCGCGTGAAGCAGTCATAAGATCATGTTTTCCTTCAACTTTTGCTTGAATTAGGTGATCGGCATGGGTTGTTGTTGGAACGGCTACTTCGTCAAGTCCAGCGGTCATAAATTGCAACCATGCCATTTGCGCTGTCGCATCTTGCATCGCGACTCGGTCAGGTCGGAGGTCAACATATGAAACACCCCGTTCTAGATCTTGTTCGCTGTCATCTAGATGGTTAATGAGTATTTTTTCAGCGTAAGTAAGTGATCGGTTTAGTTTCCTACGGCCATTATCTAATCTTTCTTGAAGCGTCCCGTAGACTCCTTCGATCAGATCTATGGGTGTGTTTGTGTAAACAGTCATACTTTCCCTAAATTAAAAACAAAAGCTGCTTTAAATCTAGCGGAAACACACCGATTTACGTGTAAGAAAAATTAGATTGTCGGCCATTTCTTTTTATTGGGCGTTGATATGGATTTGTTATTTCCTAAGGTCCATGATCTTCGCCAAGGACTGGCATCAGGTCCATGTAATTTAGGAGTTGATCCTGAATGTGCCCTTTTGGTAGCTGTCCACCAATCTTGGTTTACCTCATCTGCAAGGGTTGCTACTGAGCTTTCTATGCGAGTTGAGAAAGATCTTGAAGTTTCTTTTTCTTCAGGCCAAATTGGAGTTCCAAAAGTGACTGTCGTATCTGAACGTTTCGGCCACAGTTTACCTTTTCGGAGAATAGATCCAGTCCCGCCTATGTGAACTGGAACAATGGGAACATCGCATTTGAGTGCTAAATATGCAGCACCACCTCGAAAGGCTTGACCCCATCCATCAGGAGATCTTCCACCTTCTGGAAAAACCATGAATGACCAACCCTTATTAATCAAAGAAGCTATCTGGTCTGAAGATTTTCGGCTTGCCTTTGACCGTTCAACTGGTACAGCTCCAATGAAAAGGGCGGATAAAGCTCCACCAATTTTAGAAGAGAAGAAATAGTCTGCAGCGGCTCCGACAATTAATCGCTTACGCCGACGTATTGGAATTGAAGTCAGTAGTAGGGGAGTATCGGCGTGGCTGTGATGATTCGCAACGAAAATCACAGCTTGTTGTTTATCCAAAGATTCTAAACGGTCATATCCAGTTCTTTTGGGCTTAGCTAAGAAGTTCATTACTGGACGAGCTAGTAATTCAGTTGTCGCTGTCCTGATAATGCGACTCGGAACGGTCCGAGCCCATTTCGTAGGATAATCGCCACCTAATTTTGATTCCGACTCTAAAGGTGTAACGCCTTTAGGTGTCGTAGGTGCACGATAAGGAAATTGAGACGACCGTATTACTTTTAAGCTTCGAAAGTTATTAGGTGTATTACCGATAGCCCGATAAATCTGTCTTGTTTTTCGCTTAATTTCCTTTGAAGTTAGTCGTTTCGCCATAATCTTACGTTACGTCTGCCATTAGGATCGGGGGACTGTGATAATGCGTTATTGATGGACTGAACCCGACCGTATCCGAAGCAATCTCCAAGGCGTCTTGAATTGTGCTTGCAGGTCTAAATCCCATTCTTCGAACAGCATCCGGTTGCCCACCTACAATAACTACCTGAGAAAGGTGGTCTAAAGCATGAGAACACCAATACCACATATAAAAGGGGTGGACTCCATGGTATGCATATGAGGTTCTATAGAGATGCCTATACCACTCATCTTCTGCAAAGGCTTTTTCATATTTTTGACTCATCTCAACCGCATCAGTTGTTTCGCTCAAAACTCGTTCAAAGAAATCGATATAGCTTGGATGATGCACTGGGTGAAAATCCCAAGGTGTGGGATGAGTCATAATGACTACTCCCCCTTTTCTAACTAAAGGCTTTCCCTTATACATGTTAAAGAAATATCCCAAGCCCAGGCATGCTACAAGTATTGGATTCATTACGGAATTCACGTTGTAGGGGCATATGTACGGTAAGCCCATTGTTAGCACGTCCGTTTGTCCTTCAACTTTAACTAAATGCTGTTTATAGACATTTTCAGTTGTTTGCTTGTGAACAGCTTCTACCTCTCCAGCTTGAACGGACGTTATCTCATAAGGTGATTCCCAACTGTTGAACGCTTTACGGCGCGCTTGGGGAGACATCCGCTTAATCCCACCTTGCATGCCAAGGAATAATGCCCGATCTTTTAGTGTCCATTCCCACTCCCTTTTTTGGAGCATCGCTAAAGGGCCGTCGTAGCCAAAAGTGTTGTTGTTGACAGTAGTTTCAATCTGGAAAACTTTTATGCCGGATTCTTTCAATACCTTTCCTTGCCGCCAGTTTGATTTATGAAGTTCAGAGTTCTCTTGATCCATGAAACTCTTAGATTCGACCATGGTTTGCGGGTTGTGATGGTGGCGAAGGGCTGTGTAGCCTGACAATCCGGTTGCGGTGCTTTTCCAGCCTCCATCCATTGAAACTAAATTTATATTCACGTAGATAATGAGGTCGCTTTCCGCAGCACGTTTGTTTATTTCGACTTCCTCTCCGTGCGGAGTTGTTCCTATAGAAGTCATTCCTTCTGGATCTTCTGCATCATGGTTGTAAATAGCTCCTGAAGGAGAAAAAGCATCGTAGACCCGATCACCAACAGCATGCCGCAATTCAGCTTCGGTCATTCTTCTGTGCAATGCGAGTGCTGCAATCAAATGCACATCGTCTACACCGGCTGCAGCTGCAGTATCAAGAACTGCCTCAATTACACGTTGTCGGATATCTGGTTTCCTCATAGGTGGCAACGGCAAAGAAATATCATCAAATGCAATTGTTAACTTCATCCCCGGAGATAAGAGGGCTGAGAGTGGAGCGGAATCTCCAAGAGGATTCTCAAGTGCATGTTGGATAGCCCCATTCGGGTCTCGTAGTCCTGGGAGCGGTTCAGCGGGGTAAATGATTCGAGATCGGCCTGTGGGAAGTTTCTCGAGCCTGAAACTTTCGCCATGATGGAATAGGGTGGGGGGTGTCGTGCGGTCTACCTCCAGTACTAAACCTGGTCGAGGGTGTTTTTTGCGATTATTGGACATTTATGATTCCTTACTTGTGCCGAGTGGCAAAATTTTCTTTGGAGATCCAGATACGGGTTGAAAGTTTTCAACAAGCCAACCTCTTCTCCTAGCTAAAGTTGCGAGCTTAGTTTCTGGATTTACAGCTACGGGGAAGCCCACGGCTTCCAACATTGGTAGGTCACTGGTTGAGTCAGCGTATGCAATTGATTCAGCGAGATCTATGTTGTGTTTATCTGCATAATCGCGCAGTACCGCAGCTCGTGTTTCACCTATTGGTGGGACTTGATTCATTTTTCCAGAATAGTTACCCCCATTAGTAGTTAATGAAGGTGCAAGAATTTCATCAAACAATGGTTTTAGGGGCTGGACTACGAAATCTAGTGCGCCTGTAATCAAAAGTGTCCTATGCCCTAATGATCGATGCTCTCGAACTCTCCGAATTGCTGCTGGAAAAGATTTATTCAGGATAAATTCATTGAACATATCAATAGAATCTTCGTCAATTTGCGTTACTGGGGCACCTTCATATTTTCTGTAGAAATTTCTGAGAAAATCTGTTCTATCACGGCGATCCATGGCTAACATATTCGGAGCTTCCAATAGAGTTTTAGCGATTATGCGAACTCTTTCGGATGGGGGAAGTCGTTTCGTGGCGAGGTAACCCCAAGACGAA
Source organism: Actinomycetota bacterium (assembly GCA_036687775.1). GTDB lineage: Bacteria > Actinomycetota > Acidimicrobiia > Acidimicrobiales > UBA8592 > UBA8592. Next base: position 4,773 of record JAYYZG010000038.1, read on the forward strand.
ACAACGTTCGAGGCAATAAGTGTATTTTCAAGATCAAAGACAGCTAGTTGTCGTTTTGGGTCAAGAACTTGCTTCCTTAGTCTAGAGTTTCTTGAATTAACGTTTGTTGGAGTCGGTGATGTCTTCACTCTTCCTTGCGATATCACTGTAGGCAGATGAATATCGTATACATATTTCTTCCATTCAATTATTCGTGGGTCAAATGGGAAGGATTCCTTATCTGAATCAGAGATTTCGTTCCAAAGAGTTAAGAGATTCGAGACATCATATATTGCTTCACATTCGACGTATTTTCCATACAGTGTTATGTACTCCATGGCTTTATCTAGCTCGTTCCTTCGTTCCTCAAGATCAGCTACGACCATTGCGCTAGTGCCTCTGATAGGTAATTTGTGGAGGGTTCTTTCAGTAATTTTTAGAATCCGTTTGGCTCGTGTAAGTTGCGTGACTACGCGTCCTCGACCAGGAAATTCCCACTTTGATGGAGTGATAGGTTGGTTTTTGTCATCAAGGATGGGGAATTTGCCAAAGTAGTCATGTACGTAATCAGCCAAAAGACCGATACGGATTGGGTTGCATGATCCAGAGGCCACTTGGAATATTTTTGTCTCATCTGGCGGATTTTGGGACGCTGCTGCGACGATCGCTGAAGCGACCAGGTCTACAGGGATAATGTCAATGATCCCTTCGGGTATGCCAGGAAATTCTTTAAGAGTTCCTCGACCGAAATTTAGGATTATGGGTTCAGCCATTCGGAACCCTCTGATCCAACCAGATTTTGGCGACTGCCATGATGATTCAATAATTGATGGACGGATAATTGATAGAGGAATATTCCCTTTGATTTCTTGGACAGCTTGTTCAGCCATTGCTTTTGTGAAAGCGTAGGCATCGGGAAATCCTAGGGACGTAGCGCGTTCTCTTCCGGCTTGAACCATTTTTTCTTTAACCCAACGCTCGCGGATTTGTTCTGTTTTTCCAGCTATAACAGAGATGCCGGGTGCACCGAGTTCTTCTTTTGCTTCTTCCCTAAATTTCTCTAAATTTTCGCTTCTTCGACTGTCATCTTCTGTGTAGGCTCTAGTTCTTCTAGCTGCTTCAGTTTCTTCCCGCCAATTTAATGGGACATAAAAAGGGCTTTGTGACAGGGGTTTTTCTGGAGCTTTACCTTTCCTGTTACCTGCAACGTAACACGTACTAACCATTACAAGATGGGGGGTCGCATTTGTTTCTTTCAGAGTTTCGATTAAGCGAACTGGCCCCATTAAATTTACTTCTGCAGCCCGGTCTAATGGTTCGTCGAAACTCACCGCTGCTGCGCTATGGATAATGACATCGCACTCTGCTAGTTCTTTGACGCCATCAGTATCTAATCCAAGATGAGGTTTAGAGATATCTGCGGGTAATGCTTTTAGCTGTGCTGTCACTATTTCCTCAAACCGTTCATTTCCAATAGTTGATCTGAGCGAATCAAAAGCATCGTTTCTAAGAATGTCTCTTTCAAGACGTTTCTGCGGGGATCTTCTGCCAGACGGTCGTATGAGTAGCCGTAACTGAACGTCAACGACTTCGCGAAGAAGAAGTTCAACTAAAGCTGTGCCGAGGAATCCCGTAGAACCAGTTATGGCAATTTTTTTACCTTGAAGTGACTCTTTTATCACACTCTATTTCTACCACTTGGTAGACGATGGTACAATCTATCTGTGAAGACTTCTGAGCGTGTCTTGTTTGCGGCGACAACAGCCTTTGGCGAATTTGGTTATGATGCCACTAGCTTGGACGATTTGGCGAAGGAATTAGGTATTCGAAAGCAATCAATCCTTTACCATTTCCCATCGAAAGAGCAATTGCTTGCGGCTTCTGTTGATAGAGCTATTTATGAATTAGTTGCTGTCTTGGATGCCGCCATAGAGAAAAGTGGGAATGGTTGGGATCGTGTTGAGTCGATAGTCAAGAGTGTATTTCGTTTAGCTATTCGACGTCCTGAGTTATTGGGCTTACTTCGAGAGGTAACTCGTTTAGGGCCGCCAGTCTTAACTCGTGCAATTGACGGAGTAGATCCGCTTATTAAAGGAGCAACTGACTGGATGCGTGATGAGATGGATGCAGGACGGATGAGAGAATCTGACCCTGAACTAGTCGTCTTGTCTATTTATTCAACTGTTATGGGCGCGGCAACTGAAGTGAAACTATTTGAAGCGATAGGAGAGAAGCAAACGCTTAGAGGCGCTGCTTTAAGAAGAAAAGAATTGTTGCGTTTTCTTGAAAGCGCGTTATCTCCTAAAAATCATGATTGACGAAATTATCGAGCAGTTCTGATTAGTTCTTCAATCAAATCTTCGTATCTCAAACCAGAGTGTGACCAGAGTTTGGGGTACATAGAAATGGGTGTGAATCCAGGCATTGTGTTTACTTCGTTGACCATCCACGTGCCTGATCGATCATCGTAGAAAAAATCAACTCTTGCAAGGCTTCTGCAGCGGAGGAGCGTGTAGACGTTAAGGGCAATTTCTTGAACTGCTTTTATTTCGGATTCTGATAGGTCGGCTGGGATCCTAAGCTGCGCTCCATCTTCGTACTTGTCGTTGAAATCGTAGAAGTCTGCACCTGGAATTACTTCTCCGGGTATGGAAACTTTAGGTTTTGTGTTCCCAAGTATTGATATTTCAATTTCCCTACCCGTTATAGCTTCTTCAATGACAATCCATTCATCATATTTTGCTGCCGTTTGAAGAGCTGAGTGGAGATTTTCTCTTTCGGAAACTTTAGTGATTCCAATTGAAGAGCCCATGTTTGCTGGTTTCACAAAAAGAGTTCCTTCGAGATTAATTGATAAAGGTGCGGCTAGTAATTGGTCTATTTGGTTGACGTGCACCCCAATCCACTTTGTTTGTGGAATTCCAGCATTCTTTAGGATTTCTTTTGTTTTGAGTTTGTCCATGCACAAAGCTGAAGAAAGAACACCACTCCCAACGTAAGGTACCTCCATGAGTTCTAGGAAACCTTGTATGGTTCCATCTTCTCCGTTAGGGCCATGGAGAACAGGGAAGACTATAGGTGGTTCATTTTTGAATCCTTCAAAAAAAGTCGTGGGATTTATTGTGTTCCCATCAGCGTTGAGGACTTGAGGAAGGTTCTCTTGATCTTCGGGGGTTAGTTCGTTGAATACGCTAACCCAAGTACCACCTTGAGTAATTGCTACGACATGGATTACATATCTTTCTGTGTCAACAGCCCTAAGAATGTGAGCAGCAGAGGAACAAGATACAGGGTGTTCAGGTGATTGCCCACCAAATATTATTACAAGCGGTTTCCTTTTTTCAATCAGAGGTTTTTTGTATGTATTGTTCACACTTACAGAATACCTTAATCTTGAAGTAAGAAGGAAGCGATCCGTGGCCAAGCGGAGCGGTTTTGTAGCATGAATAAGTGGCCTCCCTCAAATATCTCAATCTCTGAGTTGGGAATTAATTCATTTAATCTATGTTGATTTTTTTCTGGGGCGACGAGATCGTAGCAGCCACCAACTATCAATGTTGGTTTAACCAAGTCGGGAAGAAAATCGACCGCATCGTGAGTGGATCTAGCATCGAGTTGATTGATTAGTCCAGTAGTTAGATTGTTTGGAAACACTCGTTTCCTAGCGGCAATGAGTTCCTCAACTGCATCAATAATGGGAAGATCAATATTCTTCGATTGATAACGAGAGTCAAGTAATTGCAACCAAGATGATCCTTGGATCTCGATCGGTTGTTGAAGAATCTTTCGGAGATCAAAGGAGGAGAATTCAGAACCTCCTGGTGATGTACACGCGAGAACCAGTTTGTTCACCATATTGGGGTGCTTATGTGTTAGGTGCTGAGCAACCATACCGCCAAAAGAAATGCCAATTATGTTTGCTTGCCTGACACCTAATGTAGAAAGAAGGGCAGCTGCATCATCTCCATAATCATTCATTGAATAGGGGGGTGGGGGTTGTTCTGTTCGTCCTAGCCCACGTTGATCGTAGCGAAATACTTTAAAATGGTCATCAATAGCGGATATACGCGCCCGAGGTGATCGGAGATCGGCTCCAGTTCCACTTATGATTAGTAGAGGGTCTCCGCTGCCGGAGATTTCGTAACAGATATTAATTCCGTTGCTTTGGATATGTGGCATCCCCGAAAGGATACTTCAAGTTGCAATAATCTCGCTTACACGAATGCAGATGCGAAGACTAGTGAAACAATAGTCATTACTTTTAATAGAATATTCATTGCGGGCCCAGAAGTGTCTTTGAAAGGGTCACCTACTGTGTCTCCTACAACAGCAGCTTTGTGTGGGTCAGAGCCTTTACCTCCATGATTTCCGGCTTCAATGTATTTCTTAGCATTGTCCCAAGCTCCTCCAGCATTTGCCATAAAGATTGCAAGAGCGAATCCAGTTACTAGGGCTCCGGCTAGTAGGCCACCTAAAGCATCGATGTCAATGAAACCAACGACTAGAGGAACAACTACAGCTAGTGATCCTGGTATGACCATTTCTTTCAAAGATGCTTCTGTTGAGATAGCAACGCATCGGGCGGAGTCAGGGATTACACCTTCACGTCCCTCTCGAAGGCCGGGGATTTCACGGAATTGTCTACGAACTTCTTCAATCATTGCAGTGGCTGCTCTTCCGACAGCATCAATGGTTAAAGCAGCAAACAGGAAGGGGAGTCCAGCTCCGAGGAAAAGACCGATAAAGACGTCAACTTCACCAACATTAAGTTCTAACGTGCCGCCGGCTTGTCCTACAGCTAGTTCGAAACTCTTGAATAAGGCAAGTGCTGTTAGGGCTGCTGACCCAACAGCGAAACCTTTTGCAATTGCAGCTGTAGTATTCCCAAGAGAATCAAGTGCATCTGTGACTTCTCTAACTGAAGGGTCAAGTTCAGCCATTTCCGCGATTCCGCCAGCATTATCAGCTATTGGTCCGTAAGCATCTACTGAAACGACTGCTCCAGTTGTTGCAAGCATTCCGATTGCAGCCACTGCGATTCCGTAAATACCATTTCCTAAAGTCTCTTCACCACCCCAGTAGGCGATTCCGATACCTGCAAGTACAAGAATTACGGAAGATGCTACTGAAACCATTCCAGCGCTTATTCCACTGAGAACAGTTGTAGCCGGACCAGTTTCTGCTTGAGCAGCAATTTTCTTTACCGGAGAGAAGTGGTCGGAAGTATAGTATTCAGCGGTCTTGCCTAAAGCCCAACCGACTATTAGTCCACCAATAACGGATATTGCGAGTCCTATAGGGTTCCCAACAGCTGAGTCAAAGAGCCAATATGAGACTGCAAGGGTTCCTATGACTGTAAGCCCCATGGCAACGTTAGTTCCTCG
>JAYYZG010000039.1:0-12309 GCA_036687775.1 Actinomycetota bacterium
CCAGGTATCGTTCATATCAATCAGGCCCCTGAACTTATTGCTTCTGCTCAAGGTTGGAACCCGAGTGAGTGGCGTGAAGTCGTTTCCGGAGTTGCAGATCAAATGCACTGGTCTAAGCCCGCTATCCCTGAAATTGGAGACCCAACCCCGTATGCAGGAAGTCCCTTAACTGCCAGTGATGGGAGCAAAATCATCGCCGGTTCGCTATCGGGATGCGGAAAATGCTCAGCCTGTCGCGCTGGTCTTTTCGAAAAGTGCCAGCAACAATAGTTTCTTTTCAGAATTCTTAGTTATCTATTTCTTTGAGAAACCTATTTCTAGTTTCTTCATCGGGCGTAAGAAGAAACTAAAATTATGGGCTTCTTTGTCCATTTCACCGATTAGGTGAATGTCATCCATCCTTTCAAGAATTATTGTAAACGCAGCCAATAGTTCTGCCCTTGCAAGTGAGGCTCCTAGGCAGAAATGGTTTCCGAGCCCAAAGGCTACATGCTGGTTCACGTTCTCTCTTTCAATATTAAATTCATCTGGAGAATCAAATATTTCTGGGTCTCTGTTGGCTGATGCAAATCTTGGCATCACTGGTGACCCTTCAGGTATTGATGCCCCACCGATATCAACTGGGCAAGCTGTCGTCCTCCAAAGTCCAGCAACCGGACTATCGAAACGCAAGCTTTCTTCTATGAAATTCTTAATTAGTGAAGGGTCAGAGCGTAATTTGTCCATTTGCTCCGGATATCGCAAAAGTAGCCACATTGATTTGGAAATCGCTGCGGTTGTAGTTTCAAATCCTCCGGTAACAAGTTGATGCATCAGGTCCTGAAGTTCCTCCATGGTGAATGCTTCATCATCTTCATGAGCATGCACAATCAAAGAAATTAAATCATCAGATGGTTCTTCTCTGCGTTTTTCAAATTCTCTTGCTAGGTGATGTTGGGCTTCGACTTCTAATTCGGCTTGGATTGTTGCCTCTTCAGGCGTTAAAGGTTTTTGCGACATAGCCAACATAGCGTCAGCCCATTTCTTGAATGTTGCATATTCATGAGCAGGGAGACCGAGTTGTTCACAGATAAATATTCCGGGGAGGGGTAAAGCAAATTCCGAAACAAATTCGCAAGAACCACGATCAATAAAATCATCTACCAATTCATGTGTGATTTCTTCAATTCTTGGACGCATTCTCTCTACTGTCCTATTAGTGAACACTCGACCAAGTATTTTTCTATAGTGAGTGTGCTCTGGAGGGTCTGTCCTTTGAAGAGTCCTTGCCTTTACCCAACCTTTTTCAGCGAAAACTGTGGCATGGGCTTTTGACGCTTCATTTGCTCCCCCGGCTCCTGCCCCTGGCCTGCTGGAGAAAACTGATGGTGTGGTTAGAACTTCTCGAATATCTTCATACCGTGTGACCATGAAAAGACCAGTTTCTGGGAGTTCGTAGACTGGGCAATGCTGCCTAAGGTCTTCATAGGTTTCAAAAGGGTCATCCTGTATTGCCGGGTCAAGAAAACTCTTTCCTAGGTCGTATTGATCCTCATTCGATTCCATGATCCAAGAGCATAGCATTTATAGATTTAGTCGCTTATTTGATATCCGTTATTTAATGCTGTTCAGTAGATGTGAGAACAAAACGATTGTGGGTAGATAATTGAAAGTTAGAATTGGATTGGGACTAGGAACGAACCCAAAGACTGCGGATTCAAAAACCTTGGGTGACCTCGTAGAGAATTTAGAACGACTACGATTCGATTCTCTGTGGTTCTCAGAACGAGTCTCTGGTTCAGCATTAGACCCACTTGTTGTGATGAGTTGGATTGCTGCTAGAACAAAGAAACTTAAATTCGGGCCATCCGTAATGGTGCTTCCTGGAAGAAACCCTGTACTCCTAGCAAAATCTTTGGCAAGTCTTGATGTCATTTCTAATGGGCGCGTCCTTCCAGCATTTGGTTTAGGTGCCGTAAACCTTGGCGAACACCAAGCTTTCGGAGTTCACCGAGAGGATCGCTCACCATGGTTCAATGAAGCACTTCCATTAATGAGGCGCCTCTGGGAAGAGGACAAAGTTTCCCACCATGGGGACCGGTTTTCTATAGAACAAGTGCGCGTCCTGCCAAAGCCCATCCAGAAGCCACTTGATATCTGGTTAGGCGGTCTCGCTTCTAGCGAACTCCGTAGAGTTGGAAGATTAGGGGATGGCTGGTTGCCAAGTTTCTGCACAGCTGAAGATGTCGCAGCGGGAATCCCTGTAATAGATGCGCACTCCAAAGAGGCTGGGCGGTCACTAATTGATCGGGAACATTTTGGAGCTCTTATTATTTACACATCAGACGGGAGCATGCCTGAGCCGATCGTAAAAGCAGTACAGGCACGTCGCCCGGACTTGAAAGCAACAGATATTGTTGTTCAAGGACAAGCGGGAATAGAAACACGTATAAAAGAATTCATTGATGCTGGAGCTAGTAAATTTATCTTAGTGCCCTACGTTGAACCACAAGATTGGGTTGTTGAACTTGAATCATTAGCTAGTAACGCCCTTCACCTGCAGAACTAGATTCTTGCTGAATTGAATCGTTTAATATTTCAAGGCTTGGTCTAGATCGTTTAATAGATCATCTGCTGTCTCTATCCCTACTGATAGCCGGATTAACGAGTCGTCAACTTCAAGGGGTGAACCTTCTGCAGATAAATGAGTCATGGCAGCGGGAACCTCAATGAGTGACTCTACTGCCCCCAGTGATTCAGCGAGAGTGAAGACTTTAGTTTGTCCAACTATTTTTTTCGCTGCTTCTCCCCCGCCATTAACGGTAAATGACACCATTCCGCCGTATTTCTTCATTTGTTTTTTAGCGACCTTATACGTCTGATGCGATTCCAAACCCGGATAGAGAACCTCATCTACTTTCTTGTGCGTCGTTAAAAAATCAACGATTTTTTCTGCGTTTTCACAGTGCCTGTCCATCCTCACCGGCAGCGTTTTAATACCCCTCAGAAGAAGATAACAATCCCAGGGCGCTGGGATTGCCCCGATCGCATTCTGAAGGAATCCTATATTCTCATCCAATTCAGCAGAGTTCATCGCTACGAAACCGCCAACGACGTCTGAGTGGCCTCCGAGATATTTCGTTGCTGAATGAACTACGAAATCAGCGCCAAGCGAGAGTGGTTGTTGTAAGTACGGAGTGGCGAACGTGTTATCAACCACGCACCACGCACCATTCGCGTGGGCTAACGCAGCAAGCATTTCTATGTCAACGACAGATAGAAGAGGGTTAGAAGGGGTTTCAGTCCAAAGCATTCGCGTGTTGTCTGTGATCGCTTCTTCAATTTCAGCGGGGTTAGCGAAATTAACTGCAGTCCAATCAATATTGAAACGAGTTAACACTTTTGAAATAAGTCGAAAAGTGCCGCCGTAGGCATCATTGCCCATGACAACATGATCGCCAGGATTCAAAAGTCTCAGTATCGTATCTTCGGCTGCCATACCGCTAGCGAAAGCTCTGCCGAAATCTCCACCCTCAAGGGACGCTATGCTTGTTTCCAGTGCATCTCGAGTTGGGTTCCCTGTCCGGGAATATTCATATCCTCGGTCTTGACCGACTGCATCTTGCTCATATGTGCTTGTCTGGTATACGGGCACTGTAACAGCACCTGTATACGGGTCTGGTTGCTGGCCAGCATGGATTGCTTTTGTTTCAATCCCCCACTCTGGGTCATTTGTATTGTGTTTCATCTCTGCTAGCTCCCTACCTGATCAAGATAGGCGATAATGTCCGAATGCGAAACAATTCCCATAGGTCTCCCATCTTCAAATACTAGAAGTTTCTGACCTTTTTCAAGAATGTCCTTCACTGCTGCGATTGACTCCCCTACTCCAGTGATTTGAAGCGGAGCCTTCATCAGTTGTGAGCATTCCTGGTCTAAAGAATCCTCTATTGCTTTTAGATCGGATCTATTTAAGACTCCTTTGACTTCTGCAGCTGCCAAAGGAAGGTTTCCTTGAGCAATTACTACTTGGGAAATTGAGTATTCATCCATGACCGCAATAGCTCTTTCAAGCTTTTCTTCTGGTTGTAAATGGACAAGTGGCGGAATATCAGATGCCTTAGCGACTAAGACTTCAGCTAAAGTCGGGGCTTCCTTGGCGAGAAAACCATAGTTTGTCATCCAATCATCATTGAAGATTTTTGAAAGATAACCTCTTCCTGAATCGGGAAGGAGAACAACAACCATTTCATCTTCTGTTAATTCTGAAGCAACCGTGATAGCTGCTTCAACAGCTGTTCCGCAGGAACCTCCGATCAATAACCCTTCTTTCTGTGATACTTCTCTTGCTCGGTGAAATGATTGTGCATCCGTTACAGGAATTACTCGGTCAATGATTGATGGATCATAGGTTTCTGGCCAAAAATCTTCACCTACTCCCTCAACTAAGTACGGTCTTCCATCACCACCGCTATAGACCGACCCTTTAGGGTCAGCAGCAATGATTTGAATATCTGGATTCTTTTCTTTCAAGTATTTCCCTACTCCGCAGAGGGTTCCACCTGTTCCAGCGCCAGCTACAAAATGAGTGACTTTCCCACCTGTTTGCTCCCAGATTTCTGGACCAGTTGTTGAATAGTGCGAGATTGGGTTCTCTGGATTCGCGTATTGATTTGGTCGGAAAGCATTCGGTGTTTCATTAGCGAGCCGCTCAGCAGTTGAATAGTAGGAACGAGGGTCATCAGGTTCAACATCTATAGGGCAAACAATAACTTCAGCACCATAAGCCCGCAATAAATCAACTTTTTCAGGACTAACTTTATCCGTCATAACAAAAATGCAGTCATATCCTCTTTGTGCTGCAACAATCGCTAAACCAACTCCAGTATTCCCTGAAGTAGGTTCAATTATTGTGGATCCAGCTTTTAGGAGGCCTTCTCGTTCGGCTTCTTCAACCATTGCCAAAGCTGGTCTATCTTTAACGCTGCCACCAGGATTTGTGGTTTCAACTTTTGCTACGACCGGACATGCAATACCCTCTGTGACACGGACGAGACGAACCATTGGGGTTCGTCCAATGAGTTCAAGAACTGAATTTGCTATATCCATGTAAATGACCATAGTGGTCAAGAAAGTCTGCACCACACGTTAGGGAAATTTTGACAAAAAATAAAACATTGCGAAAAGTAACGCCTTCAGGTCATCGAGAGGGACTCATAGCTGTTGAACCTGATAATTGGCGAAAAGAAGCATTAATTCTAGCTACAGAAAAAGCTGGCGGAACGGTTTGTTCACCCGACGAGGCGACTGCGCTTATTTGGTCCGCACCAGAAAACCCCGAAGTGCTTCCCGACTTTGTCAGAGACCAGCATGACTGGATTCAATTACCCTTTGCGGGAATAGAACCGTTCGTTGAATTGTTGGATGATCAAAGAGTGTGGACGTGCGGAAAGGGTGTGTATGCTTCGGCGGTTGCTGAACACGCATTAGCCATGATCCTTTCGTTAAAACGTGGTCTAATTGACTATTCAATAAGTAAGAGTTGGGGTGAGCCTTTTGGTAGTAATTTGCTGGGCTCTAGGGTTCTTATCCTCGGAGGTGGTGGTATAGCTGAGGAATTAATTCCTATGTTGCAGCCATTTGGTTGTTCAATCACAGTTATTAGGAAATCCTCACTCCCTCTTTCTGGGTGCGATCAAGTGCTTAGTTTGGATGAGTTGAACAGTGTGTTACCTGAAACTGATGTTTTGGTTATTGCTTTAGCACTCACTGACGAAACCGAAGGAGTTATCAATAGAGAGCGTTTAGATCTCCTTCCCTCTCAAGCAATAGTGATAAATGTTGCACGTGGTAGGCATATTATTACTTCTGATTTAGTTAACGCGTTAAAAATTAAGAGTATCGCTGGGGCAGGGCTTGATGTGACAGAACCGGAGCCCCTTCCTGCCGGGCATGCTTTGTGGGGGTTCTCGAATTGCTTAATAACGCCTCATACCGGCAATACTCCAGAAATGGGTATCCAACTCCTTTCACAACGAATTGAGGAGAATGTAGCTAGATATATAGCCGGAGAGCACTTATTAGGTTGTATTGATATTGGGGCTGGCTACTGATCAGTATTCCCAAATTTTTTGGAACACCATTTGACCACTGTCTTGTTGGAGTACACGAAGAACTCGTCGTATGACTGATTGTGTTCCATTAAAATTTATTAAGCCAGAGACAGCATCGAAGGAATCCAAAGTTTTTATCTCTTCAGCAACTGCCACACTGTTTGCAGTTCCAGCAGCATTCACAGCATAAATCCAAAGTTTTGCCAGATCTGCCCCTAAAATAAACCGCCCACTGGCTGGTGGTACCCCATCAACTGAAACGAAATTGACGGCTGCATCGCGGACTTCAGGGTATGGGTCATCATTTGAAGTTGAGGCAAAACTAAGCAACCGAAAATCTCCTATCCCTGAAATATCTAGAGGTCGGAATGCTGCACTATCCATTGTGAGTCCGGCTATAACTGGTGTGAGCCAACCAGCTCCGCGGATTCGCTGAAGGGCAAGCGTTCCTACACGGTTGAAAGCGCACAAAACGATTGAATCGGCATCAAGGGTTTTTGCACGATCTCCAGCATTGATAATGTCAGTAGCGGTAACCATATTGATTGCTTTATCGATAGTCGTCCTCCCGCCTAGAGCCCGCCACCTGCTTTTAAATGCGCTACATTCTTGGATGGTCTCGGGAGCCGAATTGTCCCATAGAACACCTACAGTTCTATTTCCTTCATCCCATAAAATATTTGCAAGTTCTACACCATATTTTTGGGCTTGTGTCGTCATGGAAAAAGCTAACTTATCAACTGATCCTGTAGACCATTCCGTTTCCGTGGCACAAGGAGAAATTACTAGTACTTCTGCTTCTTTGGCTCTACGAATGGCTGGTGCTGCATAATCTAGCTCACACGTCAATACGAGAAGTTGTGCTCCAGCTTCAATCAGTTTTTTAGCTGCGACATCTACCACTGATAGTCTTGATTCGCTATTTACGCGGATAACGGTTACTTGCTTACCAAGAATTCCGCCGGTTTCATTTAGTTTGTTGATTTCACCCACAAACGACACACCTGCCTGTCGATCATGTGGCGACATCAAATTCTCTTCATCAATGATGACACCTACGACTATGGTGTCTTCCACTTTGATTCTTTCAACAATTATTTCGTTTGTGTCTTGGAAAACTGTGGCATTCTCGACTTCTAAAGTAACTGTTTGTGCTGAAACTTCTTCCAGTTCCTCCTGCCCTGATGAGCACGCATATACGGGAGCTAAAAGTAAGAGTGCTATTAGGCACTGAGAAAAGGTTCTCATCGAATGAATGCTAGCGACGTTAATCTTCAGGCAGACGTCAGTCCAACGTCAGATTGCGTTCTTTTCCCGGAATTGACCGATGTTGTCCCAGTCAAAGCCAAGTTCTAAAAGAATTTCTTCAGTATGTTCTCCAAGTTCTGGGGCTGAAACCGAGGGTTCCGTGGGTGTCCCTGACATTTTTATTGGCGAACCGACGACACGTTTAGTTTCTCCGTTTATATCTTCAAGGTCAACTAGATAGTTGTTCTCTAGAACAAGTGGATCATTAGCTGCTTGTTCATAGTCATTAACAGGTGCGTAGCGCACCTCCATATCATCTAATATTTGCGCCCATTCTCCCGTGGTTTTGGTTTTAAATCCATCAGCGAGAATCTTGAACAATTCTAATCTGATTTCTGTTGTGTAAATCAGTGGTTCGAATCGTTCATCGTTAATCAATTCAGGCACTCCTACCGCTTCATAAAATGCTTCTCTCTTATCAGGCAATACTCCCACAAGAGCTATATAGCCATCGGCAGTTTCGAGGATTCCATAAGCCATTGGCAATAGTGGGTGTCCGGCATTGGAACGGCCTGGTACTTCTCCTGTCATTAAATACGCTGTGTATTCCGATGCTTGGGCATAGATTTGACCTCCAAGAAGGGAAACATCGATCCTTTGCCCTATCCCAGTCTCTTTGCGGGAAAATAGTGCTGCAAGAATACCGACAGTCATGTTCATGCTCCCAATATGATCAGCGATTGTTGCCCCTACAGGCGTAACAGGCCCTCCATCAGAACCAGTTGTGCTAATGAGTCCTCCTGCTGCTTGTCCGGCTAGGTCTGCTCCCTCACGATTCGCCCCTTTCCCTTCTGGGCCAAATGTTGATCCCATCGCATAAATCAATCCTGGATTAGTTTCACTTAGTGTTTCATAACTCAAACCCCATTCTTCTAGGGTTCCGGGTTTAAAGTTAGCTACAAGCACATCGGCAGTGTCAACAAGTTTCCGGAAAATTGCTGCGCCTTCTTCAACTCGGAGGTCAATCGTAATGCTTCTTTTACCTCGATTGCACGCTTCGAAATACGGAGTTCGAAAATCTTCCATGGACAGAGGAATCCATCTTGCCATGTCTCCCATTAGTGGCAATTCTACTTTTATTACTTCAGCGCCGAGATCCGCCAGCGTCTGTCCCGCTTGTGGTCCCTGCACTAGTAGCCCAACGTCAACGACTCGTATTCCATTTAGTGCACCCACATCGTTCCCTTCTAAGATTCAGTTGATTTCGTAACAGTAGAGAAAAAAAATTCCTGTAGCAACAAAGTTTGAAGATAATCATATGAGGTTAAAGCTCGCCACGAGTCGCACATCATCTACGACTTGGATAACCTCATGAGGAGAACCCGAATTCGGAAGAAGAGGATAATGAGCAAACTTGTTGAAGGTAAAGTAGCGCTAATCACTGGTGCAGCAGGCGGTATTGGTCGTGAACATGCCCTAATGCTGGCATCGCATGGAGCTAAAATTGTTGTGAACGATCTTGGTGGTGACGTCTCTGGCCAAGGAGAAGACCTCACCCAGGCACAGAAAGTTGTAGAAGAAATACAAGAAATCGGTGGAGAAGCAGTTGTCAATGGTGGCAACGTGGCGAATTTCAACGATGCCAAAGAGATGGTTGACCAGGCAATTGATACCTATGGTGATCTCAACATTTTGATAAACAATGCCGGGATTCTTCGTGACAGGATGCTTTTTTCAATGTCTGAAGATGACTGGGATGCGATTATGAATGTGCATTTAAAAGGAACCTTTAGTCCTACCCATCACGCATCTGTTTATTGGAGGAACAAAGCCAAAGCAGGCGAGGAAACTTCAGGGCGGGTTATCAATACTTCATCCCCTTCTGGCATCTATGGAAATATCGGGCAGAGCAACTACGGGGCTGCGAAAGCAGGGATCGCTGCTTTCACTGTGATCACTGCTATGGAACTTGCTAAATACAACGTGACAGTTAATGCTCTGGTCCCTGCCGCATTGTCAAGAATGACTGCTGGGCTTATTGGGATGGATAATCTAACTGATGAGCAGAAGGAAGCTATGTCACCTCGTTGGCAGGCTGTAACTGCTGCTTGGCTATGCAGCGATGAAGCCAGCAACGTCACTGGAAGATTATTTGATGTTCGTGGAAACCAAATAGGAATCTCTGAAGGTTGGGTGCTAGGTCCGACAGGCACACAGCCCGATGACCCTCAAGACTTAGGACCGCTTATGGCGGAATTAATGTCCAAAGCGACCCTTAACGCGAATATGGGTGGCATCCCAAGCGGTGGTACTGGAAGACCTGAAAACGAAATTTGATGGCTAAGGGCTTCAGCCCTAACCACAGTTGAGCTAGGAAAATATTTTCAACGTTACATAGGCGGCCATTCAACAATCATCTCCAGTCGTAGTTGACCTTTC
This sequence comes from Actinomycetota bacterium, assembly GCA_036687775.1. Lineage (GTDB taxonomy): Bacteria > Actinomycetota > Acidimicrobiia > Acidimicrobiales > UBA8592 > UBA8592. The sequence goes on from JAYYZG010000039.1 coordinate 9,780, forward strand.
GAAATGCTTGCCGGTAAATTAATTTATCTCAGGAGCAACTACTTCAATCCCTAGTTCGACAGCAGCAGACATTTGCCGGTGGTCAAACGTTAAATACTTAAAAGGACGCGGGATTCGATCTAATGCTGCAAGATGCAATGCATCCACAAGTTTGAGTCCAAATTGTGCTCCTATCTGAGAAGCATGATTTAGGCATCGGCTATCTATGGGAATGACATGAAACAAATCCCAGTCGTTTCGAAAAATTCTTGAAAGTTCTTCATAGTGTGTGGGCGAAATTGCTCCTCGATGAAGAGCTAGTAGGATTTCCGTTTTTGCGAGTTCTGTAGCGATCCAATAATTTCTTTCTCCCATTTCGGATAGAACTAATTCTCGATGCTTTCCGGGAAGGTATCTTTGAAGAATAGCTGTTGAATCAAGGGCAACTCGCTGCTTCATCTTCGCATCTCCATAAGTATTGTTTCGATGGACACGTCTACAGGAAATGACATTTGTGTGGGTGTATTTGTTGAAGTCACTGCTGTTGGTTCATTCACTAAGCCGGATGCTACTAGTTGGTCCATGTCTAATGACCCATTGGGTTCCAGCGGTCCTATCTGTGCGAATGGTTTCCCATCAACGGTTACAATCACCCGTTCTCCATTCTTCGCTCGACGCAAGAAACCAGCGAGTTCCTTTCTCAAAACACTCATAGCGACTTTATTGGCCCCAATCATGAACTAATCTTAGTACTTATGTACACATTTGTACAGATTAGGATGTGACAGAAGCTTTATTTCCCCGTACCATTGACAAGCAACCAAACTATGGAGATTTAAATGAACTTCGCATTTTCAGATGAACAAGAACAACTACGGGAATTTGTCCGAAGCTTCCTTGAGGAAAAATCTGACGAGGCAGCTGTCCGGGAACAAATGGAAACAGAAAATGGATTCGATGCAGATGTCTGGCAACAAATGTGCGAACAGCTTGCCCTACCAGCACTTATTATCCCCGAAGAATATGGAGGTCAAGGATACGGCTATGTTGAATTAATCGTTGTCCTAGAAGAAATGGGTCGGTCGCTTCTTTGCGCCCCTTATTTTTCAAGCGTGGTCTTAGCCGCAAACACACTCATCCATTCCGGAGATGATCAAGCAAAGTCTGATCTGCTTCCACAGATCGCAAGCGGAACAATAGCCACACTTGCTATCACAGAAGAGAACGGCAAGTGGGATGAATCCGGAGTAACCATGCAAGCTTCAACTTCAGGTGACGGATACTCACTTGATGGAACAAAAATGTATGTCCTTGATGGAAACAGCGCTGACATTATTCTTGTTGCAGCGAAGACAGACAATGGTGTGAGCCTTTTCCATGTTGATTCGGGAGCGGAAGGACTGACAAGAACATCTCTTGCGACAATGGACCAAACACGGAAACAATCCAGGCTTGACTTCTCAGGCACACCGGCAACATTGATCGGCAATGAAGGCCAAGGTTGGGATGTGCTTTCTACAGTTCTCGACCTTGCCGCTGTAGCTTTGGCAGCAGAACAGGTAGGCGGAGCGCAAATGTGTTTAGACATGTCTGTTGAATATGCCAAAGTCAGGGTTCAATTTGGCCGACCAATCGGATCATTTCAAGCCATCAAACACAAATGTGCTGACATGCTACTTGAAGTTGAATCAGCAAAATCAGCCGCATATTACGCTGGATGGTGCGCTGCAGAAATGAACGATGAGCTTCCTTCAACAGCGAGCTTGGCAAAAGCCTATTGTTCAGAGGCTTATTTCCATGCTGCTGCTGAAAATATTCAAATCCATGGAGGAATTGGCTTCACTTGGGAACACCCCGCTCACCTGTATTTCAAACGTGCGAAAAGTTCGGAATTGCTCTTTGGTGACCCCACATACCATAGAGAGCTTCTTGCACAAAGAATAGGTCTCTAACCCAAGCGGTTTGAGTAAGCACTAATACCACCTAGATATAAATTGTTGTAAGTTAGGCTTATGCGCGTTGCCATCACAGGGGCTACTGGATTCACGGGAGGGCACACTCTACGGGAACTCTTGAAAGCTGGTCATGACCCTGTGGCATTAATCCGGAGTGAGGAGAAGCTAGAGAAGGTTCGCGAGCTTCATGCGTTGCCTGACTTTGATTCCGTGGTCGGTGACATAACCGATAAGAGATCTATTCAAAACTTGGTTGATGGCTGCGATGCGATTATTCACACTGCCGCTGTGGCAGCTACTGGGAAAAAATCTATCCCTTTAATAAAAGAAACCAATGCTCTTGGATCAAGAAATGTTCTTACGGTTTCATCGGAAGCTAAGTTAGATCCCATTGTTTATGTTTCATCGCAAAGTGTGCTTCATCCTCCACCAGGAGGTATTTACACGAACGAATGCCCCATAAGCTCAAGCCCTTTAGGCGCATATGCTGAGTCAAAGGCAGAAGGTGAGTCTCTTGCTAGGACCCTTCAGGAACAAGACTGCCCTATTGTGATTGTCTGGCCCTCAGGTATTATTGGGCCAGACGATGTTGGTGT
>JAYYZG010000040.1:0-10729 GCA_036687775.1 Actinomycetota bacterium
TATAGGGGTCTAGTGATTCTTACCTTTGGTGGGGGAACCAATGAGATGCAACGGGACCTGATAACGATGTTTGGCATGGGCTTCCCCCGTGCCGACCGTTAGGAGCCTCCATGGATTTTGATTTTTCAGAAGAAGAACAGGCAATCAGCGGTTTAACTCGGCAAATACTTGAAGATAAAGTCACGCACGAGCACCTGAGAGCAATGAGCAAAGCCGGTGAGAGCTTTGATCGTAATGTGTGGCAGTCATTGGCTGAGACTGGGGTGGTCGGTGCCTCAATAAGTGAAGAGTATGGCGGGGCTGGACTCGGTTTCCTCAGCGTCACTGCGGTACTTGAACTTGTTGGTGAATTCGCAGCACCGGTTCCTGTTCTTGAAACAATTGTCATGGGCGCTATGCCAATAGGTCACTTCGGCACTGACGATCAAAGGGCTGAGTTTCTTCCAAAAGTTGCGTCAGGTGAATGCATTCTCACAGCGGCTCTCGTCCCTGGAAGTACCGTAACGGTGACTGATAATAAGCTTTCAGGTTCTGTTGACTTCGTACCGTATGGGCTCGAATCAGATTTAATGCTTGTCCCAACTGATGAGGGGGTCTACCTCGTTGAAACTTCCTCTAACGGTGTTTCACTTACCTCCCGTGAAACTACTTCAGAACATGCCCAGGCCGCTATAACTCTTGAAAATGTTGTAAGCGAACGGTTAGGTTCGGCCTCAACAGAAGAGGTCATCACGTGGATTCGTTTACGCACCGATTCTGGTATTTGTTCTCTCTTGGCAGGTGCTTGTCAGGCTTCTCTTAATCTTGCCGCTGATTATACGAAAGTACGGCAGCAGTTCGATCGAGCTATCGCTACTTTTCAGGCGGTGAGTCAACGAGCAGGTGACGCGTACATTGATACTGAAGCTGTGCGTCTCACTTCGCGTCAAGCAGCCTGGCATATCTCAGCTGGTCGTTCCGCTGTGGAACAGGTCGCTATTGCTCGTTGGTGGGCAGCGGAAGCTGGTTTCAGGGTCGTTCATGCTGCAACTCACCTCCATGGAGGAGTTGGTGTTGATCGCGATTATCCCCTTCATAGATATTTCCTAATAGCTCGCCAGCTTGAACTAACCCTTGGGAACAGCGAAGAACAGTTGGAAGCCTTGGGAAATCTAATAGCAAAATGAGAATAAAATTCTTACTTAAGACTCCATGGGTCTGTTGAACAATTCAGTAGATTTGAACAAAGTTCTGATAGCTGAACAACAAATGCTATATTTTCATATTCGGCGACATCATAACCGCCTGTGATTACTCCGATAGCATCACCTGCACTATTCAGAAGTGGCCCACCAGAGTTACCCGAATTAATAGCAGCATCCGTATAAATTAAATCGACTTCTGATGTCCATGGAAGATTATCACTCCCAATATTTGAGATAGAACCGAAATTAACCGAACCGATAAGGTTCTCAGGGTTCCCTACAGCCATCACCCAGTGACCAACTTTGATATCCATTGAGGGTTCAAATGGAGTCAATCGTAATGGACTTCGGATAATTGCGAGATCCTTACTTTTATCATGCGCGATGACCTGCCCGATCCTCCATTCTCCGGTCTCCTGTGATTCTCCTACCAAAATTTCTACTTCATTACGGTTGGGATTCTCGCAAGGTTCAATTACATGGTGATTAGTAATGAATAGAATTTCGTTACCTACCCTTAATGGCCAACCAGTTCCTGTGTACCAGTCATCGTTTGTCTTGGAAACTGCGCACCACACTTGAACTACTGCCCGTTTTGAAGATTCAACAAGGTCTCCAAGGTTCTCAGGAGAAGAATACAAATCTTGAATATCGTTTGAAGGTTCATCTGAGATTTCATTTACCTCAGAGTCTATGCTCCCACCCTGTGGATTCTCATCAGCGACTATAGAAACATTAGTTGCTTCTTCAGCTAAATCCTTGTCTTCTTGATCTCCTCCCTCAGGTATCAGAAGTAAGACGAGAAGTACTATCAGCAGCGATATAAACCCACCGGCAATAAGACCTCCTTTTACTTTCTTAGCCTTTTGTTGCTTAGCAATGTAGTGTGCTCGGGCATTTCCCTCAGGTTCTTTATCGCTACCTTTGCGATCGCTAGAACCTCGATTTTTTTGTTGAGGAACATTTTTCTTTAAGTTCGGATTATCTTCCTCGTTGTATCTTCCACTTGGCCTTTCAGTGGTATTTTTCGCTTTATTTTTCCCGGAATATCGATTTGACTGTCGTTTAGTATTTCGGTAATTCCTATCTAGAGGACTTTTACCTTCTCCTGACATTTATATCTCCTACCAGTCCATCTCTTCCCGATCAACGTGGTCCGTATCCACAACCCCAGACAAACCACTGTCCCCTTCTTTTAAGAAATCATTTAGGAGAAGTACCTTTGATATGTCTACACGTACCGCTTGCACCATCATCCCATCATTTGATGTGTAATTATCTGTACTAAACAAGCCCTTTGCATGCTTTTCTGCTCCATGTGGCAGCTCGACAGCTTCTGGCCACCAGATAAACGACTCAACATCGTCTGGGGTTTGATAGTTGATCTCTTTTGCGCTTCCGAACACAGCTGGCACCCAGACACTATTTCCAGTCGGTAATATTTTTGAGAATTCGTTCGCTAACGATAGATTGCTATCGAGTTGAGATCCAATGTCTGAAGTATCAACACGATACGACTCTGGGTCTTCTAAAAAAGTTTTTAGTAAGATTTCATTTAGTTTTTTCTCTGTTGTTGCTCGGATATGTGAATCGAATTCACCTGCATAAACCTTGTAACAGAAAGGCCATCTTCGTCCTTTTGCTGATCCATCAATTGCCTCCTCTAAAGTAACTGGATAGGGGCACGATTCGGGGAAAGTAAGGTCGCCTGCATCTGAAACATTTGTTGATTCATTCTCTAGGTATTTCCTCTTCATCAGTTCATACACGTTCGTTAGCCAACCTGGAGATGCGAGTTCCAATCTTGATTTTTTCTCAAATTGTTTTCTCCCAGAATCTGTTAATTCAAGTGAGTTAGTTCTAAGTTTCTGCACCTTTGTTTCTTCAAGACCTTTGGATACTGGCATAGATTCGTTACGAGGTTTCTTACCATAAGGATGGTTGAATATCCGTGTGATAACTGAAGCTGTACCTAACCATTGGATTTCAAAGTTTTCAATTATTTTGAAGTTCTGAAATTCAAATCTAGTTTCTTCAACCTGCCAAATATAACGTTTTTTCCAGTCTGCAAGTCGAGTTTCATCTCTGCTTCTAATAATATCTATGATTAGAAACGAAACGAGAAACATTACAAACGCGAATAAAAAGATCACCCAGAATAGGGTGTGGTTATTTTTTTGGATAATTCCTTTCCTGAGATTATTTGAATCGTTCAGCGCTAAAATTAGCAAGATCAAGATATACGGCGTTCGTACTACCCTAAATAATCGTTGCCCGATTTGATTCCACTCAGTGTCGGCAACGACTTCTGAAAGTTCTGATTCCTGCATTTCAAACTCGAGATCCCCATCTCCCCCTTCAGAAGTATTGATCTCTTCAGCTCTGGCAGAGTTATTCTCTTCCTCATCAAGCTCTAGGTCATCGGATAAATTTTGCCGATCAACATCCTTGTTTACAGCAATCGTTTTTAACAAGGATTTCCCTCCATAAGCAAGTCCGAAAATTAACGCAATAATAAAGGGAAGGACTAATACCGGTACTGCAGCTGTGTCGACTATATCCCAAGGGTCCCATGCTGCTAATCCGAAAACAGCGTAGATAGCAAAGAACGAAAGGAGGAGGTTTTGCCTTTGTTTCGATGCTGATGGTGAAAGTATCAACACAAAAGAAAGCGAAGGAATAAAGCTAAGGAACCAAAACCATCTGAACTTATTTTCTGAACGCCAATTTTCGTGAAAATCGAAGATTTCGTGCATGAAACTGGGAAGTACGAAAAAGGCGAGAACCATGATGAACAATGCTGAATAGAAAGTCCTAGTCACCATTTTTGACACTTCTTCAGAAGATCTGCTTTGGTCTTCTGGCTTGAGGCTTCGAAGCTCTTTCAGTAAGTTTTCACATCGTTGTTTGGATCTCGTAGTTTCATCTCGGAATTTTTTTGAGATAAGTTGCAATAACCCAAGTCTTGCATCAGCATCAGCATCAGCATCAGCATCATTGATATTACTCAGATTGTTAATTGCGTCCTGAAGGTTCTCCTGCCCGCCACCTTCGGTCGTTATTAATGCTGTGCGGTCCAAAGCAACCCATTTGTTATTCCCAGCCTCTTGTCGAATGGTCGTAGCAGAGTCGTTACCATCAACTACTCCAAAGGTTTGTTGAAGTACAGAACCCCATCCATCTTCCCCGTCCCAGCGCGTTTCACGGCGAATCGTTGACGTTCTCTCAAGTTCTTCTATTGCACTATCTATCTCAGCCTGAGTTACCTGCCCAGTTCCACCTTCAAGGGGTTCTGGGAGGCATGTCAGCCAAGAGTTATCTCCAATTAAACCTTGCGTAAATTCATCAACAACATTCTTGATATTAGACGAATACCCTTTTGAGAGTGTTTTTCTAAGAGCTTTTAAGTCAGCAATTATTCTATTGACAAGTTTTTTCAAAAAACTAGAACTATCTATTTGCACTTGAAAGCTTTCGTAATCATTTTTTTGTCGTAACTTAAAGTCTTCTGTGTGGATTTTTTCAGACGCGACTTGAGCGAGATAATATGGGTCAGGTGCAGCCACCGATCCTACCGGTGCTGGAAGTTCAGCAGATGTTTCAAACTCTTCAAAATATGCATTCAAAGGTGAAGATGCCGAGCGAACAAATGACCTAATTATTTGTATTTGTGAACCTGAAGTACCAACTGCAGATTGCGTTACCCTTTCCAAAATACTTCCTTGCAAAGTAACCCAGTAGCCACCCGCAGAAATTATTTCTATCGCTAAATGCCAGAACGCAGACTCGCCACTTTCTCTTGATACACCTGTTCCGAATGCGAAATCATTTTGTCTGTCCTCGGGGATAACCACGAGTCGTGAATCAGCTTGTCCCGTAAGGAAATCTGTAGCACTTCCGAATTTTCGGTACCAGGGAAAATACAGACGGTGATCATTAACAACACAGTTTGGAGGAGCGCTGATTTCCAAATTCTGATACTTAGACCTAATGGCCTTCGATAGAGATTGTTGGCTAATTTTAGACAAGTCTGACGAGCACACGCCGATTATGTCAACACGGGTAATGTTCTGAAGGCCCGCAATAACATGATCTAGATTTATCCCTGATTGTAAACCATTAGATATATGGAATGCGCTTTCCCCCGCCTCTCCGATTTCAAGAATTAGAATTTCTGAGATTTGCCCTTTGAGTGAAAGGAATTGAATTACCTCTATACAGTTTTTAATAAGAAGATCATCTTCATGATAAGCAATAACAGATGTTTTCTGAGTTCCCAAAAATGTCGTTTGGAAAACACTCATTACCAGTCATCGCCTAGCTTAGAACTGACTTCATCTGGAATGGCTATCCTAATGTCTTCAAGCGCTTCAATAATTAGCTCAACAAGACCTACCCAATAAGGCGGTTTTGACAAGAGCACAGGCTCACTCTTGGTTCTGAATACATATTTGTCATATTCCGAAGAAAAGAAAATCTCCCTGTTTTCAATGTATTCACGTAGTTGTTGAATGCGAGCATCAACTGGGTCTTTGCTATCAGAATCCTGCTTCTTCAATTCGGTGAAAGATTTCGGCTGAGGTCCTATTGCATCGGGTAGCTTCCCGGTATCAATCCAATCATTTAACCTTGGGTGAAGTTCTGCATAACTCCAAACTTCCGGACCCGTTGTTCCACTGGACTTCCCGTAGTTCCTTAGAGATATGTACGGGGCAAGAGGTATCGTTGATTGCTTTAGGTTCGCCTGTGTAAACGCAAGAGAAACTGATTCAAGGATTGCTGAAAAAATATCTGGTTTTTGAGGTTTAAAATTAAGCAACGGGGAAGGGAATTTGATTGCTTTATTTGTTTCCCAATGAACTATCTTCGCAGCTTCTTTCAAATCAGATGAAGGAGGAGAGACTAGCCCCAAGATCCGGCATGTGAACCATCCTCTAATCATGGCTTTCAATGTTGATTGAGGAACTGGGATATATCTCCTTAGTGGGCGTGCCCTACGGTTAGCCCAGAATTCATGCAATGCATTCACCCCACCAGTTTGAGCTTTTGTTCTCTTATCAGCAATTGGTTTGAATAGGGAGTCAAAGACTAAAGGAGACATAGGGGCATCTAATTTTGTCGTGATGTCTATATGTTTGATTGACTCATCAGAAACGAGAACCTTCCCCGTTTTGTCTTTCCCAATCGCCTTTAATTTACTTTCTATAACATCTGTTAGGTCATGATTCCCCAAAGGTATTTCGCTAAACGCAAGCTGGGTTGCATCGGCACCATCAACAGCACCTGCATGTACAGTTCCGAAAATTGCCCCCCCGACGTCAACTAGAGGAGCAGCGGATTTGATTGCAGCATCAAACTGGCTATTAAATCGGGTCCGTCTTTTAGCGAGCTCAGATTCCGAAATAGGATTGGGGTTAAAGCCATCCCTGTTGGCTAGATAGTAGCGCAACCCAGTGTCAAGATATTCGCCAAATGCTGACCCCTCTCTATCAAGCCAGTGATGAACGCGGTCTCTTAGATCTTCTAACGACATTCTGACCTTAACGATAATGTCTTGTTGTGGGCGAATACTAACTTGATCTAAAGATGGCCACCATCCGTCATTTACTACAGCAACACTAAACAAATGCTCCAAATCTTCATTATTTGATCGTTCTTGTAACTGTTCAGGAATCTGCTCTTCTGACTCAGCTAACTTTTCGCTGAATGAATTCCCCGGACTATGTAGGTAGTCACCGGCGATAACTGCTGATCGTAAAGCCTTTTTCTGACGATCCTCAATACGGGTTCCAATAGAATCACTCAAAAGTCTCTTGAATATCTTCGGAAAATCAGAAGGATTGATAAGCGTGTACTCGCCAGTGTTTGGAAGAACAGAACCTGTAGGTGGATTATCATTCCAACCAATGTAAGAAGTTATCTCTGATAGTTCTGCAAGTGCGATCTCCTGAGCTTCCTCAAGTTGTCTTTGGAGTGGTTTAATTACTCGTTTGCTGACCTCTTTACATAGAGCTCGAGCTGACTCAGCTAAGATCACTTCTGTTCTATGCACGCTATCGCGCAAAGCATCATCGACACAGTTCTCAAGGATTTGATTATCCTTTCCAATTTTACCCATTCCATATAGTTCGCTTACATTATCTTCAAAATGGTCAGCGGCTTGCTGTGCAGTTTGCGCCTCCCTAGTAAGCTCCTCAAAAAGTTCTTTTTCTAGTTCATGGGACACTAACCTGCAAACCTCTGCTGAAGCTTGAAGTCCACATCGGGCGATGGTGTGCTCTATTGAGTTGAGAATGGAAAAGTGAATAGTCCTAGCCCAACTTATCATTTCAGAATCAACAGCTAATTTATATTTCTCAAGCATCAGGTCTTGTTGAAAGCGAATCGTGTCGGTGATTAAATCAGCCCAACTTCCGCCTTCAGTTTTTTTATCGAATGAAGAGTAAATTTGTCTTCGAACGTTCTCTTTATAGTCGCGAACGATTTCAGCCCCGCTTTGTTTCTCATCCCCTCCTTTAGGGTCAAGAGCATCTTGAACTTGATTCTCTTCAGCTGTGAGCTCCGATAACCCTGCATTCCTCAAAAAAGCTGGTTTGTGATGTTTAGCTATCTCTTTCGCTATCACGTCAGGGTCGTTGTTCTTCAACTGTTGTTGAAGAGAGTTAGCTTCAGGAGACATGTAGTGGTACTGGCTTAAATGCTCAAGTAACAATTTCAGAATTCTCTGCGTGGAATACTCTTTTAATAAATCCGTACCAACTGAGAGTCGGGAATACCCGAGACTGCTAAACACTGGAAGGCCTTGCTCCTCCAAGGGGCCATCGTTAACAAGAAGGTCAGAAGTCGTATGCGTTCCTGCTCGCAACACAGCTGATTGGTGCCAGTTACCAATTGTATGTGCAATAAAATCACTGTATACAGACTTATCTGTCATCATGGAAACGATAGATCTTCCTACCATTTCAAAAAGTCTTTCTGGCGTCCCATGATCAATTCCTTTTTTATTTACCCTTCCTATTAAGAAAGGATAAGCGGGACCACTTTTGTGAAGAGTTTCTGAGAGTCCTGCAAATTCTAGAACACTATCTGTAATTTTAGGTACCAAATTGGAACTCTCTACCCCAGGGTTCCCCCCATACCAATACCCATTCAAAACCTCTGAAACTGCTGCTAGAGCATTGGGCTGAACACCACCAATTGACCCAGATGCCAGACTCTCAAAAACCTCCGGAGTGTATAAAACAGCAAATGTTTCTTCTCCTAATGAGTCGTCAAGAGCTCTTATTATGTCGCATACTTCCATTAATAGTCCGGCTCCTGAACCTCCTGCTAGAGAGGAGATAATAAAAACATGGAGAGGAGGAGTCCCACCTGAATTAGTGCCAGTCATTTGAAACTCGAGCTCTTGAAGGGGAGTATTCACATCTCCATTTAAACGCTGCAACCTATTCTCAATATCATTTTTAATAGTTGCTGCAGAATACATGGCTACCGTTCGCCCAACTGCACGAAATTGTCCCGCTCCTTTACTAAGGCCAACAGTTATTCCTTGGGGATTTACTCTCCATCCCTCTAATTCCGGAGCGAAAACCGGATTGGAGTCAATAACTTGCTGGACATCATTTAGGGTTAGGCCAGCACCAATCAAGCCTTCATATTCATGTGCGTCCAATTGAGGAATTATGTGATTTAGCTCTGAACCATCAGCATTTGTTGGAGTGTCAATATTCAGGAATTGCCAAGCATCAGGAATTCTAGGGTCGTCAATTCCCTTATCTTCCATCATTTTCAGCAGGTCTCTCTTGAGGAAACGAAGAGTCTTTCCTCCTGAACCACCTAATCCAATGAATAAATATCTGCTAAACATGTAATTCCTCCCCCAATGATCTTATTAGTGTTATCCCTCAGCACCAAAATACTCTTAAACATCGTCATATCTTCCTCTGCCCCTGGGTTTATCTCTTGCAGAAGGATCATGTTCTGAGCCTGTTCTATCAGGGCTCCTCTTGGGCTTAGTGCTTCTCTCTTTTTGGTGTTTATCCCCAAATCTATCTTTACTTTGATCTGCCTTATTTCTCTTAGTTCCTTTGATCTTTGAGTTTGTTTTCCTCTTCGGTAGTAGATCCTTCAGCTTAGAAACTAGAAGACTTACCGTTGAACCGTTTTTGGCTCCTGAAATAGCTTGTTCATCAAGGTAGTGCCCAGAATCCTCAAGTAATTTTATAGCTTCTTCTTTTAGCTTTTCAGAGTCCCCTTCACTATCTATGAGCTGGGAAATTGGTTGAATGAAATACGCAACACCCTCTGTTCTGTGAGTATTCGAATCAGTTCTAACCCCGACTATTGTTGCTCTTGAGAAATCATATTTCATGCTTCCAGGCTTAGGACCTTTTTTCCACCCTACATATGCCCAGCCTTTGCGTTCTACTTGTGCCCATCCTCCGGACAAAACTTTATATGGTTTCCAAATGGGCGGTAGATGTGAAGTAACTTTCATCTGATCAAATTTCAGCTCATACTGTTTGTCTTTAATGACTAGATTGTTCCATTCACCAGCATCATGATTCAAACGGTCCCAATTTTGAAGGGTTTCGGAACGAAATTTTGAACTATTATCAATCCGTTCAATGTCAAGCAGCTGAAGTTTCGTCCAACTGTATGTTCCCTTTCTAAATCTTGTGTATCTCCTCATGATGGAATACCAAATCCCGTACATAAGCAATGCCATCGCCAGACTTATCAATAACGCAAATAACCAACTTAATGGATTACTCCTTTTCTTAAAATCCATATTCGCTATTAGGTCACAGTTCCACTCCTGAGAGTCTTCAAGTTCACATTTAATGCTTTTCTGCGAAATTGTTGGGATTTGCACAGAGAGAATCAGCTTATGGTTAGCGCCGCTCCTTTCATAGTTTCCGGTGTCTATTGGTTCTGTTGTCTGAAATAAGAATTGGCAAGCCTGGCTTCCACTATTCCAGGAGATTCTGAACGGGTCTGAGTCATCTACTTCGCAAGACTCCCCTTTCGGCTTTAGCCCCCATTCAAGTGAATTCACGGGGTCATCCGTCTCTACGGTAAGAAAGACTTTCCCATAAGGATTTTCGCGCATCTCGCAACCAGCATCTCCGTTAAGAGGTTCTTTAGGGAGCTCTCCTCCGTTACCATTTATACTCAGCAAGTTACTGCTACATTCAACTATCGTGCTAGCAATCTTTCTCAACTCCTCATCAATTATTAACTCTATTTGAGTGCAACTCTGGCTTTCAGGAGCTCCAACGGGAGTTATACAAAGTTCGCCTACTAAATCTTCACAAAATTCAGTTGTGATCTTTATATTTTCTACTTCTTTAGGAGGCAAAGTTCTTTCAAGCAGATTGGTAGGGTCTCCATTTCTATTTGCGCATAGAGAATCATCGGAACCACCACCAGAACCATCGGAACCACCACCAGAACCATCGGAACCACCACCAGAACCATCGGAACCACCACCAGAACCATCGGAACCACCACCAGAACCATCGGAACCACCACCAGAACCATCG
>JAYYZG010000041.1:0-15093 GCA_036687775.1 Actinomycetota bacterium
AAACACTGCCAGCTAGAACAAAAAGGCAAAGTACTGTTACGACGAGTTGCTTATATTTCACATCAAGAGTGTAACCAAACTCTAAACAAATGTATGAACAGGGTAAGTCCCAGACTAGGTTGTCTGATGCTTTTACTGAAATGCGTGTAGTAGGTTGTTAGCGTGATTTTGCGTTCCCGTTGGGCTGATTCCGTATCTACTGAGAATCCACTACCCGACTATCCTCGCCCACAACTAATTCGTCCACGATGGGTGAACCTGAATGGGAAATGGGATGCTTCCATACATGCACCTGATACGGAACCGGTTTTCTCTGGTTCGATTCTTGTTCCGTTTCCTGTTGGTTCTGCGTTAAGCGGCTTTGATCATGTTCTCCAACCAGATGAAGTTCTAACCGTACGAACATTGTTTGAAAACCCGTTAATTGATGGTTCTGATTGTCTGCGCTTGCATTTTGGCGCTGTTGATTGGGCGTGCATTATCTGGGTAAACGGTAATAAGGTCGGGGGTCATGAAGGCGGGTTTGACCCTTTCTATGTTGATATAACCGATGCTTTAACCACTGAACCTGTGCAGGAATTGATTGTTTCGATCAGTGATCCAACCGATATCGGAAATCAACCTGTTGGGAAACAAACTCTGAACCCGTTCGCTATTCAATACACGGCTGTAGCAGGCATCTGGCAAACCGTATGGCTTGAACCCATTCCAAAAACATGTATTGAGCACGTATATACCCGAACACACATTTCGAAAAACGTTGTGGAGGTTTTCTGTTCTACAATAAATGCGACTCCTGATTCTCGTCTACGTGTGGCGTGCCTATATGACTCGCAGGTCATCTGTGAAAGATCTGAAGCTATAACAGATGAGATTGTTTCTCTTTGTTTATCTTTTGAGGAGCTCCGGTTGTGGTGTCCGGATGATCCGTTCCTCTACGATCTTGTGATTGAAATCATTGATGTAGATGGGGGCGTGGTTGATGCTGTGCAAAGTTATTTTGGTGCGAGAGAAATTTCGTACCATCCAGATGAAAATGGGTACCTGCGGTTAACTCTTAATGGTTCCCCAATGTTTCATTTGGGGCTCCTTGATCAGGGGTGGTGGCCTGATGGTCTATACACGGCTCCAACCGATGAAGCTTTAGCTTTTGATATAGAGGCGACGTTAGCGATGGGTTTTAATACGATACGGAAACACGTCAAGGTTGAACCTGCGCGATGGTACTGGCACGCTGACCGGCTCGGTGTTCTTGTCTGGCAGGATATGCCTAGTACCGCATTCAATATGGTCGCATTCGGAGAGGAACTGAAAGCAGGTGCGCAACCCGAGGAAATGGATTGGGACAAGATCAGCCCGGGTAATGACCCGAAAGGGTTCCGAAAGGAATTGGATGCGATGATCAATGCGTTGCGGCCATTCCCATCAATTGTGGTGTGGGTGCCATTCAATGAAGCGTGGGGGCAACATGCCACTGATAGGACGATTGCGCATGTGATGGAATTGGATCCGTCAAGGCTTGTTGATGGTCCTAGTGGTTGGACCGATACCGGATCTGGTCATATACGCGACCATCATCTGTATCAAAATCCGGAGAAACGCCCTGAACATGAATCGGGGCGGGTAACGGTATATGGGGAGTTTGGTGGTATTAGCCTGCACGTGGTTGGGCATACCATGCTGGAAAAAGGATGGGGGTATACGAAAGCGACCACCGAATCTGACTTACTTGACTCCTATGAAGAATTAATGCGTGTTATTGCTGATTTAGTTCCGAAGGGTCTCGCTGGCGTCATCTACACGCAGACAACTGATGTGGAGTCGGAAATAAATGGGTTACTGACCTACGACCGGGTGTATAAGGTTGCCCCTGAACAATTACATTCCATCAATAAACCCATCACCCAGTAAATAATCATGGTTTAGTGAGTAGGTAGTTGGGGAGCTTGTCTTTGTGGCGTGGGAACGTCCGGTCTAGGATAAGTGGCATGTCTGATAAAAAAGTTCGGTCCATGCTAAGCAAACTTGAAGGGCATAAATTTGATGCCGTTCCATGGAATGAACCAAAGCCGCTAAAAGACAGCCGGGTCGCGATCGTAACAACCGCTGGTTTAACAGTGGATGGGAATGCTGATTGGAATGCGGGAGATCAAGGATTCAAAATCATTCCAAAGCACGCAGATGATTTAACACTCGCCCACTACAGTCCAAATTTTGACCGAACCGGATGGGTGATTGATAAAAATGTTGTCTTCCCCATTGACCGACTAAATGAAATGGCAGAAGAAGGGATCATCGGATCAGTCGCTGATACTCATGTTTCTTTCATGGGGGCCCAGCCCGACCATACACTCGAAACAATCCGGCTTGATAGCGGACCGGCAGCAGCGAAAGCATTACGAGAAGACAATGTCGATGTTGTTCTCCTCACACCCATCTGACCGCTTTGCACGCGTACCGTGGGTACGCTCGCTTCAGTCCTAGAACAAGAAGGGTTCGTAACTATAGCCTTATCGAGCATTCGTGAGCAGACAGTAACAACAGCTCCCCCAAGGGCTCTCCATTGTGAATTTCCACTGGGACGTCCGCTTGGCAAACCAAATGATGCTGATTTCCAACGCGAAGTCCTCAATGCAGCCTTTGATTTGCTACATCAACCATCAGGTCCCGTTATTATTGATTACCCGATTGAGATTATTGATGATGCGGATGCTCCACTGTCATGCACCATTCCCCCAGCCGATAGAGGCGATCGAAATCCTGCTGCTGCGGAAGCTCTTGGTTTGCTTCCCGCTTGGCGACGAACGAACGAGAAGTATGGACGTTCAACGGTAGGGAAAGTCATTACCGTTGAACAGGTTCCTGACATGCTTGATCTTTTCACACGGGTCGCTGATGGTGAAGCTTGGGAAGAGGTAGGCATACCCGGAGATCCGACAAAGATCGCTGCTGACATTAAAAACTTTTACGAAGAAGCTTCCATCTCGCTTTCTGATGATCCTCCTTCGGCGCGAAGTGCTGAAAGCTGGTTTGTAGAGCAAACGCAAGCAGGATCTGTTATACAGCAAGCGCGTATCAACATGAAAGAAGCAGGAGCAAACTTCTACTTCTGGTACTACCTGCTTCCAATGACCCAACATCACGAACCTATAGACAAGTAGATATGCCACGTTCAGTTTTCGTTCACGAGACCATAGACATTATTGGACAGGGCCAATACGACTACATGGACATGGTGAACAAGGAACCCGCTCAGCACATGCCAGACATGACCTCGCTACAGGGTACGTTTTACGTTCTTGGTTTCGGTGGTGGCAGGTGGCCTCAGGTTATTAACATCTGGGATTGCGGTGAAGATGGTTGGGACGGTTGGGGGCGTAACCTTGACCGCTTAAACCTGAAACGCAGGAAAGCTTTTTATGGAGACTGGTGGGATGAAGCAGCACAATGGCGCACCGGAGGCTTCGACAGGGTTTGCGCTGGAATCCCAGAATCCCCAACAACGAAACAAATCGGGGAACGTGGGATTAAAGGAACATTGTTTGTAAACGAAGTAATATCGGTGACACCTGGAACACAGATTGACTATCTTAAATTAGTTGCAGCAGAACGTGTCCCTATGATGGCTGATCATGGAATTAACGCCACAGGGTTATGGGAAGTCATCAATAACAACCATGAAATTGTCATGATCTGGGCGACAACGGTTGAGGCTTGGGTGCATTACCAGAAGAACTATGACACGACACGCGGGTTAGATGACTCTGGTAGTAGTGATGACCGGATCATGCACTGGGAAAATAAAGCTGCTTCGTTCATTGTGAGCGGTGATACCCACATCATGACTCCGTTGCCTGGGACCGTGTATGGACCTGATGACTGGGAAGAAGCGAATCTGACTGCATGGCTGTCAGATGATGCGCCGGAAGAATACCGAAGACAAAGACCTACAGGATCTGAATCAACAAATTAAAAGTAGCCCAGTTAGTCTTCTAAATTCTCTTATTTTCCTTAGACCAATTAAGGTTACGGAGAGATACTGACCCGCCTATTTGGTCGACCAGATTATTTAAAAGAGGAAGTTACATGGAATTAGAAACAATGACCTATGAGGTTGACAAAAATGTGGCTCATGTCTGTTTTACTCGTCCTGAGGCAGCAAATGCTGTAAATCCTGTTTTCTGCAAAGAGTTAAAGCTTGTCATGTTAGAAATTGAAGCTGACGATTCTGTTCAAGCTGTTTCAGTGACTGCTGAGGGCAAGGTTTTTTGCGCTGGTGGTGACTTGAACGAATTTAATGCAGCGGGAGAAGATCTACCGGATGTTGTTGAAGCGATGTTAGAAGATTTGCATAATGCCATTTACATGATGCATGCGATTCCGAAACCATTTGTTGCAGGCGTTCAGGGTGCTGCTGGTGGTGCCGGGATGTCTCTGGTAAGTGCATTTGATCTCGTTGTGTCTGGTGAATTAGCCAAATTCACTATGGCGTATACAAAGGTCGGGTTAACGCCTGATGGGACGTCTAGCTACTTCTTAGCTCGTCATATCGGATTGAGAAGGATGATGGATTTGACATTGACGAACCGTGTCTTGTCTGCTGCCGAAGCGGAAGCCTGGGGGTTGGTGAACCGTGTCGTTCCTGATGAAGAGATCGCTGAGACTACGATTGCTTTGGCGCAACAGTTAGCTGATGGAGCCCCAAATGCCGCTGGAACAGCAAAAAGCGTTATTTATCAGGGTTATGAAAGTTCTTTGGAGGAAGCTGGGGATTTTGAAGCAGTAAATATTGTGAACGCTGCTGGAACGAATGATGGTAAGGAAGGTATCGCTGCTTTTGTTGAGCGTCGTGATCCGAATTGGACCGGCACCTAATCAACCTTTAATAGTTTCGTAATCTTCTAATTTTGGTGCTTCCATTTCTGATCTAAAGCGTGAAAATGGAAATGGCCATGCAAAGGGAACACCATTATTATCCAGGTACCAGCTGTTGCATCCTGTTGCCCAGACTGTTCCTTTCGCTGCTTCATATCGTTCAGCGTCGAAACGGTTGTAGGCTTCTTCACTTATTACCGCTACATCTAAGTCTCCTTGGTTGACGTGGTCGACGACTTTGAGGACGTAATCAAATTGCATTTCTGCTGTCTGAATGAGTGAGAAGTTCCCTACGGGACTATTGGGGCCGTTCAGCATAAAGAAATTCGGGAATTCTGGTACTGCTATAGATAGGTACGCTGATGGCCAGTCTTCCCAGACTTCGTCAAGAACAGTGCCGTTGCGACCTGTGATATCCATGGGTCGCACGAATGCATCAACATGGAAACCGGTAGCGAGAACAAGGACATCAAGTTCGTGAAGTTCACCGCCTGCCCTGACACCATTTTTTTCTATTCGTTCAATAGATTCAGTGATGATATTCACATTGGAGCGTTGAACAGCGTCATAAAAATTGTGTGAAACGACAAGTCTTTTGCATGCTGCTTTATATGTCGGCCGTAGTTTTTCTTTAAGGTCTAGGTCTTGAACGGTGTCAAGTGCTTCTAGGCAGCGTTCTTGTATCCCATCAAGTAATTCTGAATCTCCGTCAATAACTGATGTGGCGAAACCGTCGTTGAAAGCGTTAGACATTTCCACGTGTAGGTTTTGGAGGAGATCAGCGTCAGTTCTGAAAGCTTCTTTCTCTTCTTCGGTGTAGATGACTCGTTCGTTGGGGACGATCCATTGCGCGGTGCGTTGAAAAATATTGAGTGTTTCTACTTCTGGGGCGACAGCCGCCGTAATCTGGACTCCGCTGGAACCTGTTCCGATAAGCCCTATTTTTTTATCTTTTATTTCTACATCATGGTCCCATCGGGCGGTATGGAACATGGGTCCTTCAAAATCATTCATTCCTTCAATGTCTGGATATTTGGGGTGGTGAAGAATTCCGGTTGCGGCGATCACCCATGTGAAACGTTCTATGTGCCCTTTTTCTGTTTCTATTTCCCATTCATTTTCTAACCATGTACATCGGGTTACTGCTTCATTGAATCGTATGTGTGAGTCAATGCCGTATCGTTTTGAAACACCTTCAAAATATTCTTGTACTTCAGACCCAGGTGATGTGAATTCACTCCAATCAGGGTTGAGTTCAAATGAATAACTGTAAATGTGTGATGGAACGTCACATGCTATTCCCGGATACGTGTTTTCTCTCCACGTCCCCCCGACCCTGTCTGCTTTTTCAAAGATTTGGAAGTCGTATCCGGCATCTTTAAGTTTGATGCCGGCAAGAACTCCGGACATTCCCGCTCCAATAACAGCGAATTTGTTTTTGTTCTTCATAGCAGTATCCATAGGTTTGTAGCGTAGCCGGTTTTGACTGAGTGTCTTAATTGCGGGGGACCTCTCTAAATGGAAGGTGTTTATCAACGGATGGTTCTCTCGGTAAACCTAAGACGCGTTCTCCGATAATGTTTCGTTGTATTTCGTCTGTCCCACCTGCGATTGATTTCGCTGGAGTGGATACGAGTATTTCCGCTATGACCCCGTCGTAGCCAGCTTCTTTCCCTGTGAGCATTCCTTTGGTTCCGGCAATAAGCGTATGGGTTTTGTTTGCTTGTCGGGCAACGTTACTACTCATTAATTTCCCAATGGATCCTTCCGCCCCTGGTGTCCGTCCGAGTTTGCGAGCTGCTTTAGCACGTGCCGCAGTCCATTCCCCTACCTGATGCATGCTTAATAGTTTGGTGATTTCTTGTCGGATATTTGGGTCATTGTTTTTATTTTGTTGCTTTGCGTGTGCTTCTACGAGGTCTACTCTCCCAGCTCGCTGTGGATACCATGAATATACTTTAAAGTGCTCTGTTGCTTCAGCTTCAGCTTCTTCTAGGACTCTACTTTTTTGTTTCACATATTTTGGTTTTTTGAGACTAGCGAATCCCCGTTCAAATGCAAGTGTTGTGAGTGCGACTGCCCACCCATCACCCGCTGATCCGATGATGTGGTTTTTAGGAATTCTGGCTTCAGTCATAAAAACTTCGTTGAAAGAACTATGCTCGTTCATTTGCATGAGTGGACGTATTTCTACTCCTTCTTGGTTCATTGGTAGAGCGAAATACGTGAGGCCTCGATGTTTTGGAGCATCCCAATCAGTTCGGGCTACGAGTAGTCCAAGGTCAGCGTGATGGGCACTCGTATTCCAGACTTTTTGACCGGATACAACCCATTCATCTCCATCTAATTCTGCATGTGTTGTTAACCCAGCGAGGTCCGACCCTGCTCCCGGTTCGCTGAAAAGCTGGCACCATGTTTCTGCACCCGTTAACGCCGGTCGCAAGAACCGTTCTTTTTGTTCTTCTCCCCCGTGCTTGAGAATTGTTGGAGCTGCTAAGTTCATGCTGGCGCCAATTGGAGTTGTTACGGCACCAGTTGACAGGATTTCTGAACGCACAATTTCGTCAGCCCACACGGGATAATCACGACCGAACCAATTACTAGGCCATGAAGGAACAGCCCATTTTCCTTCAACAAGTCGGGTTCGCCATTCCAATAGTGAAATGGTTGGATCCCATGTTTCTTTGATCCATTGGCGAACATCATCACGAACCGTATGTTCTTGTATCTCCGCCATGTCTCCCCTTCGTGGAATGAACCATATCTGTGTTCCGTGCTGGCCGCTACTTGATTTTTTCAGCAAATCTTTCAAGGAACATGCGCAGGCTGGGCTTTTGGGTAAAACTACGGGTATCACATATGAGGGGGTCCAATGTCGGGACAGTTGGAAAATAGAGTCGCTATTATTACAGGTGCTGGTGAGGGTATCGGTCGTGGGATAGCGAATGCGTTCAACAAAGAAGGGGCAAAAATTGTTATTGCTGAAATCAATTCAGAACTAGGTCAGCAAGCAGCAGATGAGTTGGGAGACAATGCTGTTTTTGTTCAAACTGATGTTTCTGTGAAGGAAGATAATGAGCGTATGGTTGAGGCTGCTGTAGAGGAGTGGGGCGCTCTCGATATTTTGGTCAACAACGCCTGGGGGGGTGGTCTTATTTCTCGGGTGGAGTCAAAATCTCCTGAACTTATGGAACATGGTTTAAATGTTGGATTTCTCGGTCCATTATGGGCAATGGTTGCCGCTCATCCAATTATGAAAGAAAAAGGGTATGGGAGGATCGTTAATTTGTGTTCTCTGAATGGCGTCAACGCGCATATGGGAACCGTTGAATACAACTCAGCGAAAGAAGCATTACGGAGCGCGACGCGTACAGCTGCGAGAGAATGGGCTCCGTTGGGAATAACCGCGAATATTATTTGCCCAGCTGCAAAGTCTGCCTCGTTTTTTCGGGTGATGAAACAATTCCCAGAGCTTATAGCAGCAGCTGATGATGCGAACCCAATGGGTCGAATGGGTGATTGTGAAGAAGATATTGGACCTGTAGCAGTTTTTCTAGCAAGCGAAGGTTCAAGTTATCTGACAGGAAATACGCTTTTTGTTGATGGCGGGTCACACATTAATGGGTCTTCGTGGGCTCCTGATTTAGGAGAATGATTGAGACCCTTAGTCGAAGGCTTTTTTGATTGATTCAAAGGGGGTTTTTCGGGCTTCTTTAACTGATTCTTGGTATGCGGCTAATGCTTGGAGTTCTTGAGCTGCCCGAATGGCGGTTCTGCCACCAAGAACTTCGAAAGAACGATGAACTGAGCGTTTATTGACCTGTTGGAGGTCTGATGGGACTCGGGCGACGGTTTCAGCCATGGCAAGTACTTCTGCTTCTAATTGGTTTGCCGGATACGCACGGTTGGCGAAACCGACTTGGACTGCTTCTTGTGCCGTGTAGGTGTTTCCGGTGAGCATCATTTCCATTGATGCCCTTAATCCGAGGATAGGAGTGTGGAATTGCCAGTCTGGGGTGCTCATTACGCGAACTACGGGATAGCCGATAGTGGCATCATCGGCCATGTAGATAAGGTCACAAGCTGATGCGAGTTCTGTTCCACCTGCCATGGCATAACCATGGATTTGAGCGATGACTGGTTTCGCTAAGTCCCAGATACTGAACCAGCTGTCTGTTGCCTGACGTGTCCATTGTCCATCTCCAGGGGCACTATACATTGGCGGATTTTCCATTAATCCCCCGCTCGTGAGGTCATAACCTGATGAGAAACATTTCCCAGCTCCAGAAATTATGGTGACGCGGACATCCTCATCGGTGTCATGGGTTTGAAGTGCTTCTAGAATTTCTGTCCGCATTGGTGTGCTGATCGCGTTTCGTTTCTCTGGTCTGTTGAGAATGATCTGACGTACACCTGTGGAGGGACTTTCTATGAGAATGTGTTCATATTCTGGCATTGATACTCTTTCTGTTTTAGGTGGTTATGGCCGTATCCCACCAGGGTGTGGTTCTTCCCCATCTAGGCTCATGACCGTTAAATTGTTGTGGGCAATGACATCTAAGCTGACCTCATTTTTTCCGGTGTGGTCGGGTTCGCACGTTGCGAGGTACAGGATTGATTCAACCATTGCTTCCATTGATTCAATTTGGTCGGGTTTGAGCATCTTTCCCACAACAACGTCTGCTCCTTCTGAGAGGACGGCTGCTTTAGGTTCAACTGTGTTAATCCGTATTCCAGTTCCGTGGAGTTCCGATGCGAGGGCAGAGGTCGTCCGGTCAAGCATGGCTTTTGTCGCCGCGTAGAATCCATATACGCCGCGGACACCTCCTAAGTCATATGGGGGTCCTGGCGGGTGTTTCTTTGATGCGCTGGAAAGGTTAACGACCCATCCTTGTCCATTGTTGATCATCGTTGGAAGTACTTGTTGGGTCAAGTCAAGCGGGGCTTGGACGTTTATTTCCGTCATGAGTCTTCGATGTTTCAACGTATATGTTTCAAGGCTTTTGTAGATTGCTGCTGCTGCATTGTTAATGAGGATGTTAACGGACCCTAGAGCTTCAATGGCTGTTGGGATTATTGCCGTCCTTGATGTTTCATTTGCGAGGTCTGCTTGAATAACTTCTACATGCCCGCCGTATTGTCGGCAATGGTCTGCTGTTTCGTTGAGTGACCCTGGAAGTGTTGGGTGGTTTTCAAGGGTTCTTGCGGTGATGGCTATGTCAGCGCCTTCAGCTGCGAACCGTTGCGCTACTGCTGCTCCTATGCCTCTGCTTGCTCCAGTGATAACTATTGTTTTTCCACGTAACTGTTCAGCCATGGTTGTTTTTTGTTCCTTTCTTCTTCTTTGTTTGTAGAACGTTTCCTTCTTTTTCGCAAAATACCGTTGACTGTGTCAAAGTATCCGAAAGAGGAATAGTGCATTGGAGAGAACATGAGTGAGCATCTAACACGACCAGGCGAAACAGGTGGATGGCCTAAATTAAAGGTTTCGTATAGGACTGATCCTGAGAAAATAGCGGCTCTGCTTCCTCCCGGTCTTGAACCAAGTGGTGACCCTATTGTGCAGATCAATGTATATTGTGTGCCAATTCTTGGAGAACCTGAATATGGGGTTAGTACAAAAGTTGGTGCTTCATTTAATGGCACAGATGGTCTTTTCTGTGTGGGGATGGGAATTGATCAGGAAGCAGCAATATTTATTAGTCAAGAGCTGAATGGACAACCTAAATTCCCGTGCAACATTTCTTTCTATCGAATTGATGATTATGTGGAAGCTGTCTGTGAGCATCAGGGATACACATTCATGGAATTTCGCGGTCATTCAACTGGAACCGTTGACCCTGATAGTGGAGAGGTTGAGGAGAATGAATGGTGGATTAAATCATCGAGGCAAATTGGTGGGGCGGAAGGACAATATGATTTCCCCCCTCATGTCGTCCGTGTCCATAGTGTCAGTGAACGTGTTGAAATTGAGAACCTTGCTGGAGATCTGTGCCTTCGAGAAAGCCCATGGGATCCTTATACGGAACTGTTACCAATGCGAGAGCAAGTATCGGCGCAACTTGTGCGTTCCGCCCATAAGAGCCGTGACATTACTAACGCTGGGCCTTTAGACCCGGAGGCGTTCTGGCCTTTTGCTGACACAATTGGTGGTTCTCGGTGGCCTGGCGAACGTGGTGGCCCAAAAAACTGGCGAAATTAACTTTGAATGTAAAGCGATAACTAATCGCTAATAAACGTCAATAAAAGTTAATTCGTTGTGAAAAAGTTTTTCAAAATTCCACATTCTTCAAGTTTCCAATACTGGGTAGGATTGTCTTCGGAGTGATATGAAACATACTTCATTTCATCATCTCCTTCTTTTTTATTATAAAAATAGAAATTGCTTTCTGGAGTTTTTGGAGAATCTCCAAGTCGAATTAACAGAGGGAGAGGGCAACTGTATCCAAAAGTTGGATTAACTAAGTGTAAATATTCTTCATCCAGCCCATCAGATAGTTGATAGGTTACCTCTTTATATGGAATGTGCGGTCCGATTAGCGATTTTGCCTCAACTGTCCATCTTCCTTGGCTCTTATGCGAAGCTGTTGGAATAATTAGAGGGTAGCTTTCCCAGTGGGTCTGAAAAATTAGCTCAACTTCCTCTAATAGACTTTCGTAATCCTCTAGACGTTTTGTAAGAGTTTCGTTATTCGTTATGGCTTCATGCGCAGCGATATTTCTTAGGTCAACACTTTTCTCAAACACTGTCAATATGCGTTTCCCAACTATTTCACCTAATAGTTCTAAATTCTCACAAGCAAACTTCTCTTGCCAAAAGTTACGAGTCAACCCTTTCTTCTCATTTTTATTATTTAGATCTGACCTTATTTTCTTACTTGAAACTTCAAGAATTATTTTCATTTGACCTAACGACATGTTCTGCAAAGGCGTCACTTTCATTAGCTCACTAATTCTTCTTTTCCACATCTCCTCATGTAACTCTTTAAAATCTGGATCTTGCCTTGCTCCTCCCATTACAACACAGGTCAAAAATAGTAATAACACCTCAAAGAAATGCTGGAGTGCTTTGACCTTGTCTTCAACCCTCTTATCACCATATGTCTTATATCGCCATAAAACCGTACTTAACGGTGATGGTAAGGTTTCGAACCAACGATCTTGACCTAACTTTGCATCGACCTCGTTTAAGTATTTCCGGATTTGAGGATAAGTCTGAGGTTTATTTTCAATATCTTTCCCTAAATTTTGAAACATATCAGTGAAGCGCTTTATCTCTTCCACCACTGAGTTATATTCCACTTGCTCCCCTAGAGTTTTCGGAATACAAATTTCAACACCAAGTAGATCTTCGATAGATAGGGGGGTTACTTCACGGATCGTTCTATCCTGCTTGGACCCTAACGCTTCGTAACCAAGTTCTCCACTTAAATAGCGAATAAGGGTTTCTTTATCTATTTGCGATAAATCAATCTCTAATCTTACCCAATCTGTATTCAGTCTTTTCAGATCATCCATATCGGATGCAAAAATTACCTCCTCAAGATTGCTTGCGACATATTTGGAATTTTTACTAATAACCCTTTTGAGAAAAATACTTGAAGCATTATCTTCCCTGTCAGTAAAGAAAAATTGTATGTCGGTTATCTCCAGCGGCTGTATCGAAGCTATTTCACTTAATTGCCGAACCGGGAACCCAGTTTCTTTAAAATTAGCTTTTAAACGAATATCATCCTTTAGTTTCACAAAGCCTCTGAAATTAGACAGGTCTATCCCTGCCCCAAACAGCAAGCGTTTATCATTTAATACATTAGGACTCTTGGTATCATTCGCTCCACGCCAGCTGCCCTCCCAATAGCTTTTAACTAACTCTAAATTTGGTTTGATTTCTTCGATGTGACTTTGATGAAACTCCTCTAAAGGGTGTGAAGCTTCCCCAATAAATACTTTTCCACCTGATTTCCCTCGCCTTACAATCACTAGATTGGAAGTTTGAAATCCGCTTGCTGGAATATGAAAAATACCATCTATATATAGATTGAATTTATCCAAATTCTCAATTACTGATTCTTCTCCACGAAGTTGAAAGAACTTTTCAGGAAGAAAATAAAAACCGTAACCACCTTCACTCTGCTGTAACGCTGAACGGAGAAACCCAAGGCTTATTTCGTCGTCACGTAATGAGATTCCATTATCAAAAAGTGCTGTACCACCAACTGACGAATCAGAATTTAACAACGGTGCAGAGATAACAATGTCGAATCTACTCAGAGGTTCCGTTTGAAACGGAAACTCTCGAACCCCTTTCATATATAAACCAGGGAAATAGTATGGTGTTTCTACATACTCTCTGGAGACATCAGTAACCGATACGAACTTACATAGCTCCGCCATATCTGGATAATGAGTCTTAGAAAATACCTTCGTATCAAGAAAACCAACACTTGATTGAACTGCCATATTCCTTTCAACTTCTCGAAGAAGACCCCCAGGTGTAACCCAAGTATCAAGAACACTCACATTCTCTAATTCAGAGGGCATCTCTGAAATCAATGCTCCAAATACAGATGCTATTGACCTAGGTAGACCAAAAAATTGAAAAGAGATCGGAGGATCAAGAATATCTTTGCGGATACGACTAGAAAATTGAAAACCATAATCATAAAGATCAATTGAACTCAAAGCATCAATGGATGGATGCTGAACCGATGACAGCTCATTTAAAAGTGAGTCTAGATCTTCATATTCCTTTCCACGCAAACTTGGAGTCCAAGCTTTAAAAATCTCTTTTTTTAAATGGACTTGATGCTCACTATTTTCATATGACATAACGTCAATAGTTATTTAATTAGGAATAAAAATCAAAACTATATTCTCACGTTTATTTAGGCATTAGTCCACGTCGCTTAACTTCTCTTTGTGCGTTGACGATCTTCCCCCCGTATTCTTCTGGTGCTGATGGTTCATTGACGAGCCATGCAATAGCGGCACCGATAGCTTCAGGCGGTGCGCTTGGGAATGCCGTGTATTCTTTATGTTTCTGTTTTGCTTTCTGTCTTTCTGTTACAACATGACCCGGGTCAATGTTGTATGTGATTATTCCCTCGTCGCCGTGTTCGATCATAAGAAGCGGGGCGATTCTTTCAAAAGCTGATTTTGTCATTGCATAACCTACCCCCCATCCTCCTGAACCGATTTTGCCTGGTGGGTTCGTGAATGCTGTCGCTGAAATCATGTTTACGATGGTTGCTCCACCTTGCTGTATGAATGTTGGGAGCAAGTGACGTATGAGAGCGAGTTGGGCAAATACGTTTCCTTCGAATAAATGATTTAAATAGGACTGTTCGAGTTCTTCAATCGTTAACATCGCACCTGGTCCTTGATAGATAGCATTATTGAGAAGAACGTCAATATGGCCAAAATAATCTAATGCTGTGTCCGCTGCATGGAGTACCGATTCCCGATCTAATAAATCCATTTCTACAGGGAATCCTTCTTGTCCTGTTGCATTGATTTGCTCAACAGTTGTGTCGAGTCCACCTGGAACAGGGGTTACCCCATCATCAAGGAACGCTGTTCCGTCAATCATCGTCCGTGCCGTAACCGCTACGTCATATCCTGCTTGTGCTAATGCGATGGCGCATGCTCTGCCTATCCCTCGGCTTGCACCGGTTACGAAAGCGACTTTTCTTGTGTTCACCTTTTCTCCTTCATCTTGAAACTCTAGTGTGATGATGTGCTTGCTTTTATAGCTATCACAAAATAGTCAATTATTGCACTGCATTGGAGTCCACTTTGACAACTTCTTTAGATTCTGATCTTTTTCTCCCAGACCCAGATCCCTGTGAGATTGAATACACCGTTATTTCAGTAGATGATCATGTTGTTGAACCACCGCACTTATTCAAAGAATACATGCAGCCGCAGTTACGGGATCTTGGACCGCAGTTAATTGAGACTGAGCAAGGTCATCAGGTATGGGAATTTGAAGGAGCAACGTATAGCCAGGTTGGAATGAACGCTGTGGCTGGTCGTAAACCAGAAACAGTAAAGGTAGAACCCTTCCGGTTCGAACAAATGCGACCTGGGTGTTACGACATTGATGCTCGGGTAAAGGACATGGATATTGGTGGAATTTGGGCGATGTTGAATTTCCCTTCTCAAATCACTGGGTTCTGCGGAACTGTTTTTGCAAAAGCCGAGAATCATGAAGTTGGC
>JAYYZG010000042.1:0-4585 GCA_036687775.1 Actinomycetota bacterium
TCATAATGATCACCGTTTAGCGGTACTGCTGCACTACACGTTGACATGGTTGCGACAGGAAGAAAACCAGTACCTTTCCTGCCCCCCTGAAATAGCCAAGGAACTCTCCCCCGAACTCAGAAACCTAATGGGCTACACACACGGCGGCCCCGTACTCGGTTACTACTCAACTCCTGGGCCTCCAGGCGAAGGAGTGGAAGTCGCCGGACCAGAGAACCTCTTCACTTAACTTTCAAACCTTAGAGAGACCATTTTTTCGCTATCTCTTTATCTTCAAATATTCGGCAAAGATGGTTCAAGTCCTCCATTTCTGGGATGTTTGCCGCATGCGCTTCAACTAACTCACGATTAGCGATGACAATTGCGAGACATTGGGCCCGACTTATTGCCACATTCAGACGATTAGGTTTATAGATGAAATCACTGCGTCCCGGCGGGACAAGGTCTCTATTTGAGGTTGCCATTGAATAAATAACAACAGGGGCTTCTTTCCCTTGAAATTTATCAACTGTTCCTACTACCACTTCAGGAAATTCAGAGCGTAAAGTTTTTTCAATCTCGTGCCTATGGGCATTATATGGAGATACGATCATAAAGTTTTCTGGGGTCAATACGCTTTCTACCCTCTCATCGGTTACTTCACTATATTCATAAAATTTTCTATGCATTAATTCAGCTATAACCTGTTTAACAATTTCGGCCTCTTCATGCGATTGATTAACGCACTCATTTGCGTGTTTCGCATCAATCCAAAATATTCCATTACCCCTACCTACGATTTCACGTTTTCTACATCGTTTTTCAACAAGAAGACGGCCATCATAGAACTCTGAAGATATATATTTACATATTTCTGGACGCAACCTATAAGTCGTGTCAAGCAAAACACCCATATCTTTCGGAATGACGTCATTATTTCCAATTAAATACTCAAGGACACTTTGTCCCGCCCCGAAATCGTGGGAGGCCTGGGTCACTTGCGGGAGTTGTTGCGGGTCACCTAATAGCACAAGGTTCTTAGTGCTAGCGCAACAAGCAATAGCGTCAAACAGTGAAAACTGGCCAGCTTCATCAATAAATAGATAATCAAACTTTTCACTGTCTTCCTTTCTTTTCGCAAACGTCCAACCAACAGCAGCGACTAAATTCGTCTCATCCGTTTCTTCGTGGCTTAGAGATTCAACGCTTTCATCATCAAAATAGCTTCTAAGATTCTCCTGAAGCTTGCTCTTGTTCCTGTATGCCCTCAGCTTAGAAAGGGTTCCCTCTTCCTTAAAGACCCCAACTGTTTTCAAGAGGAGGTTATCTATCGCCGCGTAAGACTGAGCTGTAATTCCGATTTTAATTGGATGATCCCCTCCCGACGTTAGAAGTTCGTGGATGATGTTGGCTCCGGTGAATGTCTTACCCGTCCCAGGAGGGCCTTGAACAGCTAAGTAAGAGTTATCTAATTTCCTGATATTAGCTACTATTGAATCAAACTCACCAGAAACTTCTTCAGTTAAGCTGCTCTTCTCTATTAGCGAGAATGCAAGCTCATTGTAATCTTCAGCATCAAAATCTTCGTCTTCAGTGTCAGCAGTCAATGCCTCCAAATAAGCTCCTTCACCCTCAAGGCCCAGTTTATTAAGGTAAGCATTCACTATCCGCTCTACAGAATCTTGGAAGTCTTTTTTATTGAAGTCACTAAACTCTGTCAGCGCATCAATTTCTTGCAAAAACTTTAATTCATCTTCCATATTTTTCTTATTTCTAGAAATTATAAATTCACGTTTAGCATGGTCGACGCTTTTAATCTTCAATTTCGTTTTATAGATATAAGGTTCAATTTCACCACCTGCTGGAGGGGCACCATCTGGGAGATGCTGACCTCTTTGGTAATCAGGGTTTCTCCAACATACACTTTCTCCAACTAGGTTAGTCATATCAACATTTCGTTCATCGTATTTAAACACCCAGCGCGGAACGTTTTCATTTCCCACTTTTGGTTCTTCCCTTAGATAATGGAAACCCTTTATGGTGTAGACATCTTGATACTCTGGTTCTTCAAGTTTGAGAACTCTTGACATATGCTCAATTGCTTTTTCTTTACCGTTGAATTCAAGTAGCCCCGCAAGCAATAGCAATATACGCTCTTTTTCGTTAACCAGATCACCCATCTTGTACCTCAGATAAGTATGTATTAATTCGGTTTATCAAACTCTGATTAGGCGCATTAGAAGCAGGCGGTTTTGGCACGTTTATCTCATACCCCTCAGTTGGCAATAAAGGATGATTTTGCCGCTGTAGAATTAACCATTCATGAAGGTATCGCGTAGCTTGAACATCATCCTCGTTATAGTCAGCTATTAATTGTTTCCGCTTCTCTCTTTCAATTTGAATAATTTCTGGATCCTGTTCTTGATCATAAAGTTCATAATTTGCGAACAACTCATAATGGAAAACAGCTCCAGCTCCTGCGCTTATCGCATCACCCAAACCCTCCAAGTCCCCTTCTGAGTATTGCTTCCTCTTGAAACCTGCCAATTTTTCCATATATTTTAGACTCATTGACTGATAGCCAACTTGTAGACTATTACGAACCACAGACAATAAATCAACAAAAACTCCTTCATCTATCAATTCATCAAGCATGGCTGTTTGAGCAAAAGAGGCACCCTTGATTCTCTCGCTAATAACGGAAATTGCATTAGATGGGTGCGTAGAATCTCCAGTTAGATCTTTTAGTAGCGTCCTTTCAGTGTGATTGTAATGATAAATCTTCATACTAGGATTTTCTTTCCACATCGCATGGAGTCGATTCAGTAATTCAATAGCTGCTTCTTTCTCTTTCTCTTTTGACGGCATGTCATTCTTATCATGAGACCAGATGCTTTCGTACTCCCAATTATCTTCCTTCTTGTATATGTATCCGAAAAGAAAGATTATTTCATCCTCGACCCGCCAGAATGGGTGCCCTTCAAAATCAAGATAAACATCATAAGGCGTCTGAGCATCCAAACCCAATATGCTTTCCTGCACCTTCTGGAAACCCGCTACCTTTCCATTACTGCTTAATTTCTCATATCGATCTCGCATTTTGCGCTCAATTTCCTCTTTGTCAAAGAAAAAAACAGGTGCGATAGCCTGCACGTGACGAGATTGGTGGCGAATTACTTTGCCATTCTCATTTTTGATTTCATCAAAGAGGCTCCTATCACAGTTGGGACACCTATCTAGGTCCTCGGAAATTTTAGTTTCATTCTGACAGTAGGGACAAGACGCATGTTCTTTCCGTATTGATTGCAAACAAGCTTGGCGCCAAAGTTTTTCAAGCTGCTCATTATCTAAATCATCGTCTCTATTTCTTGCATTCCAGAGCTTTGTAAGTGAATCAACAGTTTCTTCGCATCGATCCTCCAACCTGGAAGTTATTTGTTGTAATTCTTCTTTAATTTCGTCATCGAAATCTCTCATTGCAGGATTAATGAGGTCCTTTGGAATCAACGCTAATTTTGCTATTCGGTTAATTCCGGAAGCTGAAAGTGCTTCTCGATGCACTTTTAGGGCACCTGCCAAGTCATTAAGCGAGTCTTTGCCCCACTCGTTCTCGCATTTCAAAGAAAAAGCATCGCACATTGAACAAAAAGAACACTTTTCTGCTTTGGTTCGATCATTTAATTCTTTTTCTGTCAATCTTGTAATCCGTTTCAATGCATTTCTCTTACTTTTCCAATGCCACCAGTACTTTGATGTCTTGAAAGATGTGAGCTCTGGGTCCTCACCATCAGGTATTGCTTTCCCAAGTGCAACATGAACCTCTTCAGGTCTAGGGAGTTTCCTAGCTTCAATTGCCTCGGCATAAAATAACAACTGAAGTAAATGAGATTTAGAGGCATTTGAGCGAGCTAATTTTGAGTCAACTGGTTCATATGTGTAACCAATAAAATTCCCATCCCCATCATGTAATTTCTTCTTAATGAGGAAGTCAGCTATTCCACGCATTCCATCATGGTTAAATGGCATTTGGAATATGACGTCATACTTAAGCTCACCCGAATCTTTGTTTTTTTGAAACGGTTCTAAGTCATCAATCCGGTCAATCCAAGTATCCCAAGTATCACTTTCTTCTGGTAACGGAACTTCTAAAACCCCATCCCCATACCGACGCTTATATGCTTCAAGGCATCGAAGCTCGTGAAAGTTTCCTTTCCTTCTCAACATATCTAAGAAACCAGTTGGAGGAAGTGCCATATTATTTGATTCAGAATTCCTACGAAGCCAACCCACTCCATCACTTGTCTCTTCGTTAATTTGGCGAAGAATCTCATTTGATAAGTAGTGCTCGCATGAACTCCAAGCCGTCACTTTTGATGGGGACAAAACTACAGGCACGGTAGTTCTGTTCCCTCCACTGTGTTCAACCATTCACTCACTTTAGCATGATGCTATGACATTATTTTTTGTCGGGCTGAGAGGATTTGAACCTCCGACCTTCGGTCCCCCAGACCGACGCGCTAACCAAGCTGCGCCACAGCCCGTTTGGTTAAGTCACTCATCGTAGCTAAGAACATTGCTGCCATCTACTGTTTACCAGAAGAGCAAG
>JAYYZG010000043.1:0-26877 GCA_036687775.1 Actinomycetota bacterium
CGGTAAAGGTGTCCGTAGAACCCGTTTCAGCCACTCCAGTAGACCCACTCGACTCAACGACAGTAAATCCAGCTGTATCGTCATCCGTTGTCGTCGCTGAAACCGTCTGATCATTTACACCGTCAAAATCGTTGTCTGAGCTGCCATCGTTGATAGTTAGGGTAATTGTCGTCGTTTGGGTGCCATCGACCAGGTCATCATCAACGCCGGTAACGGTTACGGTTTGGGCGGTATCCCAATTAGCAGACGTAAAGGTCAACGAACTGGTGACGGTTGCTTCCCCGGTATCGCCTGAAGTGATGTCAATAACGACATTTGACGTAGGTTCAGCATCCAAAACCACGGTAAAGGTGTCCGTAGAACCCGTTTCAGCCACTCCAGTAGACCCACTCGACTCAACGACAGTAAATCCAGCTGTATCGTCATCCGTTGTCGTCGCTGAAACCGTCTGATCATTTACACCGTCAAAATCGTCGTTAGAAATGGAGTCAACGATTGAAAGCGTAATAGTTGAAGTTTGGGAACCGTCAATTAATGAATCATCAACGCCGGTAACGGTCACAGTTTGGGCGGTATCCCAATTAGCAGACGTAAAGGTGAGGGTCGCAGCTGAAACCGTTGCCTCACCGGTATCACCTGACGAAACAGAAATAACTACGTCGGATGTCGGGCCTTTATCTAAAACCACGGTAAAGGTGTCCGTAGACCCTGTTTCAGCCACTCCAGTAGACCCACTCGACTCAACAACAGTAAATCCAGCTGTATCGTCATCCGTTGTCGTCGCTGAAACCGTCTGATCATTAGCTGCATCAAAGCTATCGTCAGAGTTAGCATCATCAACGGAAAGGGTAATTGTCGTCGTTTGGGTGCCATCTACCAGGTCATCATCAACACCGGTAACGGTCACAGTTTGGGCGGTATCCCAATTAGCAGACGTAAAGGTGAGGGTCGCAGGTGAAACCGTTGCCTCACCAGTATCGCCAGATATGACATCGATGACCACGTCGGATGCTGGTTGGGCATCTAAAACCACGGTAAAGGTGTCCGTAGACCCTGTTTCAGCCACTCCAGTAGACCCACTCGACTCGGCAACGCTAAATCCAGCCGTGTCATTGTCTGCATTGGAAATACTTACTGTTTGGTCATTTAACGAATCAAAACTATCGTCAGAGCTCCCGTCAACGATTGCGAGAGTTACAAGAGTAGTTTGACTCCCATCAATAACAGAATCATCAATTCCGGTCACCGTTATGGTTTGTGAAGTGTCCCAGTTCCCAGAGGTAAAGGTGAGGGTCGCAGCTGAAACTGTTACTTCACCGGTATCTGCAGAAATTACGGATATAACCACGTCGGATGCTGGTTGGGCATCCAAAACCACGGTAAAGGTGTCCGTAGAACCTGTTTCTGCAACCGTTGATGAGCCGCCAGACTCAATTACCGTAAATCCGGCTGTATCACTATCTGTTGTCGTCGCTGATACCGTCTGATCGTTTACGCCGTCAAAATCGTTGTCTGAGCTGCCATCGTTGATAGTTAGGGTAATTGTCGTCGTTTGGGTGCCATCGACTAGGTCATCATTTACACCGGTAACGGTCACAGTTTGGGCGGTATCCCAATTAGCAGACGTAAAGGTGAGGGTTGACGGTGAAACCGTTGCCTCACCAGTATCGCCTGAACTGATGTCAATAACGACATTTGACGTAGGTTCAGCATCCAAAACCACAGTAAAGGTGTCCGTAGAACCCGTTTCAGCAACCTCGGTAGATCCACTAGACTCAGCAACCGTAAATCCAGCCGTATCATTGTCGCTTGTGCTCACTGAAAGCGTTTTATCTGCAACAGAATCGTAATCATCATCTGATATTTCGTCAACGACGGAAATCGTCACGGTCGAAGTTTGCGAGCCATCAACCAGGTTGTCATCGCTACCAGTTACTGTAACCGTTTGCGGAGTATCCCAATTTGCGTTTGTAAACGTTATTGTGGTCGGTGAGAGTGATATTTCATCTGAACTTCCATCGGAAACAGAAAATGTCACATCTAAGGTTGGTTGCGTATCCAGCACAATGGTGAAAGTGTCACTGCTTCCAGATTCAGACACAGCAGTATTCCCGCTGGTTTCTACAATAGTGAATCCTTCACCTTCAGCGAAAACCGCTGATTGGCTAAAAGCAACTGGAACCGTGGCCAAAATAGTAAAAATAACAGCTCGAATAGCCCATAAAGCCCGCTTTGACGAGCCTTTTCGAAAGCTTGATTTCCGCGACTTTCGCTGTAGATTTTTAACTGATGTCATACTCAATTAATCCTTGCAAGGAATTGAATTGAGTACAGTAACAATTTTTACAACTTATTGATAAGGAAAAAGAGACAACGATGATTTTCACACCTTAGGGAATAGGAAAGAAGAAGTTAAGTCAGCTAGCAGCGAAAATCACTTTCTACTATCAGATTATTGGTTAAAAAAAACCCAGAAAGTTCCTACGAAAGCTCAGGCCAAAAAAAATGGTTGGATAGGGCATCTGAAGTCTCATTGATTCGTCCGAAAGGAAGCGATTTTAGTTTTTTTATCTAGAGCTTCCTGGCTCACTCTTCGAGATACCGAAAATAAACTAGTTAAATTAATTGAACTTAAACACAATTAAAAGTAACAAGCGCTATAATCGCACCATGGATGAATTAGATCAAGAAATCTTAATGCAACTCAAGGAAGACTCACGTCGATCTGTTACTGAGATCTCCAAAGCTATCGGGAGAAGCCATTCAGCTACACGCGTTCGTTTAGCGAATTTAATCGAGTCTGGCATCATTAGCCGTTTTACCATTGAACTCGCTGACTATGAAGATGACAATGTGCCTAGAGGGTTTGTTGATGTCGTTCTTCCAAATGGAGCAAAAGCCGATCGAATCGCAAGTGCTTTATCCGATGTAGAAGAAGTAACGGATATTTCTTTGGTTACAGGCAGGTTTAATTGCCAATTACTTATTCAATGCGAAGCGGTGAGTCGAATACAGCTCGTTGCGGAAGTAATTCAAGAGCGATTGGGTGCGAAAGAAAGCCGAGTGAGGATCATCACTGGATCAATTCCCGGTTACCCAAAAGTCAGCACTCCAGTTTTTCTATCTCATTTCGCCGAGAGCAATTCAGAGACAGAAGACAAAGGGAATACTTCTACAACGTCCTCTGAAGAACCAGTAATAGCATCAGAGGAACAAATGGGGGCAGAACCCCCGAGTGCCGACGAGAATTCTGAAACAGGCGAAACGGATGATTCTGATTTCCTAGTTTGGAGTTTCTCATCTCCAGAAGAAAAAATTGTTAAAGAGGTCAGGCCAATTATCGGGGCCTAGTGGGGAAACAATAATTTCTTTATTGCTTCGTTAACCTAGATTCAATTCCTGCCCGTTTGAACAATGCACGAGCAGCAGTTTCAGCTTCAGCAAGAAGACCCTGTTCATCAATACTTGAAAGTTTGGTATCTTCAATCAATATTTCTCCGTTCACAATGACGTGCCGCACTTGAGCAGGCGATGAGCAGAAAACTAATGCGCTAGCAACGCTGTGGACAGGAGTTGAAAAAACGGTATCAAGATTGACGATGACTAAATCAGCTTTTAATCCTTGACTGATACATCCGATCTCATTGGATTTCCCAAATGCCAATGCCCCACCGGTGCATGCCATTCGCAAAGCGTCTTCTGGTTGAAGCGCCATTGGGTCAAGGTTATGAACTTTTTGCAACAAGACAGTTGACTTAAGGACTTCAAACATGTCCTGCCTGTTGTTGCTCCCAGGACCATCGCTAGCTAGAGCAATCGGAATACCTTTTGAAAGCATGTCAAGAATACGTGGCACTCCAGAGGCTAAGTACATGTTGCTCACAGGACAGTGGACTACTACTGCATTTCTCTTTGAAATTAATTCTATTTCTTGATCATCTAACCAAACGCTATGAACTAATTGTGTATCGGACCCTAGAAGACCTAAGTGATCAAGCCATTGAACATGCCGCATACCTCTCTCTTCCAAACTCATCTCAACTTCTACCGCTGTTTCAGCACAGTGAATATGAGTTCCCCCACCCCAAGAGCGTGACGCTTGAACTGTTGCAGTCATAGCTTCATCACTACACCCCCATGGGATAAGAGGTGCTAGTTCAACCCTAATTCGATCATCATCTAATCCATGCCACTTTCTCCTCACTATCTGAGTCCTGCCAATAACTTCTTCAGAAGTCTCCGTTAAGGAAGGTTCATAATTCCGGTCTGCCCATCCCCTAGCTAATAGAAACCGAATTCCAAGCTCGTCAGCGGCAGAACAAATTGCATCATCAATTTCTTCATCAATATGTATGTATTGGTGATCAACAATCGAAGTCGCACCGGATCGGAGGTTCTCAATCATCCCTACTTTCGCAGCTAATTTTGCTGTCTCTGCATCTAAGTGAATAGCGCCTGGCCAAATACATTCCTTTAACCAATCAAGAAGAGATTTATCGTCAGCTAATCCTCTAAAGAACGTTTGAAAAAGATGAGTATGGGCATTAACCATTCCCGGAATAGTTGCGGATCCAGATGCATCAATAACTCTTGATGCTTTACTTCGTATCTCCTGAGGAGGGTCACCCGGTCCAAGGTCGCTTATCTTCTCTCCTTCTATGCTGATCCAGCCAGGATCAAAAATCGTGAAATCGTTGTCAACTGTTACAACCACAGTGTTAACAATTAGAAGATTTGTTTCTGGGGTTCTTTCGGAAGACACCTTACTTCCCTACTTCCCAATTGGAGAACGCATCAACAACTGGTTGTATCTTGTCCATAATCGGGTAAAGAATAGGGCAAGTGACTCCTGCTTCAATATATTCAGAAACCTTATCTCGACATTGCTCAGAGGTCCCTACTGCCATCAACTTTTGAACTAATTCATCAGGAATTAAGTGCGCAGCTTTTTGATAGTCTTCTTCTCGGGCAGGCCATCCAACGACCTCTTGTACCCGTTTAACGAGTTCGGGATCAGCTCCTGAAGCTTTCATAATATGGGGTTCTGTACCTAGGTAATAAGCAACTAAGGATTTCCCCGTCATAATCGCTGACTCAGGATCTTCATCTGATAGGGAACATGCAAGTAACTCAGGTCGGTCAATCTCATCAATGGTTTTGCCTTGTCTTTGAGCTCCGATTGCTACCTGTTCAACTGCCTCCGCAATATAATCCGTTGATACGACATAGTTCAGCACCGGCCCATCACAAATTTCGCCACTTAATTGCAGCATTTTCGGTCCCGTAGCTCCAATGTATATCGGGATGTCCCGGGGCTCAGTGGAACCATAGGCAACATCTAGTCGAACTCGGTCTAATTGAACGAACTCTCCTTCGTATGTGACTTCTTCCATTGTGAAGAGCTCTTTAATAGCTTCTATATTTTCTCTCATCGCTTTCAAGGGGGATTTCCGGTTTGCTCCAACTCTTGAGGCTATCGGCTCCCACCATGCTCCTAATCCCAGCATGACTCTGCTCTCCCCTTCAGGTGTGAGCCCTCCTAACTCCCACATCGTGCTCCAAGTGGCAGCTATGACAGCGGGGTTCCTCGTGTAAATCGGCAAAACACCGCTACCAATCTTTATCTTTGAAGTTTCTGTTAGTAACGCACTCATGAGTACAACGCAATCCCGTGCCAAACGGGTATCTGCCTGCCAAATTTCTGAGAATCCTTTTTCTTCTGCGTATTTAGCTATCTCTAGTTCATACCGTATGTCATGTTTGTCTTGTAGGTAGAGAGCCATTCTTTGCGCCATGGCTTGACTGTACATGCACATTAAACTCGTGCAAGTCTTTCCAGATTTTCTTAATTGAGGCTACATAATACGTTATTGTTTGAGAATGCAAATTCTCTTAATAGACGGTTTCCACCATGCGAATGAAATCCCCATACTCGTGAAATGCGAACTTCAAAATCGCGGTCATGAAGTGACGCTCCTAAATCTTATAGATGAAGGGTTTGATGCGTTTATGAGCAATGAGGAAAGATTTGCTTATCATGAACCAGAAAATTTAATCACTGAGGCGCAAATAAGGTCCGCTGATTTGGTGAAGAATGCTGACGGACTATTCATCTGTTACCCAATGAGGAACGGAGTATTTCCTCCGCAAGTAAAAAGTTGGCTTGAACGTGTTTTCATTCCCGGTGTGTCCTTCGTCTTTAGTAAAAAAGGCCGAGTGAAAAGAGCGTTGAAGAATCTCAAACGAGTTTGGATTATCTCCTTTGATGAATCTGGCGATGGTCCTAGCCAAATCCGAACGGATCCTAATCGTTCCCTACTGAGAGCAATCCGGATGAACTCTCATATTCTTTGCAAAACTAATCTCATAAATCTAGAGAATGAAATGAATCTGAAGTCAGAAATTGCTTCTGGCTTAAAAATCTAATTATCACGAGCCTTCAGATTTCGATAAAGCAATCCGATACCTTTCTCAAAAATATATTAAGAGCTTGTGGTTGCTGCCTGTCGATCTTGTAAAGAGAAAGCCAATCGGATTGAACATTTTTTTTGCATAAAGGTAGAAGTTTTCTTTCCGTATAAGCTTTCCCCCATTCTCCCTGGAAGATATTTACAAGTTTGCTTGAGCCATGAGTCGTAACTGAAATGACTTTTTGAACATTTGAGAGAATTTCTTGGTTTGAGAGAAGATATTTTTGCACCCATTGCAAGAGAGACGCGGGGTATCCACCCCACCAAGTCGGGTACACAAGGACCAGCATGTCTGGCTTCCCTAAATCTACGACTGGTAGGAATTCCTGCTTCCCGACACGCGCTAAGGTAACCTCAGCATTAGATTCTTTCAAAGATGTGAGAATTGTTTGCAAAATAGTTTCGTTGAAACTTTCATAGCTCGGATGCGACTGAGCGATAAGGACTTTCATAACCTACTTACCTTCTCCACTCGGACACTTCTGTTACTGCTGTTTCTAGATCTGTGGTAGGACATCTTCAGATAATCGATGAAGTTGTTCATCTACTTTGGAATATTTGTCACCTGGCATTGCTGGGAAAAGAACGAGATTCTCTACCCCGCCAAGGTAATCGCTATACCAATTAATTTGTTCTGCGACTTCATCCGCAGTGCCAACTAGCCAGACTTTATTCTCTATGGATTCTTCAAGTGTGGGGATAAGCCCAGATTGTGCAGGCCCACCATCAGGACCCATATATCCCTTACTCCAGCCGTACGGTCCAAGAAATTTCCACATTTCATCATGACCATTGCGAACCGACTCAACAGCAGCTTCATGGGTATCTTCAACGCATGTGCATACAACAAGGGTTCTTTTTTCGCCGGGGGCAAGACTTACACTGTGGGTTTCCTCATAAATAGACGCGTAACGGTCCCAAAATTGTTTCATAAATTCAAAGTTTTTCAACCACATCACTCCACCCCAGCCTTTCCGAGGAACAACTTCAAGAGTCGGCGGTGAGGTAATCGCTTGCCAAGTGTCATATGGGTATAACGGTCGAGGAACAAGTGTTAATTCCTCTACGAAACCGCCACGGTCGGGTATCCCTGGTGCAGGAAATGTAAAAATCTCACCTTCAAAACTAAAGGTGTCGTTATCCAGAGCCATTCTTATGACCTCTACAGCCTCATCGAATTGTTTACGGTTGAATTCATCAGCAGAGAAACTGTCCGGATTATCGTAAGAACCGATCTTTGATCCAAAATTTTCAGATTCTCTAGGAACAGTACCTCTTCCAATCCCGAGTGCCCCTCTCCCGCCCGATAGATTGTGAAGCGTCGCAAAATCTTCGGCAAGCTTCAGTGGGTGCCATTGCCCTACGACGTTAAACATCATACCGATCTGGATTCTTTCAGTTCTTTCAGCAAGAATCGCTCCAAGCATCATCCCATTCGGGACAACTTCGTATCCTTCGTACTGAAAATGGTGCTCTGTGAGCCAATAGGAATCAAAGCCTAATTTGTCTGAAAGAACCCCCATATCGAGGATTCTCTCAGTAGCATGCCATATTTCTTTAGGGCCGTATCTCCTATCGGTGGGAGCAGGCAAGCCAGAGCCCGCATCATCCATCTCAACTCCACCAAATAAAAAAATTCCAGTTTTCATAAATCTCTCCTAATAGCCAAACCCTACTTCATTAGATATACGTTTATCTTAGTCAGATACCTTCAGGAGCATGAATTCTCTCATCACTGGTTCGATGAGAAACTCACCCATCCCTTTATCAACTTCTGAAATTTGGTCAGAAGTAATCGCTGCCCATGATTCTTTATCCTTCCACCAGATCACGGCATGTAGTTCGTCTTCATTTTCTGGCGATTGCCATAGTTCTTTCTTAACGAAGCCTTCTTGTGTTGACAGGAACCTCGTCCACACTTCACTGTCTAACAATTTCCATTTTTCTCTCTTCTCAATCGGAACACGGAAAGTCAAAAACTCAATAACCATATGAGTTAGGCTAGCTGAATAGCTATACGTAAGAAACAAAAAATGTTCATCTCAAAAAAAACTAAGCTGTGCTCCTTTAAGTTCGCCAAATTCCTAAAGACGATGTATTGTTTCGGTGGTTGAGAATAGTTTAAGGAAGCCCTCCATGACTGATAACGCTAACGCAGCTTTAACTTTTAACGACATAGGAATGATTTTCCCTGATGGGACAGAGACTTTACAAAATATTTCTTTTTCCATCAAAAAAGGTGAATTCATAACAGTAGTTGGACCATCTGGCTGTGGAAAATCTACATTATTGAAAATCGCTTCGGGTCTTTTGGAGCCAACAGCTGGATCAGTTGACATAGACCGCGATCGTCTAGGATACGTATTCCAAGACGCAACTTTGCTGCCTTGGAGAAATGTCACGCAGAATGTTGAACTCTTTTGCGAACTTCATGGAATGCCGAAAGGAGAACGGCGAGAATTGGCCCAGTCAGCTATAGAACTTGTCGGCTTGAGCGGTTTTGAAAATCACTATCCTAAATCATTATCTGGGGGAATGAAGATGAGGGCATCTTTGGCCCGAACCTTAACCTTGAAGCCACCTCTTTTTCTATTTGATGAACCATTTGGTGCTGTTGATGAAATCACACGTGAACACCTTAACGAAGAGACACAACAACTTTTCCTTCAAGAAGGTTTCGCTGGTCTTTTTATTACTCACTCAATCACTGAAGCAGTCTTTATGTCTACGAAAGTACTAGTAATGTCAGCGCGACCTGGCAATATTGTCGCTGAGTTTGACATACCATTCGATTATCCAAGAAAACCAGCTCTACGATTTGATGCTGAATTTGCAAGGATTTCTGGAGAAGTATCAAAAGAATTACGAGGAGGCCACTCATGAGCGACACAATCACTCCTGAAACGACTAAACCCAAAAATAGAGATGGCAGAAGCAAGGCTAGAGCCGCCGCTCTAAATATCATTCCTCCGTTTCTTTTCGGTTCCCTAGTTATCGGAGGCTGGTATTTCATCTCGTATGTAATGCTGGCTGAGAATCGTAGATTCCTTTTGCGACCACCGGACAAAGTTATAACCGAAGGTTTCCTTGATTGGGGAGGAACCGGAGGAATGGCAGAGATGCTTCAATCACTGTGGTCATCCACAAAAGTTGCAGGTATTGGATTATTCTGTGCCATTCTAATTGGTCTCTTCCTAGCAGTTCTTATGAGCCAAGCGATCACTGTGGAAAAAGCACTGTTCCCTTTTCTAGTGACCCTTCAGGCGATCCCTATTCTAGCTATTGTCCCTCTGATCTCTTTCTGGTGGGGTACTGGCCAGACTTCCCGAGTTGTAGTCTGTATCATCATTTCTCTATTCCCGATTATTGTCAACACGCTTTTCGGGTTGCAATCAGCAGAACGGGGAATGCATGACTTATTTACTCTCCATCATGCAAGCCGTACAACAAGACTTCGAAAGTTGATGTTTCCAGCTGCCCTCCCTGCAATGTTTGCTGGTCTAAGGATCTCAGCTGGACTTTCAGTTATCGGCGCAATCGTAGGAGATTTTTTCTTCGGACGAGGCGAGGTTGGGTTAGGTCAATTGATTAAACGCTTCGCTAGCCGACTTCAAGGTGAAGAGCTGCTTACTTCTGTAATTCTGTCATCGGTTCTCGGAGTTGGAGTATTCCTTCTCTTTACATGGATTCAGAATAAAGCTATTGGGAAATGGTCAGATCGTGCCGGACTGGTATAGATAATTTCACCCTTCTTAGCTGTTGACTCGTGAAGTAAAGAATCGTTTACCTATTTAAACGAAATCCAATTTCTGAAATAGTTTGTAAGTTGAAAGGAGCTGACACCATACACGCTCTTCGATGCACCCCGAGTTCCAGCCAAGATTCAACATCTCCTCCATAGGGATGGTTCAAATCAAAACTCTCATGGATGCTAATTTCGAAATCTTCGCTTGGAGCGAGGATTGATGCTTCTTTAACTAATCTTTCAATGGAAGGGCCAACACGAATATTAACGCCTTCTGCGTATTCAATAGCTACCTTAATCATTTCAAAACCATTAGCACCAACCACGATCGGAAGCGAAGAGCCAGGTTCAATGGTTGCGGTGAGGTTAGTAAATGAAGTAAATTCTCCTTCGAAATCTTTGCCGCCATTCCAGATACACCGGAGTGCTTCGATAGTTTCGATTAGCCT
Organism: Actinomycetota bacterium; assembly: GCA_036687775.1. Taxonomy (GTDB): domain Bacteria; phylum Actinomycetota; class Acidimicrobiia; order Acidimicrobiales; family UBA8592; genus UBA8592. The sequence continues at coordinate 10,665 of JAYYZG010000043.1, forward strand.
CCGTCGCCTTGCTTCGTCTTTATGGAGTTGCCGATTAATCATGTTCTGTTCCGACGCGAACAATGTGTCTGGCGGAGCTCCGCTTCCTAACCCAAGAATAGCTCTTCCATTAGATAACCCTTGCAGTGACGAAAAAGCAGAAGCTAGAAGTACTGGGTGGCGGTTCATCATATTCGCTACAAGAGTGCCGACTTTCATCCTTTCGGACACGGCGGCTATTGAACCAAGAATGGTGAAAGGTTCGTGGGACCAGTTCTTTTCTGCAACAGCACCGCTGAAATGGTCTAATACCCATACTCCATCAAAACCACTATCTTCAGCGCATTTGGCTACTTCAACTAATTCATTAGCTGAAGCATCAAAAGGACTTAACACTAGGTCCGTGGATAGGCGTTGAGGGTCTGTCATAACCCTCGGAAAATCGCCGTCCGTTGGTCAGACGAAGCTACAAGGTTCCCATTTCTGAAGACTCTTCTACTCATAGGTGAGTCTGCAATAGCTGTTCCTAAGGTCGGTGCATCTACTGCAATGAAATCAGCTCTATCACCTATTTCTAAAGCTGCCTTCTCTAATCCCATTGCTTCTCTAGCGTTAACACTAACTAGGTCAAACGCAGCCTCTGGTGTTTGGTGACCGGCCATAACCATTAGAGCGGCGGTTTCAAATGGATCGCTCCTTCCCATTGTATTGAAAGGATCGCGTACGTTATCTGCTCCTGCAGCAAGAAGCACGCCTTGCTCTTTTAGGGTTTTGATTGCCGTAAGACCTCGCGGCATTACAGAAAGGTGATCTCTCCCTTGGAGGAAAAGATTAGTCTGTGGCAATGTAAAGACACTGATATTTGCTTCTCGTAAGAGTTTGGAGACTTCAATTTGGACAGTTTCTGTTTGCATCCCCAGAGAAACACAATGGCTTGCAGAAATTGGATACGGGAAATCCCTCTCTAAGGACTGCTTCGCTAAATCTCTTAAGGTTAAGACTTGAGCATCTAACGTTTCGTCTACGTGAAAATCTATTCCTAACCCAGCATCTTCAGCAACCGTGAGCATCAATTGGATCATGTCGTTAGGGTGAGGTTCTAAATGAGGGCAACCACCGAGAAGATCAACGCCGAATTCTATCGCTGATTCCAATGCCTGAACGTTGCCCTCACTCCCTGGACCGGTCAAGGGTGAGTTCATTAAGGCAACGATTTGCACATCAAGCAACCCTTCAAAATTTTTCTTCGCTTCAGATAATGCCTCTAAAGAACTCACTCCTATAGTTTCAGTTACATTCACATGCGTCCGAACAGCAGTTACTCCGTGAACTAAGAGCAACTCCATTGCTTTAGAGGCTCTTTGTACTGTATTTTCATGGGTGAAAGTACCTTTTTCAGCTGCCGAAATCCAAGCTTTGATCGCCCCCATAAGCTCACCGGATGGGTTTGGGACCTGATCAGCGGTAAGCGCTTTATCCAGATGGGCGTGAGGCTCTGCCATAGCAGGGAGTAATAACCACCCATTGAGATCATAGGTTTGTCCTGTATCAGTTCCTTCTCCTGCTTTAGAGAACGACATTATTCTTCCATCTTCTACAAAGACGTCAACAATTCCTTTATTTGGAATTAATGCGTTCTGCATAATCTTCGCTTGGTGTTTCCCCTCAGACATACTCCTATTTTATGTTCGAAGCAGCGTAATACCTATCTGCAGTTGTAATAGCGCAATCTATCTCTCTCGTTGTATTGTCAAGACATGGCAACTATTGGAGATTTACGATCATTCATTGAAGCACTCCGTGAGAAAGGTGAACTTGCGGAAATCTCAAAAGAAGTATCGATGGAATATGAACTTTCCGATGTAACTGCATCTCTGGCCCGCTCTAACGGTGGAGCTGCTCTTTTCTCCAATGTGAAAGAAACCAGCTTCCCTATCTTCGCTGGGGGTGTTGCCTCTCATGCAAGAACCGCAATATCCCTTGGCTGCGAAGCTGAATCAATCATAGATGTTATGGACGAAGCCCTTAAGATTGGAAATGGAATTCCACCGAGGCGAGTTAAGACAGCTGATTGGCATGAAAACTGTCTAACTGGTGATGAAATAGACCTTGGCGTCCTTCCGATACCCAAACATAGCCGAGGCGATGGGGGCTCTTTCATAACTGGGGCCGTTTCCATCACGAAAGATCCGATTTCTGGGCGGGGGAATCTTTCTTATAACCGAATGCTCGTTCTTGAGAAGAACATTCTGGGATTCAATGTAAACGAATGGCGTGATGTCGGCACTTTTATGAAATCGCGACCTGATCCGGATGCTCCTTTCCCTGTCGCATTAGCGATTGGCCTTGACCCTGCGATCATGATTGCTGCAGGTGTTAGAACTCCTGTTGATGAACTCCTAATTGCTGGAGCAATTCGTGGCGAAGGCGTTGACGTTTGTAATGGGCAAACAGTTGATATAGATATTCCAGCTCGAGCAGAAATAGTTATTGAAGGACATATACGGCCAGCTGAACGTTCACCTGAAGGTCCCTTAGCTGAATTCCATGGTTACCACGGCGAAATGTGGGATTCACCAACCTTGGAAGTATCAGCAATCTCTTTTCGTAATAATCCGATTTATCAGACAATCATTCCAGGCTGGTATGAGCACATATACATTGGGAATATTCTGCCCCGAGAGCCTCTATTGCGTAACCAAATTAGGCATATTGACCCATCGGCTGATGTGATTATCCCTCCCTACGGAAATGGTTTCATGGCCGTAATCCAAATTGATCGAGACAATCCGGGTACTCCAAAGAATCTTGCCCTTGCAGCAATGTCTGCACATATCAATATCCGAAACGTAGTTGTGGTGGATCGTGATGTGAATATGCATGAGTCATCTGAAGTTCTCTGGGCTATAACTAATCGGGTTCAATGGGAAAGAGATGTCTTTAAGATTTCAGAAGCCCAAGGGCATGAAATGGATCCAACAGCAGACCGAAGAGGTATCAGCACAAAAGTTGGAATAGATGCAACGTACAAACGCGAGCGAAGAGAGTACGGAGAGCGAGTCACTTACCCATCTGTCAATCTCATTGACTACCTGGATTGATTCTAATGGATCCCGAACATGTCGTTGTCGCTATAACTGGAGCTAGTGGATCAATTTACGGTATCAAAGCTCTTGAATTCCTCAAAAACATGCAGAACGTTGAAACACATTTGGTAATAACCGCTTCTGCCAAAAGCACGCTCAGTATTGAGACTGATTATAGTTCTTCAGAAATTGAAAAATTAGCTGATCATGTACATGGGTCTCGAGATATTGGCGCTTCAATAGCAAGCGGTTCTTTCCAAACACGAGGAATGATAGTCGCGCCTTGCTCAATAAAATCACTCTCAGCAATTACTAACTCTTTCGGAGCTGATCTAGTTTCACGAGCGGCTGATGTGACATTGAAAGAACGACGACCTTTAGTTTTGATGGTACGCGAAACCCCATTTCATTTAGGGCATCTACGACTGATGACTAAAGCAACTGAAATGGGCGCAGTGATTTACCCTCCAATCCCAGCTTTCTACAACCAACCAGATTCTATTAAGGACCTTGTAGATCATTCCGTTGGCAGAGCACTTGAGCACCTAGGTTTTGAAATCCCTAATCTGAAACGCTGGGACGGTCGAAATTAAGAAGAACTGTTAGAAGTTTCAATTGGGGAAAAAACTAGAAACTTGGTCTATCAGATTCTCTGCTGTACTCGGTTCGTAGATGGGAAGCTGAAACTCATCAATTGCATTCCTTCTCAAAAGTTCTAGCAACTCTTCTTTGCATGCCTGCAAGTCACCAACAATAACGAATTTCTCCACCCATTCCTCTTTGACATAATCTCCGGCAAGATCGGTCCCGCCTTCTACCAAGGCTTGTTTTATTTCCTGCACGTCGTCACTAGTCATGCCTAATTGTTCTTTTATTTCCATTGGAGAATCAACGAGCCGAAACGAGAGTTGACCTCGGGCCGCCTTTAGTTCTTTCTCATTAGTTGCAAGCATAGTTGAGTAGGTAACATGAAAATTCCTCTCTTCAGAAGATCGCCCATTTCTTAAGATTGACATGACTCTCGGAAGGTGATCCTTATAGATATAACTAAGGTAGAAACCATCTGCAATATCTGCCCCTAATTGGAGCATCTTGGGGCCTCGTCCTGCGAGGATAATTTCTATATTTCCCCTGCCATAAGAAAGATGAGCGTTTGATAATGAAAAATTAGTTCCCTCATATGTGGTCCTGTTCCCTTGGAATAAAGAACGGAGGCTTTCAACCATTTCCCGAACTGTGGCAAGGGGACTCGTTCGCCTGATCATCAAAGGATCTAGAGTAAGACCTCCACCTGCTCCAATGCCTACGAAGGCTCGTCCATCACTTAATTCATCCAAAGTCGCAATAGCTGACGCTGTAGCTGCTGGATGACGCACATAGGCATTGGTTATACCAGGTCCCAAACGAATTGTTTTTGTATTCGCAGCGATTGCCGCAAGCGTTACATAAACATCTCGAGTTGTTAGTCCTTCGTCATATACCCAGCATCTATTGCAACCCTTTCTCTCAGCATAATTCGCGAGCTCAGCGATTTCCTTGGCAGGGATATTAGGCATCATATTTACACTAAACGCGGGCATTTCTTATCTCCCCTCAACGAAATCCAAAACTGTCGTGGCAGTATTTCTCCCGGGAGCACCAAAAATACCTGCTCCCGGGAATGTGGCTGCCCCTGTTACGAACAGGCCACTCACAGGCGTCTTATAACGACTCAATTCACGTTGCCTTCCAATTAACGTTGCTAAAGGGGAACTGGCATACGCAGGGCTATGACCTTTGTGCATATGGAAATCTCTTTCATAAACGTCTGGAGTCATTGCCCGCCATTCAGTAACAGTCTCCAAGAAATTCCCAGTCATTAACTGCCCCCAAACACTCAACCACCTTTCCGGCTCTCCGGAATGACTCCACCCCTCATTTAATGAGTACGGCGTAAAGAGAACTTCTAAGCTAAAAGTGTGAAAGCCATTGTCAGCTTTCATCTTGGGGTCAAGCAAAGACGGGATACTTGCCAGCATCGTAGGTTTTTCTGCAACCTCTCCCCTTCTGCGCATCTCATGGGCTTGGCCTAGTTCTTCCAGGGTTGGAGAAATAATAGTAGTTGCCTCTTCAAGCTCTACATCTCTAAAAATATTTTGTAATGAAGACATGAACTGGTATTCCGGTTTCTCTCGGATAACCCCATCTAATTTTGACTCGTATCCTTCAGGTACTGGTAATTTTTTCCAATTTCTGACGAGTCTATTCGCTGATTTAGGGACGTCATCTAACCATTCAACGAATACGCGATGTGGATCGCATGCAGCTACCACTATCGGAGCGGTGAGAGTACCCCCATTAACCATACGAACACCAACTATCCTCCCCTTCTCAACCAATAAACCGTTAACAGCGGCATTTGTTCGAACATCACCATTACTCGCTTCAAAGCTACGAAGGACCGAATTCGGCAATGATCCGCTTCCCCCTCGTGGGCGACCACTCGCGATCAAATGCCGCGTTGCATAAACGACTGCCCCTAATCCAGTACCAGGTGCTTCGGGAGGGGCACCCCATACTGTCGGGCCTGTGCTAATAGCAGGCATAACGAGACGCCAATCAGTGAAGTAGTTTTCTAGAATATCAAGTGCGCTTGCTCGACTCCAAGAAAGAAGTCTTCTCGCAACCGAAATATTCGCATCAAGTGCTTTAGAGAGAAACTGTCTGGGCGAAGCTCCACTCTTCGCTATCTCAATCGCGAATTCGGCAACGGGAAGAGCATCTTTAAGATAATTTTTGTAATTCTCTACCTGGTCTGGATGCGTCTTGGCTAAACCCTCAAGAGTTCTTGCAGTGCTATGGAAAGAAACCCAAGGGTGTTGGCCATCATGGAAACTGTTCACATAAGTCGCTTCAGGCTCCAAATAATCCAACCCGTTCTCAAATAAGTCAAGTTCTTCAAGTAAAGGCATAGCTCTGATCAAGCTATGATCACAAGCGCAAATATTAAACTTTGCTCCTAGATCCGAGACGGTCGATGCACAGCCTCCAACTGTCTCTCTTGCTTCTAAGAGGATTGTCTTCATACCGGAACGAGCTAAATACGCAGCGCAGATTAGGCCGTTGTGACCTCCCCCTACAACAATTGCCTCAGCGTCAAACATCTCCACCAACATTTACTATGCCTTATACAAATCCTACTCCAATCCCCCAATTGAACTTCAATTAAACTTCTTAGTATTTATGAAAGAACCTCTACCGACCACGGGTTCTGATGTACGTTCATTCCATGCCTAGTTTTTCCGAACCCTCCTTGACTAGACCAGCCGATGAAGTCTGCGAAAAAATCGGAATTTATCCACCTGCTTTAGCAAAGCTACCTGAATTATGGGAACCAAAAGAATTTCCAAGTTCGCCTTCTGAAAAAGGTACTCTTGTTGCTATAAACCACCCGCGTATTCTCATTCTTGAGAATTATCTAAAAGCCGGATGGGAGAATTCGCAGTCAGGGGCCTGGTTGAGAGTTGAAGCTCGAGATCGATTAATTAACGTAGTGAATTCTTTACCCGAACCTTGGGGTCTATGCATCTTCGATGCTTGGAGGCCACTCTCGCTGCAAGCAGAACTATATGATGCCGCGTATGCGAATCCGATTTTACCAGAGGGGTTTGTTTCCCCCGCTAATCCAGAGCCCATATCACCTCCGCCACATTTAACAGGTGGGACTGTTGATTGCAGCTTTACATTAAATGGAGTTCCTTTAGGTTTAGGTACAGGATTTGATGATTTCACCAAAACAGCTGCAGCGAATGCTTTAGAGAGTGAAACCGGCATCAATAGGGATATGCGGAGATGGCTCTATTGGATTATGCGCTCAGAAGGTTTTATTGTTCTTGATTGCGAATGGTGGCATTTTGAATATGGGACGAGACGATGGGCTGCACTAATGAATGAAAAACCGCTATTTGGACCAGCTAGTCCTGACTAGCCCTGATTTTCGTTCAATGACGACAAATTCTTAAATTTCTCCCCTACTATCCATCTGTGCAGTTGAAGCCCCAGACTCCCCGCCAAAGACGCTTGCTACCTCCCAAATGGTTGGGGTTGCTCGTTTTAATAGCATTAGCCGTCTTAGGGTTTTCTTGCGCGAATTCCTCTGAACCGATGTTAACCTCCGCGGATTCTATTTCTTCGTCTTCTGGTTCTGATTCTGGTTCTGGTTCTGGTTCTGGTTCTATCCCGCTAGCAAGCCCAACGGTAGTTCCATCACAGGAATCAATGCCTTCTTCAACTCCTATCCCTACTCCTACTCCTACGAACTTTGTCAAAGGTGAGGCTGAAGGGATCATACCATCACCTTTTAACGGGACTGCTGTTTCAGAGGAGAGTTTGTCAAGGCGGGTGATAGCTATAAAGATTGACAACCATCTCGATGCCAGACCGCAATCAGGTATAGACCTTGCAGACATGATTGTTGAAGTTTGGGTTGAAGGAATAACTAGATATCTGGCTATCTTCCAAGCATCTGATTCGGATTTCGTGGGTCCGATTCGGTCAATGCGACCCACTGATTTCTCAATTCAGAACTCTTGGTACTCTACGTTTATTGTCTCTGGAGGTCAGGATTGGATTCAAGCTATTGGAGATAATTCAACAGTTCGATGGTTTGATGAACCTCCTGGATCTTTCCGTATCAGCGCTCGATCCCGGCCTAATAATCTCTACGGTGATACCAGCTTGCTACGTACTTTAGATACTCGAGGGGACTACAGCACCCCGTTGGACCCGCTTTGGGAATTTGGGGATATGGATGCAGATGCCCTGACTGCTGAAGAGATCAAATTATCGTACTGGTTTGATTACACAACATCTTGGTATTGGAACCAGGAACGTTCCGTCTATGAAAAAAGTACCATCGGCCAACCGCATTATTACTTAGATTCTGAAAATTTTGCACACAGGATTTCAGCCGAGACATTAATTATGCTTGAAACGCTTTTCTTCCTCACCTGCTATGGCTGCGAAGATGGCACGACCGTTCCAGTAGCCGAAACAGTCGGTAGTGGAACTGCTTGGTTATTCCATGGAGGGAAAATGCAAAAAGGGACATGGTCGCGAAGTAGCGATAGAGAGTGGTTTACGTTAACCACCGAAGATGGTTCACCTATGCTGGTCCCCCCTGGGAAACTTTGGATGACACTCGCTAGAACAAATAACGTCGTAGCCCAGTAACTAATTTCTCTACACTTCTCGACTTTTCCCGGTAAGGAGCACTGCGACTTTACGACTTTTACTGATGATTTCTTTTTCCAGAAGTGTCATTACCCCTGCCACTGATGCTGACCCTGTAGGTTCTGTAGAGATTCCCATCTCTGGCACGAGTTCATTTGCATGAATTATGTGATCTTCAGGGATAACGACACTCCCACCATTGGTTAAATGCAATGCTTGAATTACACCAAGCCAGTCGTAGGTTATATCATCCAAAATACCGGTGGCTAGGCTTGAAGGATTCTCCCACGGGCTCATAAGTTGTGCTGCATTTCTCTTTGCAAACGCAATTATTTCATCTACAGAATCCAACTCCGGAAGACTCTCCCACGCTTGATGAAATGGGGCGCATCCCTCGGCTTGAACGGCCCATATTCTTGGAACTCTTTGCAATACATCGAAATCTTTAGCTTCTATCAAACCTAATGCGCAACTGGTAAGAAGCGCTCCCCCACCAACTTGGATTACTAGATCATCAACAGGATTATCTCTAATGGTCAGTGCAAGTTCCCAACCTATTGTCCTGCCTCCATCTAACGTCAGTGGATTTTCTATTGCTTGCACACCAAATGGAAGCCCTCCATTGACGATTGCCTCTTGAAAACGCAACATGCAAGGGTCACCTATCTCCCCTTCTCTGCGCTCACATACATGAATGTCTGCATCAAGTTCTTTCAATTCATTGACAACCAAAGGGTTGGCCCATGTAGGAATGAAAACATCAATTGGACGCCCTACCGCTTTTGCTACGGTCGCCGCCCCTAATGCCGCATTTCCGCAGGAAGAAATCGCTAATCTTTTCTCTTCATTTACTGCATCTACTGCAAGATGCAGCAGGAGCCCCATTAAATGCCTGGCTTTATGCGAACCACCTACGTTCCCTGTTTCATCCTTCCACAAAACTGAGGTAGGTAACTTCGGAGATGCATTTTCCCAGATCCCAGTTGGAGTGACACGGAACATTTCTCCGGAAGTTTTTTCAATCTGTTGATTAATCTTATTTACTAACGCAACATAATCATCATCTCCCCATCCTGCCTGCATGGCGCGGTGCCATGATAAAAGCATTCTTCGCCATTTAATAAAAGGATTCTCTTCCGAGTCATTAGAGTCAGGCCATGATGCACCAACTGGGGTCTCTAACCAAGAATTGTTATCCCCACTGGTTTCGAACACGCTAAACCGTTACGCCCGTTTGCGCATTAAATTCTGCAATCATTTCATCCCATTTGGGGGTCATTTGGTGTAGCGAATCCCAGAATTCTTGCGACCGACGGGCATCAAAGTCTTCGATACTCACCCCTTGCTGTTCAACCCACGTATAGTATCCAAGATTAAATATACGATTTCTACCCATATCATCTAGTTCTTGGATGTGTTGGGTGTCAGCCGAAAGAAGATGTTTCTCAAATATTTCCGCAGCGTGTAAAGAAGTAAATCCATCTTCATATTCGGTTTGAAGTAGATATTCTTTCTCACTTTCATAGAGTTCAGACCCATCGGTAGCAACTGTGATGATTACGTCATTAGAACTTAGATTTAGTTGTTTAGCTGCTTTTATTGCTGCGAGAGTGTTGCAGATGGACGAGAAGCCAAAATGGCGAAGATTATCTACTATCTCAGAGGGGACACTATGTTCTTTTTGGAGATAATCTTTCCCTGCTGGAGTCGTAAAGACAAGATTCAGTCCATCCGTAGCGGAATCTGAAATACCGGCGACTAGATCTGTATTCATAACATTATGAATAAGTGGAATATGTTTATCGCCAATGCCTTGTATGTTATGTTCCCCGTAACCGTTATAAAGCATCGTAGGACACTCAAGCGCTTCTACTGCAATAGTCTTTGATCCAAAATCGTCTTTCAGACGGTCACCTGCAGCAAGTGTCCCAGCAGATCCTGATGCCGAAGCAAATGCGGCTAATTGCAGATTTGGATCAGTCGCACGAAGCGTCTCAAAGATGTGTCCTAATGCTCGTCCAGTAACTGTGTAATGACCTATGTGATTTGCGAATTCTGAGAATTGATTAAATATAAAATTCGTGTCGTCTTTTTCCAGCTCATTACAAGCATCATATATCTCCTTCACGTTACTTTCCGAACCAGGGGTTCTCACAATATCTGCCGGGTCCATAACCCACTGGTCAAGCCAATCAAATCGTTCTTGACTCATGTTTTCTGGTAGTACTGCCACCCCTCGACTTCGCATCAAGGTTGAGATCGCAATTCCACCTCTGGCATAGTTTCCTGTGGATGGCCATATCGCCCTGTGTCGAGTTGGGTCAAATTGACCACTAATGACTCGGGGAACGAAACAGGAATAAGCTGCTAGAACTTTGTGTGCTGTGATCATAGGAAAACGATTCCCGAAAGCTAAGACTATTTTGGCATCGACTCCTGTTAATTCAGAAGGCAGAACTATATGTTGTGGTATTTCCACCCTCTCTAAAGAGCCGAAGGCGTTATACCAATGCACTCGAAAAAGGTTCAGAGGATGAGCATCATTTGGGTTTATCCCTAAGAGCGCTTTCTGTATTTTTTCAGGGATCGTAGTAGGGTCAGCTAATTGAGAAAAGGTAGGGAGAAGTATTTGTTCTTCACGAAACCTATTTATAGACCTCGTATAACTTTCTTCATCAATAACTCTTTGAAGCAATCCATATCGTGCGGGATCAACACCTAATACCATGCCTTTACGCTACCGCCTTTGGCTTTATTTGGCGGTTACATCTTAGAGATTTCAGAGTCCTCATGAAGCGTAGATTCCTCAAAAGAGGTACTGTATTGTCGTGACTGCGAGATCTATAGACCTACTTGATGGAAATTTTTATGTTTCTGACCCGTATCAGACATACGCATGGATGCGAGAAGAAGCCCCAGCGTATTGGGATTCAACTAATGAAATTTGGGGAATTTCTAAATATGACGACATAGTTGAAATAGAGAAAAACAAGTCAGTATTTATCAATTCAGATAAAGAAAAAGGCGGCTACCGGCCTAACCTCCCTGCAGATTCTTCAATAATCGGTTTAGATGATCCAGAACATAGCGTTAGAAGACTATTGGTTTCCAGAAGGTTCACTCCTAGATCAGTTGAATCCTGGGTCCCCCATATATCTGGAGCGGTAGAGAATTTATTAGACACGGCGCTTTCACAGGAAAGACCAGTTGATATTGTTGGTGAATTAGCAGCGCCATTACCCGCCATGATGATCGGGCACCTTTTAGGATTTCCTGATGAACTCTGGCCGTCATTGCATCGTTGGTCTGAACAAACAATTGCGCTAGGTGGCGGCCCACGATATCAGAACGATGAAGGAACTACTGCTGTCTTTGAATTCGTCGAAGCCTGCATGAACCTTTATTCCGAAAAAAGAAAAAATCCAGGTGATGACATTATGAGTGCCTGGATTGAAGCTGAATCAACTGGGCTTAAAGATGATTCTGATTTCGGGCTAGATCAGATCATAAGCGACTGCCTTCTTCTTCTTGATGGTGGGGCAGAAACCACCAGAACAGTTATTGCCCGATCTATGCTCAATCTTTCAGAAGACAAAAACCAGTGGAACCTTCTCAAAACTGGTATTGACCTTGATACTGTGGTTGAAGAATTTATTCGTTTCGTAACTCCGATTCATAATATGTGCCGAGTAGCCACAGAGGATTACTCCATCGGGGGTGAAACTATAAAAAAAGGGCAGCAGGTTCTGCTGATGTATTCATCTGCGAATAGAGATCCATCAAAATTTGACAACCCAGAGGAGCTAGACCTCACGCGAGCACCGAACCATCACATCGCATTCGGTTTCGGCACGCATTTTTGCTTGGGAGCCGCATTGGCACGGTTGGAGATAAAAATTTTCTTTGAGCAACTCCGAGAACGGGTTAAAGAATTCTCAATTGCTTCAGAACCCATTGAAATGCCCAATGCTTTTGTATATGGGCTAGCTTCGTGCCCAATGGTTTTGGAATCAGAAAATACGTGAAGGTAATAACTGGTTGCACCGTTTACGGGAAATATTCGCTATAGCTCCTTCTTTAGAATCGGCAGAAAACCTTCTTCGTGTTTTAGTAACTGTTCTCGAATCTGATCGGGCTCTAAGCCTGCTACATGTACGCGAACGTTAACGGTGTCACATTCTGATTCGCGTAATACTTCAAGAAGCTGATTAGCGGCTTGTTCCCCGTCTTTTGCAACAATAGTACTATCTCCGGAACTCCAATTGGCTTTAGCTCTTTCGTTCGCATAACTATGGTAATGACGCATCTGGGCTTCTATCTCTGACTTAGGCGGATTACCAATCCAAACTCGGCGAATAAGGGTCACTGGACCTGAACCACCTGCTTCCTTGTATCGGCGCGATAGATTTTGAGAAACATTAGGGGCTTGCAATGAGTCAAAAAGCACTCCACAGTTGAGCTTTGCCGCCCGAATACAAGCTTGGCTACTTTGTGCAGCAATGACCATAGGAACTGGGTGTGATAAACAATTTTGAATGCTTAAATCATTAGCTAAAGGTCCTTCAGGAGATCCTCGGAGTGCTTTAACTACCCACGGCAACGCTTTCTTAAATCTTGAATTTATTTCATCAAATGGAACTTCTGCTAATTCAAAATCCACTGGTAACGCACCTGCAGCAAATCCTACCCCAAGGCGTTCTGGGAAAGCACTTGATAACCATGCGATTTCTTCTGCAATCAATGCTTTGGCTTTCAGCGGTAGCAACAGAGGACAAGGTGCAACCCAAATGTCATTAGTTGCAGCTAGAAGGAAAGTTGCGAGTTGAAGAGGGTTTGGTAAGTAACCTGGGAATCCAGCATGGTGCTCGCTGACCATAACCCCGTCATATCCGACCCTTTCGGCAATGACTGCTTCGGACCGGAGTTCATCTACTTGTTCCGGGGCAGTTCCTGGGCATGGGTATAACCTGAGCGAAACTGAACCATTATGCAAAGGCTGTCTAATCATCCGAGGGCAAATCTCCAAGGAGTTGCTCATCTGTAAAGTTAGCTAGAAACTGAGTGAATTGCGGACCTCGACGCAATGAGTGGCCTCCATCCACATTTATGCATTGTCCAGTAATCCATTGAGAACCAGAACCGATGAGGAATTTCACTAATGCGGCGACATGGTCTGGCTCTCCGACACCACCCAGTGGAGTATTCGCAATGTAACTCTCATAAACTTCGCTATCCCTTGGAATCGCTTCCATAATTTCTGTGGCTATAAAACCTGGCCTCACTGCATTGAATCTTATGTTTGCAGGTCCGAATTCATCGGCAGCGTTCCGTATGATTGCCTCTATTCCAGCTTTAGCTGCAGGATAAGCTCCAAACCAAAGGTGGGTTAGGTGACTTGCGATTGATGACATACCTACAAATGACCCCCTGCCTGATTTTTTTAGATACGGGACCGAATGTTTTACACATAGCATTGTGCCAAGAACGTTTAAATGAAGAACTCTTGTGAACTCATTTAGGTCCTGAAGATGGTAAGGGGACATCCCGCCACCGCCACCAGCGTTAGCAACAACTCCATCTAAGCCATTTCCAAATTCTGCGGCTTCTGCGATTGTGTGCAGTACTTGACCTTCATCGGTAACGTCGCAAGTCGTGTACTGAATTTGTCCGCTACCGGAAACCATAGATCTAATTTCATCAACTGTTCTCTCCAATCTTTCTTCTGTTCTCCCGCAGATAGTAACTAGTGCCCCACTTAGCGCTAAGGATGCAGCGCATGCCTTTCCAATTCCTGTTCCTCCCCCAGTAACGAGGATTCCATAACCTTCTAGTTCTTCTTGTTTCATAGAATTCCTTTAACTCTCTCTAAGCATTTGCTAATAATCACTCTTCGGGGCCTTCTTTCCAGCCTCCAACCGATTCTCTAACACATTCGTTATTCCAGTGAATCCAGGTATAACCGAAAGTTTTTTCCCTAAATACAGCATAGAAAGAATTATGGCAGCTGTCGTGAACGGCCAATTGACGAAAAACCGGATAACAAGATAGCCATCAACAGAGGCATTGTTGTAGAGCCAGACATCGAATCCAGCGCTGACGATTTCAGCAATCCCCAACCCATATGCGATACGATTCATAGCTAACTTAAAAGCTTCATGCGATGTAATTGAGTTATCAAAACCGAAAATTGAGGGGGCGTACATTGCTAGATAGTTCCGCCCAACAGCCGTCGTGATTATAAGCCCGATGCCAATTAGCGCTTTCGTTCCAATACCGATACCAAAGTAAACAGCCTCACTGTCAGTTACGATCCCGATAATCCCTCTGATAAGAATCCCTATTGTGACTATAGGAATGAATTTCCCTATCGGATGGCCTTTCCGCCAACGGCGAACCGAAATCATGACCGACCAAAAAGTTGCTGCGCTTATCGCCCACGGCAGTCCAAATAATCTATTTAAAGCAATGAAGAGAATAATAGGCATTACTGATTCCCAAGCATTTTGATTAGTGCTCGGTCCTCTGCCTAACTTTTCTTTCCCGTCGTTAATTTCGTTCACATTTCTAGTTTGGTCTGTTCTGCATTGAATTGCTCAACAGTGCGCCCAAATTTAGTTCGGTCTATGATCATTTTCTAAGTAACTACAAATTAGGAGAAGAATTGAGCACTATAGCGATTACTGGTTCAGCTTCAGGTATCGGGGCAGCTACCAGAACATTACTTGAATCAGATTCTATTAATGTGATCGGCATTGACTTACAGAATGCCGAGATTGAGGCTGACTTAAGCATTGAAGCCGAGAGGTCAAGAGCAATCTCCGAAATTCTAAGATTGTGCGATGGGTCATTAGATGGACTTGTAACTTCTGCGGGAGTTTCGGTTCCATTTGACCCTGCCCGAATGCTTACTATTAACTGGTTTGGAACTGTTGATCTACTTATCGGCCTTAGAGAAGCTTTGTCAGCTAGTTCAGGGATCGCACATGTTGTTGCTATTTCATCCAACTCCACAACTATCACCCCCAATGTCCCCGACGCACTTGTGGAGGCTTGTTTGGGATTAGATGAGTCAGCTTCTCATAAAATTTTAGGAGATATGGATGATTTAGAGGCAATGGCTATAGCTTACGCAGCTTCGAAACTCTCCGTAGCTAGGTTTGTTCGCCAAAATGCTCCTACACAAGACTGGGCTGGGTCAAATATACGTTTAAACGCAATTGCCCCTGGCGCAGTCCTAACACCCCTACTTCAAGGCGGGCTAGATGATCCGACATTCGGGGCTGCAATAGAAGCGCTTCCGATACCCGTCGGTGATTTTGGTGCTCCGGAATTAATAGCAGAATGGATAAAAATGATGCTCTCCCCTTCAGCAGATTTCATGTGCGGATCAGTGCTTTTCTTAGATGGAGGATCAGATGCTTTAATTCGCCCAAATGATTGGCCGGCATCTATGCAACTTAAATAGCGATATCAGAAAGAAATTAACTCATGTATTAAAGTTCCTGTGTTTGCAAGACTTGGAGCGGTAATTTAGCATCACTCAAACAGGAATAGGAGAAAAAATGTATCCCGGAGCGATAGCCCAGAAAAATCCCGATAAGCCAGCCATCATAATGGCGGATTCTGGCGAGACTATGACGTTTCAAGAGCTACATGATTACGCCGAGAAAGTCGCCAACCTTTTGCATGCAGCGGGTCTGCAACCTGGAGACCACATTGCACTATGCCTAGAGAACAGGCTCGAGTTCCTTCCGATCTGTTGGGGCGCTCATTATGCAGGTTTATATTACACAGCCATTAGTTCGCGTTTAACGGCGCCTGAAATAAGTTACATCATCACGGAATGTGATTGTTGTTATTTCTTGACTTCGCCCTATAAAGGCAAAGAGTCAGTTGAGTTAAAAGATGATTTTCCAGATGTTTTCTTGAGGCTGAGT
>JAYYZG010000044.1:0-27247 GCA_036687775.1 Actinomycetota bacterium
CAACAGCATGGTGCGCACCCAAAGCTAAAGAGAGCGCCCTCCGTTTTTCATTTGGCTCAACAACAATGATTGTTCCTGCCCCCGCTACACGAACCCATTGCAACGTACTTAAACCAATTGGACCAGCACCTTGGACAACTGTAGTTTCCCCTAACGTTGGCGAATTTCCCCGAACTGCATGGAAACAAATAGCAGCAGGCTCAATCTGAGCAGCTTGTTCATCGCTTAAACCCGGATTAGCCAGAACAGCTCTTCCATGATGGACAGCAAGCTGTTTAGCGAAGCCTCCATGAGGTGTCGCAAACTGCCCTCTCCCAACGGTAGCCGCTAGAACTACTTGACATTTTTCCATTTGCCCAGCGTGACAAGCAGAACACTGACCGCAAGAGGGCGGAACAGCTATAACGACCCGATCACCATCAGATAATCGATTGACTGCATCACCTTTCTTAGCCACAAAACCTGTCCACTCATGCCCGCATGTTGAAGGCCAAGCTGGACCTTCACTCTGAAAAGCATGTATATCTGTTCCACAAATTCCACAGTATGTGATATCAACAACTATTTGGTCAGACTCGGGCGAAGGGTCATCAAAATCAATGAATTCAATTGTTTCCTTAGCTGTGATTAACGCTGCCTGCATTAAGCCAAACTACCCTTGGTTTGAGAAAACTTCATGTTTACGAAGTTGAAAAAAGAAAATCCCGTTATGGGCTTAGAATAAAGTTCTCTCCAAGGTGCATGGTTTCGTTCGCTGAACGTATAGATCGAGCCCCATTCCTTGACGCCTGCACTCTGGTTATCCCAGCGTAATCAACTCGTATCCCGTATTTATCTTCGTAGCCCAGCATTTTTTGCAGAAAGCACATAGTGACCATTGCGTGACAGAAAACGACAACAGTCCGTCCTGAATTCTCAGCAATGATGTTTTCAAAAGCAGAGTGAACCCTTAGCGCGAATGCATCTATATCGACATCCCCATGCATACTGTCAGGGTCATCAATGATCGCTTGCCACTCTTCACCGCCACCTGCTTTCAATTCCTCCATTGGGACATAGGTATCGCTTTCTCTATCTATTTCAGCAAGGTCAGGGACGATGACCGCTTCAAGACCGAGACGTTTTAGTAACGGGGCAGCTGTTTGTCGTGCGCGCAGCAAAGGAGAAGACACGATTAAATCAATAGGGGTTTGCTCCAGATAGTTTGCTACTGCTTCAGCTTGTTTCACCCCGACCGGTGCGAGTGCCGGATCAGCTACTCCATCGGCGCCTTCAATACGGACTGGCCTTCCGTGACGAACAATTATTAACTCCACATGATGAGCTTAGAGAAGCTGTTGAGGAAGACCACCATCAGCAGAGTATTTCTTTTGTCGCTAACTTAAGATGGACCCCTTGGACCAATCCAGCTAACCTACGATCGTGAATGGTTTACCAACCTTAGATTTGAAAGAGAAAAGAGCTCTTGTTATCGGCGGCGCTGGTGGAGGCATAGGCTCAGCGATCACTATGAGTCTCGCTAATGCAGGAGCTGAGGTAGCTGTTATCACCGTTGACCAGAAGCATGCTGAGACTGTGGTTAACGACGGAGCCGAACTGGGAAAACACATTCGTGTTCAACTGGCGGATGTTACAGAAGAAAAAGCATTCGCTGATGCCCTTGATCAAGCGATAACTGAATCAGGACCGATAGAACATCTAGTGAATGTCGTCGGTGGTGCAGGTGTTAAGGACTGGAGTCGAGCCAAGGATTACCAACTGGAAACTTTTGACAGAATCCTTTCACGGAATCTCAGATATGCGTTAGTTAGCTGTCAGCGTATTGCTTCAGCATTAGTTGATGACTCTCGATCAGGTTCAATCGTTAACATTTCATCTATTGCGACAAGGGCAGTTCCTCTTCTTGCTGGCTATGGGGCAGCAAAAGCAGGACTTGAATCGTTATCTCGGACAATGGCTGCCGAATGGGGCCAATACGGAATTCGCGTGAATGTTGTTGCACCAGGAACTGTCAAAACCCCTAGAGCTGGGAAAAGCGACCTAGAAGAAGCATCAAAGAAAATTCCTCTTCAACGCCGCGCAGAACCAGAAGATATCGCTGACGCCGTTCTCTTCCTACTCTCTGAACGCGCCCGTTACATTACCGGGCAAACACTAGTAGTAGATGGGGGAGCGACACTTGGAGCTTCAGGAGATAATTTGCCAGTTTTTGTAACTAATCCGGAAGTCCGCAAACAATTTGAATAGCGCTAGTAGATCTCTATTTCATCGCCCACACTAATCGCACCTGATTTCACTGGATTCATACTTATACCAGCTTCACGATCATGATTTTCACTGAGGTATCGTAACGTTGCGCGGGAAGACGGGTATTTATCAAAGGCTCTTGTAATCACAATGCAACGGTCGGTTCTTTTTTTCACATGGATTTCTACAGTTCCAATAGTGAGATTTTTTCCAACCCAACTGTTCTCCTCAAATGGTTCCTCAGTTTGTACAACAATATTTGGGCGAAAGCGGCGAACATCTCCGGAGCCTTTCCCCACTCGTTTTTCGAGTAAATCAAGTGTCGCTGTTCCAATCAAATGCAGGCTTGAACTGGAATCAAAAAACCAGCCAGGTGATGTAGAAAATTCAAAAATGTTTGGATCTTCAGGTGTTTCAACACTTCCGTCATCCCACTCAATTTCGATACTCTTTGTTTCACCTGATATTGGCTGTGTAAGAGTTGCGTCTCTTTCCAACCAGTCAGATAATTTCTCATTAACATCAGGTTCCTGACTACTTATCTCGTTACGACCAATGGTAATGATGCAATGATCGCCAATAATGCGAGCGTGACCCTCCAGTAACTTCGGAACTCTTTTTGCCGAGAGAAGCAATTTGGTTTTGCCGTCAACGATTCCCCACCCCCGATCTCCAGGGATAGCGTCAGTTATTTCTGTGGAACCTAGTTGTTCTCCTTGAAGAGATTTAACAGGGTATCTCCATATTTGCTCTACGGACATTTCTACCAGGGGTGGTCCGTTCCATCCCAGCGAATGAAACGGCCTGAGTCTTCAATTGTTAGAGACATTAGCGAGTTAACGATCGAGTTTGCTGCTTCTGGAACCTCAAGTTCAGCAGCTTCTGTTCCCATGTCGGTTTTTACCCAACCAGGATGCAACGCTACGAAAGAAATATTTTTATTAGTTGAAGCTGACATTACAGTAATCATGTTCACAGCTGCTTTCGAGACGTTGTACGCAACATCGTAAGGCATCATGGCTCCAATTATCATTGACCCAAGTTGCGATGAAGTGTTGAGAACAACTGGGTTATCTCCGGATTCAAGAAGAGTAACTAATCCTCTTGTGATCATCATCGGCCCTAAAGCATTTATTCTTGTTTCTTCTAATACGACCGCTGGATCAATCTGCCAGGGGTTGCATTGTCTCCTATCAGCGCCCAGGTCGTTGCTTGTAATGCCAGCGTTGTTGACCAGCATGTCTAAAGAATCCGTTGTGTTAGCAAGTTCTTCGCAGAAGTTGCTGATTGACTCCTCATCTCCGATATCTAATTTTAAAATCCCTGCGGGACCAGCTTCTTGAAGGTCTGCAGCCCCTTCCGGGTTTCGGACAGCACCGTAAACAGTGTGTCCTTGATCTATAAGGATTCTGGCCATTTCAAGCCCGATCCCTCTACTCGCTCCAGTGATTACAATTCGTTTTTTTCCCATTCTCAACCGTACCCCAAATTTTAGTTCGGGTAGAACTGCAACTTTAAATCAGGCTGGTGAAACTTCGGAAGAGCGCTTCGGGTAGTAAAGGTAGGTAATAAGAGACCCAATGAAGTAAGCAAGTGCTCCTAAGATCCAAACCCAGATATAGCTATCTTTGAAATCATCTCCAACTCGATTTCCGACAATTGAAGCTGTTAACACCGCACCCAGAGCTGAGCCAAGCCGACGCGCTGTATACGAAGCCGAGCTAGCGCTAGCTAAAAGTTCATCATCGATATCTAAGAGCGTCGCTATGGTTGTGTTATTCCCTATCGCCATTGCTCCTAAACCTGAAGCGAATAGCCCTAAAGCTAGATATGTGTATCCAGGTTCCATGAGGAAAAAACCGATGATCAGAAAACATGATCCGCTCCAGATCCCACCAAAGATGACCATTGGTTTAGGACCACTATGGTCAACAATTTTCCCAGCAATTGCAGCCGTTAACAACGGCACGATGTTCAATGGGATGAGAGCAAAACCTATTCGTAAAGGTGACCAATCCCAAACTTCTCTCATGTACAGGGGAAGTCCGAAGAAAATAGAAAAGAAACCGACCTGACAGAGTGCCGAAGCAATACAACCTGTTGTAAATGACCGCTGGGAAAAAATACTTTGAGGGAATAACGGATGCGCTTGATCACGATTTCGACGGACCAAAAGAGGTACGGTGACCAAAAAGGCAAGTAAACAAACAAATGTTTTGACTGACCCGAATCCCCATTCTTGACCTTGAACGAGAAATAACGTTAATCCAGCTACGGAAATAGTCGCCAAAATTGCAGATAAGAGATCAATGGGTGCCTGATCTCCCTTTTCTTGTTCCTCATTTAAGAAGATCAATCCAGCTATGAGTATGGCTAATGAGAAAACACCGGTAAAAATAAAAATGGCTTGCCAGTTAAAAAATTCAACCATACCTGCAGCTAGTGGGCTACCACATAGCCCTGTTACTGCTCCTATGGTTCCCCAAATACCTAACGCATAGCCTCGTCGGCTAACAGGAAACTCTTTCAGACTCATCGCTAAGCCGCTCGGGGATAGCATTGCAATAGCAATTCCTTGTAGAGACCTCGTTGTTATCAGAACCCAGACGATCGGGACACAACCACCGATAATTCCAGCTACCCCATAGAGAGTAAGGCCCATCAAAAAAACTTTTCTTCTCCCAAATCGGTCAGCTGCCCGACCGGCAATCAATAGGGAAGAAACCATGAATATGAACAGTGACGTTACTATCCAGGAGAGGGTTGTCCTTGACGTTGTAGCGCTGAACCTTTCCTCAATAAATGGAAAACCAACAAACATTGCTGAACTATCCATTAGGAGAAGGAACATTGAGGCAGAGCAGACAAACAAAACTACCCATGCTCGTGCAGGGATAGTTTCTAATGGCTCGGTGCTGCCCTTAGATCTCTTATGGGAGTTATTCACTCCTCGGGGAGCGGGTAGTGCACTCCGGGGACTCCAGCTTCCAAAGCCTGATACCAATCTGGACGAGCTTGAACAGGTTCGTATGTTGTCGGGATCATTAGCGAGTCCTTATTCCACTCGTGATGTATGGGTGGAATCTGGAAAGTACCATTGCTCGCATTTGTTCCACCATCGACAAGTAGGTCAACTCCAGTAATGTAACTTGCTAGATCAGATGCAAGAAACATCACGGCATTCGTTACTTCCGCAGATTCACCGACTCGGCGCATCGGGGTTCGACTGGCAATCCATTTATCCATTCCCATCGCTTCAAGTGCGGGCCTTGTCATTTCAGTGACTATGAACCCTGGAGATACAGAATTCACGCGGACTCCTCTGTCAGCCCATTCTGTTCCCAGTTGGAGTGTCATATTTCGGAGCCCACCCTTTGCGGCACTATAGGCAATGACCCCATTTTCGCTTCCACCACTTCCAAGAATTGAACCGATGTTGACAATAGAACCAGAACCATTTTCAAGCATGTTTCGACCACATTCACGGGCGTAGTAAAAAGCGCCGACAAGGTCCACCGAAACAATACGATTGAATGTTTCGCTATCAAAATGTTCCGGAGCCAAACCACGCATATCAGCAATACCGGCATTGTTTACAAGCACATCTATACGGCCATGATTGGCTATACCTTGCCGCACAACGTTTATAACATCATCCTCTACGGAGACATCACCACAGACGACCGTTACGCTGCTTCCTTTATCCCTGCACACAGCGCCAACATTTTCCACTAATTCCTCGGACCGTGCCGTAAGAACTAAATCCGCTCCTGCATCAGCAAACGCATAGGCAAATTGTTCTCCGAGCCCGTAACTTGCTCCGGTGATTAAAACGGTTTTTCCTTTGAAATCAAACATTCAAACTCCTAACTTCTCTTCTCATAATAAAATTACCCTCTTCCCACTAAGTCAAGTTGGCCAAGGATCTCCTGCTCTTTCTCTATCCGTAAAGTGAGCAGATTTTTCAACTTACCTATCATAGCTTCATCATTATTAGCGAAAGCCTCATCAATCGCATCACCTAAAGCCCCAGATACTTCAGAATATTGTTCGGCGACGTCAGCTAATAAAAGATTCGTAATTTCTTTGCTTTCCCTGCCAAGTGTTTCGTTTATTGCGTGGATCTCTTCAACCATCCAAGCGATTTCAGTAGCACTCCTCCGACTTAAACGTCGAAGTAATTGATCGATCTGACCGAGGAGTACCTTTGCTTGTTCATCGTCAACGGCTGGGAGAACTATTGCATTCAGGTCATCAGCTATCGCGAGTAAGATTTTGTCCGTAGTGGGTTGAGTTAACACTATTTCACCTCTCCATCTAACACTTTTTCTAACGCTTCAGTTGCAGTCATCCAAGCAGCTTGTCCAAAAAGTAAATTATCTAAATTGAATGCAATACCAGTTGATGAGGTTTCACCTCTTGCCATGGCAGATCCACTATTGGAGATTTGACTGACAACTCCAATCACGCCGAGAACAAGGAAGTATGTCATAACTACCGGGTTGACTTGTTCTTCAGTGAATCCGGTGACTTCTCTATACCGGTTAAGAAATATTTCTGGGTTCTCATCAATTAAATCCGGTGGCGCTGCCTGTGCATACGCTTTGAAATACCCCAGATCTTCTCTAGGGTCACCGATCGTTGCGAGTTCAAAATCAATTACAACAAGGTCACCATTACCGTCAACCATCATGTTTGCAGTAGAGAAATCATGGTGGACAAGTGAAACCGGAACAGACGGAGGTCGATTAGCATCCAACCAAGCAGCTACATATCGAAAGATCGGTAAATGCTCAGCATGATTAATTGCAGTTTGTTTCCACATTAAGATCTGATCCGTTAACGGATCGCCGGAAACAGGTTTTGAAAGAACGTCAGGTAATTTTTCAACAGGGATGGTATGCATCGCTCCAGATAATTCCGCAAGTTTTAGAGGAAGAGAAGATGCACCATTTTTCTCAATCCAGGGCAACGTGGATTCAGCTTCAGTGAAGTCAATAATAAGCGCTGGTGTTCCGATAATGCCCCCGTCTGCATCCAGAAACCGTGCCGCTGGGGTATTGAGAAATGGGGAAACAGCTTGAATAACAGCAAACTCCTGAGAACGATTAGTCTCAATAATCGCTTGCCCTTCCGGCGGGTCACCTCGAAGGACATAGGATCCGCTTTCTTGATTTCCATCAATCGAAAATGAAGCTTCAAAACGTGCCATAAGTCTTGAATATCCACCGGTCATCGGTTCATATCCCGAAACTGTAATATCAGAAGCGCCATTAGCTTCAAGCAAAGCAACTATCTTTTCAGGCATCACCGAAGGGTCTTGCATGTCTATGACGCTAGTTGAATCTTGCCACCAACGCCTAGTGAAAGCTATGTTTCTCTAATGACGCGAGTGCTGTTGGTAACCAAAGGCCACCCATTTAAAAAAAATGAATTCTTTACAATATTTGATGACCTTGTTGCTGACAAAGAAAGTTGCGTGACTGAATACACTCATGTCGAACAACCAGCCGCACAATATCTTTTCCACCCTGACACGGCAAAGAATTGGGATGTTTTCGTCATGTATGACATGCCCGGAATTGAATTCAACCGTTCTTCATCTGAATCAGCTACTAGTCCCCCTGTCTTATTCCATGACCCACCGGAATGGTACAAAAACGGATGCCGATCTCTTTTAGAGGAGGGGAAAGGAATGATTTTTCTCCATCACGCCATCGCTGGTTGGCCGACATGGGAAGATTGGGCACACGTTATTGGGGGGCGGTTTCATTATCAACCCAGCACACTCGCAGGAGAAGAATACCCTGACTCTGGCTACCGTCATAATGTCACCCACACCATAGAGGTGGTTGAAAACGGTCACCCGATTGTAGAAGGACTTCCCGAAACATTTGAATTCACGGACGAAGTGTATTTAGCGCCTGTTCTTGAAGGAAATGTGGATCCGATCCTGCGGTCAAATTTTTCATATGATTCCAAAAATTTTTACTCAGCAGATTTGGCAATACGCGGAAAAGGGGACAGCAACGAAGGGTGGGAACACCCTCAGACCAGCAACCTTGTCGGTTGGGTAAAGCACGCAGGGAACTCTCCGGTAGCTTACTTACAATTCGGTGATGGTCCAGGCCAATACGCTGAACCTTTATTCCAAAAGATGATATCTAATGCGATCCTGTGGGCTTCAACCGAAAAATCACATGCGTGGGCTCGACAACGCAGAGAAGCCACGGGAAGATTTGCCTAGCGAACGCACAGGCGCAATTTGGGCACATCAACTACGTTTAATTGTTAACTATCGGGGGATACATGAAAAAACTGAAAGTAGTTCAATGGTTTACGGGCGACATCGCCCAGCATCAAATTCGGTTACTCGCAGCAAATCCAACAATGGAACTCGTAGGGGCTTTCGTATACCACGACGAGAAAGTAGGACGTGATGCAGGTGAAATCGCTGGAATAGGAAACCTTGGCGTTCCAGCAACCAATGATGTGAACGAAATATTATCCATTGACGCTGATTGTGTTTTATACAACCCCCCAACTGAACGATATGACCAGATTATTCAAATTCTTGGAAGCGGGAAAAACGTTATCAGCATCATGGCTGGATGGAATCCTAAACGGTATGAGGCTTTCCCAGATATCGAGGAGGCTTGCAACAAAGGCAGCGCTTCGCTATTTGGTACAGGACTTAACCCAGGTCTGAGCTATGAGCTGGCAATTCTTGGATCGTCTATCTGTCACGAAGTTACATCCGTTTACATAAAAACATGTGAACGCCAATCTACGTTAAGTCCTGTTTTCTTAGAAAAATTCGGATTTGGACGCACCGAAGAGCAGTTGCGGCAACAAGCGACAGGCGCGGCAGCTATCTTTGATAACTTATTGCAAATAACGGACCTGATTTGTGAAGAATTAAGCCTCCCACATGATGGCAATAACCTCA
This sequence comes from Actinomycetota bacterium, assembly GCA_036687775.1. Classification (GTDB taxonomy): domain Bacteria; phylum Actinomycetota; class Acidimicrobiia; order Acidimicrobiales; family UBA8592; genus UBA8592. The sequence goes on from JAYYZG010000044.1 coordinate 9,197, forward strand.
CTCACGAATATGAACCAGCGGTCAAGGATTACAACGAAAAGATAGAAATCAAAAAAGGAACAATGGCTGGATTAATCGTCAAAGCTTCATCAACATTTGAAGGAATCCCCAAAGCAACAATTGAGCTTCGTTTCTTATTAGGAACAGATTACGTAAGTGAAGAATTCTTAGCAGGAGCACCAGAACATGGGTGGATTGAAGTCGATGTCCGTGGAACGCCAGGGAGTAAACTCACCCATGAGATATACGCGGAAGAAAAAATAGTCAAGACTCGGTCAACAGGAACTAAAGCGGTTAATGCAATCCCGCATGTAGTAGCTGCCAAACCCGGACTAGTCTCGCCAACGCAAATACCGCTTAGCCGGATCCTGCCATCTATGCCGAGCAACTGATCTTTTCATCACCATTGGTCCCAATGAGAAAGAGAACTGCCTGGTAAGCGTTTAGCAAGTTTGAAATCTGTACCCATGGTGTATGCGATAGGGAACAATCCACCCTGGGTAACTGTGTCAAATGGGATACCCAGAAGATCAGCGACCTCACGCTCATTAGGTAAATGCAAAGTTGTCCAAGCTGAGCCGAGTCCGCGTTCACGTAGAGCCAGCATAAAACTCCAAACGGCAGGTAACAGAGAACCCCAGGCGCTTGCCTGCCCAAATGTTGGGGTGCCGCTATCGAGCCTTCCTGCTCCTTGGATACAAGGAATCATCATGACGGGAACACGATGAAAGATTTCTCGAAGGTAACGAGAAGAATCCATGATCTTTGGGCGTTGTGTCGTTCTTGGGTCATCAGCATCGTAGGTCGGTTGACCAGGTCGGTCTGTGTACGCGTCGTAGTTAGCGCCATAAAAGTCAGCAATTGCCTTCTTCTTTTCCGAGTCAGTGACGAATACCCACTGCCATCCTTGCGTGTTTGAACCAGTCGGGGCTTGTAAGGCGATATCCAGACATTCCTCTATAATTTCCTTTTCAACGGGTCGGTCTAAATCAAGTCGTTTCCGAACAGATCTTGTTGTCGTTAAAACACCGTCTGCGTCAAGGCCTAACTTCATATCATCTCCTAATATCTAGTTCTACAATTCATGGATTAAAGAAAACATAGCTTCTGAAAGTCGTTCACTCGCGTATTGAAGATTAGTGACAAATTCTGTTTCAGTGGGCTCCTCGCCATCAACAAGGTCTGTCGTCACTTTCAGGGCTGTAAATGGGATCCCAACTTTTTCACATACCCACGCCACCGCTGCGGCCTCCATATCCTTTCCAATTGCGTGGACACTAGCCAAACGGTCAAGGTCGCAAGACTGTGCATCCAATGCGTCTCCAGTACTAATAGTTCCTATTCGAAACCCTAAACTTCGTGCTATTGCACTCATATCTGCTACTGGAAAGTCCCCAAAACCGTATTCTTGGAAACCATCTAATGGGATTCGGTGATCATGAAAAACGCATCGATCGGCGACAATAACTTCTCCAATTGAACCCCCCCTTTGGATAAAACCACCGCAAGTGCCAGCAGAGATAACAATCCCAGCCTCTACAGAATTAATCGCTGCGAACGTTGCAAGTGCTGCCGGAATTGTCCCTATTGAATCAACTTCAAAACGGGAATCAAAACCATTGGTAACCAAGTGGACACGGTCGTTACTCCAAATACGGGCATCTAACCCATCTATGACTCTTAAACCAGGACCTTGCAATCCCAAACGTTCACGGACAGGTAACGCTTCTACCTCCATGGCCATCACAACCATAGGAAGGCATTTGGTTTCCATTTATTGGTTTCCGTGATCAGTGACCCACTTAGATGTAGCTTCTCCCATCTTCCGACCGTCGTAGCCAATGCGCTGGGTTGGCGTAATTTTAAAAATTACGCGACGTGGCGAATCTAGGAAACCGGCAAAGTTTTTCTGCCATTGTTCATCCACCGGATTCAACGCTTTGGCGAGTGCGGGATAGAACCATGCCTTAGTCTCATCATCAGCAAGTATTTCACACGTCCCCTTATAGGTCACAGTTTGATTTGCCCCTGCTTTCGTTCCTTTGCTGGTAATGCACACCGCGCAACGGTTATCTCTTCGCATTGCTGGAACGCGAGCCCTTTGACTAGAGAGAGTTACCCAGAAACAGCCTTCCGCCCAGACATAAGACATGATTACGCCAACAGGCCACCCTTCTTTATTAGCCCATATGAAGGTGCATTCATTTTGGAGTTGCAACATCCTCTGTTCAGCTTCATCCTCGAGTGTGTAAACAGTTACATCTTCATAATCAAATTCGTCATCTCCCATGACAATCTCCCTTTCTCGTTAGCACAAACACTATCTTTCCATTACTTTAAAAAAACCACCAATAAAGAAAAGGTTGACATGGATCTACACGAAGCAATGTACACAACGCGGTCAATGCGACGCGTGAAACCGGACCCAATCCCAGAAGACGTCCTCGCCCGATTATTTGATGCCGCAGTAAGGGGGCCATCAGGAGGAAATCGACACACATTCCGTTTCTTAACCGTTACAGATAAGGAAACTATGGTGAAACTAAAGGAAATTTACCATGACGCTTATTGGGAATTGCAAGAAACGAGCTATGCCGGCGTTCAGGAGAAACTCAAAGATGGTGACCCTGATGACCCCAGTATCAAACAGACCAGAAGAATTTCAAATAGTGCAGAACATTTCGTTGAATACCTTGATCAACACCCAATGCTTATCTTCGTTTTTGGAAAACAAGGAGGAGAGTCAACTACTTTTCCTGTTCTATGGAATCTCTGCTTAGCTGCAAGAGCCGAAGGATTAGGGACGTTCATCACCACACTGCTGAAACTGCGGAAGCAGGAAGTAGAGCAACTATTAGGAATGCCTGAAGGTTTTTGGCACATGCACGCAATGATCCCAATTGGATATCCAACTGGGCGTTGGGGAATGGCAAATAGGCATCCAGCAAACGAATTTGTTTACTCAGAACATTGGGATCAACCCGTCACGTGGGAAGCTCAACCCAATTGGGAAGAACCTGACGGATACGGTAGAGATCACCAGTAGGAAAGAATCATGGATTTTACAATTCCAGAAAAAACTCAGAAACTGCTCGCGGATTTAGATGCGTTCATCGAAGATGTCATAAAACCGATAGAAGAAGAAGATGACAATATTCGTTTCTTCGATCATCGCCGTGAAGATAGTCGCACTGATTGGGATAGAGACGGCTTACCAAATGCTGAGTGGGAGAACCTTCTTAAACGTATGCGCCAAGAAGCAGATAAACCGGGTTTCTGGCGCTACCAACTCCCCTCTAGGTTCGGGGGTCAAAATGGGAACAATCTCGATATGGCTATCGTTCGAGAACACTTGGCAAGAAAAGGCCTCGGGCTCCACAATGACCTCCAAAATGAAAGCTCAATAGTGGGCAATCTTGTAACTGTTCTCATGATGGAGCGGTTCGGAAGCGAGATCCAACAAGAGTACTGGATTCCCAAAATGCTCAATGGGGAAGCAAGGATTGGGTTTGGCTTAACGGAACCGCTCCATGGATCAGATGCAACATGGATGGAAACCACAGCCGTGCGCGATGGTGACGAATGGATAATCACTGGTGAAAAATACTGGAACACGGGACTGCATCACGCAACACATGACTACATTTTTGCAAGAACATCAGGCGAACCTGGAGAAGGTAACGGCATTACCTGCTTCATTGTGCCAACAGACTCTACGGGCTTTAATGTTGAAGAATTCATGTGGACATTTAATATGCCCACAGACCATGCACACGTCACCCTGAATCAGGTCCGAGTCAATCATGCAGATATTCTCGGCGAAGAAGGGAAAGGCTTGCAGACAGCTCAACTCTTCGTCCATGAGAACCGCATCCGTCAAGCCGCATCTTCGCTAGGAGCTGGACTGCACTGCATCGATACCGCAGTTGAATGGGCATCAAAACGTGTAGTATTTGGCAAACCTTTAGCGCAGAATCAAGCTATCCAGTTCCCCTTAGCCGAACTTTACACTGAAGCAGAAATGATTCGTGCCTTGATATGGAAAACAGCCTGGCAACTTGACGAAGGCATCGACCACATGGAAATCACCGACAAGGTGGCTATGTGCAACTACAGAGGGAATCGATTCTGCTGTGATGCAGCCGATCGAGCGATGCAAACCTGCGGAGGTCAAGGCTACGGAAGGAAAATGCCGTTCGAACATATCTATCGGCATCACCGCCGGTACCGGATCACTGAAGGGTCCGAAGAGATACAGATAAGAAAAGTTGCTGGCAAACTATTTGGTTTCGCTTCAAGAGCCAAAGGTTAATTCTGCCATTAGGATACCCACGTCACTGAGAACGAATCCTCCCAGTGGCCTTGAAAGGAACAATGCTCTACTTACTCAAAAGAATCAGTATCTTGTCGGTGACTTTATTAATTTTAGCAAGTTGTGGAGGGTCAACGAGTTCTAGCGAAACCCCTGCAGAAACATCAGAGGAAACAACGGAGGAAGCCCCCGTAGAAGCACCCGAAGGAACACCTGAGGAAACAACGGCGTCAACTGCCGTTGAATCACAAGATGATGAAGGCGAGTGGAGAGACAATCTGATTCAAGTTCTTGTGTCCTCAATGCCCTTCGAGAAGCCTGATTTTGTGGCGTGTGTTATAGATAGTGTGCATGGTGACATTGGTGTCGGTTTCGATGAAATGTATCAAAAGATCGTCTCCGATGAACCTACAACTGAAGAATGGGACAAATCATTCGTCGCCTCTTTTTATGATTGCTCATCGCTGCTAACCCAAGAAGAAATTGCTCAACTCTTCCCAGAAAACGAGGAACCGCCAACGCTTGCCTCTGACGAGTTGGCTGCTGAAATTTCGGAAAGGCTTCAAGTGTGGCTACTTGCTAATGGAGCTCCTGGATCATCCGTTTCAGTCCTTCTTCCTGATGGATCACAAGTTAATGTGGCAGAGGGGGATCGGGACCGAAACGGAACACCCGCTTCCGTAGAAGACTATTGGCGTATCGCAAGTATTTCGAAGCCCATAACATCAGCTGTCGTTCTCAAACTGGTTGAAGAAGGTGCAATAGGAATAGATGAGCCAGTCATGACTTATCTAGGGAGTGATTGGGCTACTGGGTATGTTCTTGATGGAATTGATTATGCCCCATTAATTACCATTCGCCAGATCTTAAACCACACCGACGGGTTCCCAGAGTACGCATTTGATCCCGGGTTTTATTTGCTAGCAAGCTCCAGACTTGATGTTGTTTTTGAACCTCAGGAAGTCGTGGATTGGGCATTTGGAAGAGGGCCACAATACGTGCCAGGAACTGAATACGCCTACAACACCGTCGGTCACGTCGTAGCAGGTTTAGTTATTGAAGCAGTAACTGGGCGACAAGCACATGAATTGATCAGGGAATATGTCTCTCTTCCCGCGAATGCGCCAGATCTCTACCTTCCGCCAAAAGAATTTCCTCCAAGTATGGTGCCGTCAATGTTTGTTCAGGGGGAACTCGCCACTCTCATATCATTCCTTCCAGGACTCGCACCGTATTTAGAAGAAGCGAGAATTAATGACGAAGTGCTTGACCTAAGTGTCGGTCCGCAAGAAGTTCTCTCCTCGGTTGGGTGGACCGGTGGAGGAGTAGAAGCCCAGATGGATGACCTCGCTAGAGTCTTTAAAGCAATGTTTGATGGAACTATCCTCAAAGAAGAAACGGTTGACCTTTTCTCTGAAAAAGCAATTGGTAGTTCCTACGCGTTAGGAATCCAGTTAAGTGAAAGAGTTGGCTACGCGACATTTGAACATGGGGGTGGCGTTCCCGGTTTCCGATCCCATGCTCGGTATTTCCCAGACCTAGACCTTTCCATTGCTCTTTCCACGAATATGATTCCCGTTGACCCAGACGTAGGGAGTATCGCTGACGAAATCACAGAGATTACTATCAGGCATTTACAAGAAAGTGGTTGGGAATTACCTGAACCAGACACATCTAACGCAGAACCTACTCCTCCAGAGTCAACGAACACAGGCGAAGTAGGATAACTAAACACTATTGAAATGAAACAACAAGTAGAAACGCAACTAGGTCCAGTTGAAGGTAGAGAACGAAAAGGAGTTTTCCTTTTCGCCGGCATACCTTACGCTGCTGCCCCAATTGGGGAACATCGATTCGCTCCGCCACAACCTGTTCAACCTTGGATAGAACCACTTGATGCTACACAATTTGGTCCTGTTGCTCCGCAACTACCAGGAGAAGGTCTTACTGATTCCCACGATGTTACATGGGACGAAGATTGTCTTACTCTAAATATTTGTACTCCTTCCATTGATGATAAGAAACGACCGGTGATGGTATGGATCCACGGTGGCGATTACCGGAATGGAACAGGTTCAATCCCATGGTATGACGGGACAAGATTCGCCAAAGAAAGCGACATAGTCGTCGTCACAATCAACTACCGCCTCGGAGCGCTCGGGTTTGCAAGAATTCCCGATGCCCCAACATCAGGAATAAACGGAACATTGGATCAAATCACTGCGTTAACGTGGGTAAAAAATAATATTGGAAACTTCGGTGGAGACCCTGATCAAGTCACGATCGCTGGAGAATCAGCTGGAGCTTTCAGTGTCTCGACAATTATGGCAATGCCGCAAAGCCGAGGACTCTATTGCAGAGCAATCACGCAAAGCGGGGCAGGGCATCATGTGATTACCCAAAAAGAAGCAGAAGCTGCAGGGCAGCTTTTGATGGAGCATGTAGGAGCAAAGTCTCTTCATGATCTTCAGGCGCTTACAGTTGATGAAATTCTTGAAGCACAAAAATATGTTGAAGAAAACTCCGATGAATTTATGCCTGTCGGGCAAACACCGTTCTACCCATCTATTACGCCTGACTTGTTAACTGACCACCCAATAGCGCTATTTAGCAAAGGAGTTGGTGCAGATATACCTCTCCTAACAGGAACCAATACGGACGAGACAACGTTATGGGGAACCAACCAAATTCCTGAAGACAAACTCGAAAAATGGTTAAAGAACTATGTCAATGAGCCAACTCCATTCATAGAGGCAGTACGCAAAGATAGGGGAGAGATCTCGGCAGGTGAAATCGCCGTCGCCATTTCCACCGATCACATGTTCCGTATTCCAGCAATACAAATGGCTGAAGCGAGACAAAAGCATGGTGGCAAATCTTGGATGTACGAATTTGACTGGAAAAGCAAAGCATTCAACGGCGCGCTTGGCTCATGTCACGCTTTAGAAATTCCATTTGCATTTGGAACATTGGACGCCAAGGGCACTGAACTTTTCCTTGGGACATCAGACCTCCCCACCCACGTCGGGGACATTATGCACGCATCATGGACCGCATTCATACGTGAAGGCAATCCCAATACAAACACTCTCGGGGAATGGCCAACATACGAAATTTCAGAAAGAAAAGTAATGAGATTCGCGGATAAGACATCCCTTGTTAGCAATCCATGGCCCGCAGCGCGTGAATCTTGGGAAGGTCAACGATAGATCAAGACCTGAGAATCGGTCTAGTTAAGCATGTGGGTCCACCTTCACAAGGGATGCAAAGTTCATCACCATCAAATAAGGAAATGGAACAGCCAGCTTCGCTCATTAATCGGAATGTCTCCGGAAACCCATTTATTGCGATAACTTCTCGCGGTGCCGTAGCCAGCACATTCAAAGACAACCCATGGCTCTCTTCAAATTCATTTGCGGATGCCATCAGAAGATCAAAACCAAAATCAACGAGAGTTGAAGCGAGCCCGTCAGGGAGTAAGGGTTCAAAAACAATGGCTAAATCACGGTCAAGAGGGCTGACCACTGACATTAAATGAAGGCAGGCATCAGGTCCCATGTAATAGGGAAGGTCAAATTGCATAAGCTCGATACCTTCATCGGAAACAAGATCCCGTAACTGTGAAATACCTGCATCGTTGGTCCTAAATCCCTTACCCACTGCCAACGTTGTTTCATTAAGCCAGAAACAGTCTCCGCCTTCGATAGTGCCTGGAGCTTCAATCATTCCAATGATAGGAATCTCAAAGCGATCATAGAACCGGCGGTGCACATCAACTTCACCTAACCGCTTTACTTTTCCCGGTCGTAACAAAACCGCTCCGGAAGGAAGCATAAAAGAAGGGTCGTACGTGAAAATAGAATCAGCTAAACCATCATCTTCATCATCAAGCCAAAGGATCTCGGTCCCTGAAGTTTTCAACAATGAAACAAAACTTGAGAATTGTTGCAGTAGGGCTTGCTGATGTAAAGGCTTTGCATAATGCCATTCGTCTATATCAGCTGAGAGAATCGCTGAGGGTTGACGGATAGCAACTCTGCGCAACTTCCCCGACATTGAAGACACACCAAATTCAGATTCCATAGATTCCTATTCATTACCTTGAACACGCGATAGCCGTGTCATATCAGAAACTAACAATTCTCTAGCGTCAGTGAGGCCTAAACTCGTGCAGAACTCTCCATGGAGATTCGCGACCGTCATCTCATGAACAACCTGAGGGTCATAATCAACGCCATCGGGGCCAATACGGTTCGTGGTCGCGCATCCTTCAGGAATCAAATACGTGTCATAGCCCATATTCCCTGCCATCCGCACAGTCGTCTCTACACACATATTTGTGAAGAAACCCATAACAACAAGACGAGTAACTCCAAGACTCGTGAGTTCTTCGTGAAGTGGAGTCCCGACGAAACCACTATTGACATGCTTCACGACAGAAATCTCATCATCGCCAACGACAAACCCGGGTTTTAAATCACCAGATGGTAAATCCAGTTTCAGCGGAGAATTCTCCTCAACGGAGTCATGGAGAGTGAATGCCACAGGTAACCCCTGAGAACGCCATGCCGAAAGAAGGTCAAGCATATTCTTTTCGGCATTAGGATTATTCCTACGTCCAGTAACGCCACCCCAATGGGTGAGGTCATCAACGCCCACCTGAACATCTATTAGTAATAAAGCAGTGTCGGTAGTGAAACGGTTGATCATCTTCGGAGGATAACAGTCAGATAAAAGGCCTTCCAAACAAAGCTACCTATTCAGATTAAACAAATCTTAAAACATCATCTAAAGTTCATGAAAGGAGAGAGGATACAGATGGAAGACGCCCTGCAGGAAATACTGGACCGCCAAGAAATCATTGATCTAACAATCGCATATGGGTGGCTGTTAGATCATGGGCCAAGGGAGCGCTTAGACTCCGTGTTTACTGAGGATGCAGTATGTGACTACATGAGTGTTGTGGTTGAAGGGTTGCCAGCAATTATCGAGAAGGTAACGAATGCCCTTGGACCTTTGGATGCTTCACAACATATTGTGAGTAACCAACAGGTCACAATTGACGGTGATACCGCAATATGCCGATGCTATTTGCATGCGCAACATACGCTTCGGGGAACAGAAGGTGGCGACAACTTTGTTATCGCTGGCAGGTATGACGATAAATTAATCCGAACCCCTGATGGGTGGCGAATAACTTTCCGCAAACTTAGTAGAGATTGGACTGAGGGAAACCCCGATATCCGTCAACGATCATGAGATTTGCGATTAGTACAGCGCCGCAGCGATGTTCGTGGGAATGGCTGTTAGAAGTCTGGAAACGCGCTGACGATCTAGATATTTTCGAATCTGGATGGACCTTTGATCATTTCTACCCGCTATTTGGAGATTCCACCGAAGATTGTCTCGAAGGATGGATCACGTTGACAGCTTTATTGCAGGAAACGAAAAGAATCCGAGGCGGCGTTCTCGTCACCGGAATGCTGTACCGACACCCAGCGTTACTAGCGAATATGGCTTCAACATTAGATATTACTTCTCAAGGAAGGTTAGAACTTGGGATAGGAGCTGGCTGGAATGAAGAAGAGTGTGAAGCCTATGGATTCAACTTAGGTTCAATGGGGGATCGATTTGACCGATTTGAAGAAGGCATGGAAGTCCTGACGAAACTCCTTACCCAAGACCGGTCAGATTTTTCTGGCAACTGGTACTCCTTAAAAGATGCGATGAATAATCCAAAAGGACCGCAAAACCCTTTGCCGATCTGCATCGGAGGGGGAGGGTTGAGGAGAACAATCCCTGCCGTGGTTCGTCATGCCCATCATTGGAACTATGGAACGCAAACTATGTCGCTTGACGATTTCAAAATGCGGCACGCAATCTTTCTCCAGGCATGTGCAGAAGCAGAACGCGACCCAGAAGAAATCCTCATTTCCACGATGCTGCGATTTGACGGTGACATTAATGCGACAATTCAACAAGCTCAAGAATATGAAGAAGCCGGTGTCTCTCTCGGAATTGTTTCGATCCCCAAGAACAACCCCCCTGAAATCATTGAACTAATCGCTGAGGGGCTTGCGAAAATCTGAGAAGAAGATAATAAATCCCTCCCTCTGATGGAGCAAAAAAGGATTTTCTGGTCAATAATTAAAACATGACTGATATTCAAACGTTCACATCGGAAGCACGGGCATGGCTTGATGCCAACGCAGCCCCACGAAGCCTTAATGACAGCGGGCGCAGGGAACTTATCTGGGGAGAAGGCGAATTTAGCGTCGCGGTCTTCCATAACCTTTCATTTGAAGAAGAAAAAGCCATTATCGACAATGCGATGGCATGGACACAGAAAAAAGCTGAAGCGGGATACCACAAAATTACCTGGGAACCAGAATTTGGGGGAATGGGATTATCTAAGGAACACGAAAAAGCTTTTTTCAAACTGGAAAGTGAATACGAAACTCCAGGCGGCCATGAAACACACAGCGTGACCACGCATTTGATGGCTCCTTCAATCCGACTCCTCGGAACAGAACAACAAAAAAAGGATTGGGTGGCGAAGTGGGCAAGTGCACAGGAAATGTGCTGCCAGCTTTTCTCAGAACCATCAGCTGGGTCAGATCTAGCCAGCGTCGCTACCAAAGCGGATAAAGATGGAGATGAATGGATTCTTAATGGACAAAAAGTCTGGAGCTCAGGAGCCCAGTTCTCAGAATGGGGTATGGCAGTTTGCAGAACAGATAGCGACCTTCCTAAACATAAGGGAATCACAGTATTCGTTGTTCCCATGGATGCACCCGGTGTTGAGATACGACAAATCCGGCAAATGAGCGGTGGAACTTCCTTCAATGAAGTATTTCTTACGGATGTGCGAGTTCCCGATGCGTACCGAGTAGGAGATATTGGAGAAGGCTGGAAAGTAGCCCTTACCGTTCTTGGATTTGAACGCGGTAGCAGTAACGGAAGTTCACGAGTCGGAGGTAACTGGGCACAGGCTAAAGCTTTAGCTGAACACCTAGAACTGACCAAAGACCCTGTGATAAGAAATGAACTCGCGCGACTCTATACCCAATACCGTATTATGGTCCTCAATGGTCAACGAGTAGCAGCCCAAACTAAAGCCGGTCAAGCACCAGGACCCGAGGGTTCCATTTCAAAAATGATCTGGGTTAAGTCAATGAACCTCATGAGTGACGTCATCTCAAAACTCTTAGGAGCTCGAATGACTGCAGATACCGGCGAATGGGGAACATACGAATGGAACGAACACCTACTCGGAGCACCCGGATACCGGATCGCAGGTGGCTCAGACGAGATACAACGAAACATCGTAGGAGAAAGAGTTCTTGGTTTACCCGGAGAACCTCGTGTAGATAAAAGCATTCCCTACAAAGATGTACTTAAATAACTGTTTTGCCACAACTCTTCGAAATCTGTAGGCTTCACACATGGAAAAAATAGTTACAGCCACAAGAGAAATAGCCGCAAGCCCAAACGAAGTTTGGGACTTAATCACCGATCTTCCCAATATGGGACGCTGGTCACCTGAAAATGATGGAGGGAAATGGATCAAAGGATCTAGCGGACCTGAACTCGGAGCAAAATTCAGTGGAGAGAATAGTTGGGAAGGTAAATCATGGAAGGCGCCAGTGACGATAACCGAATTTGATGCACCACGACGGTTCGCGTTTGAGATGAGAGTCCGCCCAATCGGTGGAGCTGACTGGAGTTTTGACATAGAACCAACTCCTGGAGGGTGCAAAGTGACACAAACCTGGGTTGATCAACGTACCAAAATCATGAAAGTTGTAGGTGGCAAAATAAGTGGAGTTCCCGACCGTGCTCTCCACACCGGAATGTCAATGGAAATAACGTTAGAGAATCTCGCAAAAGAGATCGAAGGCTGACAACAATCTACACTTGAAGATCAAGTCCTAGGAGATCGTTTATGTGGCGGGCCCATTCCCAAGCCATAGGCCGTTTTTTAGAAATCAAATTCGCGAGCTGTTTCACTTGCGGATGACCGCCCCCGACAGCAGCTACCTGTGTTTCGCAGCGTGGGCTTCCATGCGATCCATGCAAGCCATCTAGCCAAGGACCAAAAACGTGACCGGGTTTCCCCCAAACAAGGTTGTTTCTCTCATCAAGAGAAACAACCCCCTCAATCTCTGGGATCAACTGGAGTTCCTTAAGGGATGGTCCATCAAAAACAAGTGCGGCCGTACCCTCATACTCCACCACACCTGGCAAACCCTTCTCGACCAAAGCAAGTGAAAGATCAAAACCATAATCAACCACTAACTCTTGATCATGGTCGCTTACAACAATCACAACCGTGTCATCCCACATAGGCTTCAGTCGTGTAAGGAATTCACCCAAAGCCTCATCTGTTTTTAAAATTCGGAATCTAGTTTCTTCAGAGTCAGGTCCATGAATATGGCAAACAGTGTCGGGTTCATTGAAATGCACAAACCCAAAATCTGCTTCCACCAGACCAATAGCATCAATAGCATCAAGAACAGAGCTATTTGCCGCATACCGAAATTCATCTAAAACAACATCAGCCCGTTTCCCGTCAGGAGGCCATACCTTTGAAGATTCTTCAGCCCCCATGACACCTATCAAATGATGATCACCAACGACTGTGACACACTCAAGCCCACTCCTTTTCGCTGCTTTAAACAATGTGTCTCCGACTGGGCCAATACCAGACGAAATCGTAAATTGCTCACCATCCCAAACACGGTTTGTAAAAATCCCATGAGAACTTGGAAGTCGACCAGTCGCAAACGTCGCATGATTCGGATAAGTCGCAGTTGAAAGAACAGATTTACCCCCCAATGTATTCCACCCTCCATCGGAAAGAAGATCCCAAAGATTGGGCGTCCACTCTTTCGAAACAAGGGCATTCGGTAGGGCATCAATAACAACAAAAACCACTTTCATGAATGCCCCCTTCACTTATCCACGTTATTCAAAGTACTGCTTCAACCGAATTTTCGCATCCTCTACTTGAGAGTTAAAAACGGCTTCCAAAGCCCGAGACCAAAATTTTCCAGAATACGAAACTGTTAGTTTCACTTCTGTAGAATCCTCACTCGCCGAATGGCAAATTACTTCAAGATCCCATGATGAATGCTCTTTCCCATCAAGTTCAACTCTTGAAAAACTTACAGAACTATTAGGAACTTCACTATTTTTAACCATTCGTAATTTTTTCATTCGCGCAAACGGACCCAACTGAGACCGAAGAACCACAATCCAACTCAAATCCTCGTTCCCGCTTTCAACTGTCTTTACGGAATCAATAAAGCTAAGCCATTTCAGATAATTTTCAAGATCCCGAAATGCATTGAAAGCATCATCAGGGGCTGCTTTTACAGTCAATTCAACAATTTGTCTCATATAGGTGAACTCCTAACAATATCTTCCCACAATGCGTTCTGAATGCGACAATGGACATCAATCCTCTAGCCTAAACAATGTGCAATCAAAAACATTCACCCTAGAGATAGAGGACTACCAGAAACTGCAGTTACAGCAAGAATTCTTCTGGTCGTCAGAAAAAATTACTCTGCACGGATATGGAGTAGCGGATCGTTTCTCTCTACAACCATTGGGTCACTCGAGAAAGCAAACGCAACGACTTAAAGAAATAGGCAATATAAATCTTTCTGATCGAGAACTTATGCCGGGAGAAGGAACGTGTGCCTTCGTTGCCTTTCCCTTTGACCCAAAAAAATCAGCGGAACTAGTCATCCCCAGAATAATTTTTGGCGAACACGTTTCCGGAGAACGATGGGTGACATATACCAGTGAAACGGACCAATCTTTCGAAAGTATTATTGAAGAGGTCCAGCACAACGCCGTTAAAGAAGCAGATCCCCCGATTACAGAAATCAATGTTGATTCTCCTATCGCACCAGAAATCTGGCGTGATAAGAAAATTCCGGAGATTAAAGACCTGATTAATAGTGAGAAAGTCAAAAAAGTTGTTCTCGCAAGAGAATTAATCCTGACGGCCAACAAAGAAATCCCCATTGGCACCATCCTTCAGAAACTCAAAGAAAAAAACAAAACATCCATGATTTTCAATATTGACGGATTCATTGGCGCTTCTCCTGAATTGCTTGTTTCACGTTTCGGCAATTCAGTGCGGGCAAATCCCTTGGCAGGCACAGCGACTCGGTACAGCGAAGAAAATGCTGATAAACAATCACGGCAAGAACTCCTAGATTCGACAAAGGATGCGTATGAACACAAGGTCACTATCGAATGGCTTCTAAGGGAACTACTTCCTTTCTGTTCATTTATAGATGCGGACCCTGAACCTCGAATATTGTCACTTCCTCATGTCCACCATCTCGGGACTGAAGTTACCGGTCAGCTGTCACAACCTGCTGCGCCTATTCTTGAACTCGTAACGGCATTGCACCCGACTCCAGCTGTCGCCGGAGATCCACAAAAAGAAGCTCTTAAAATAATAGAGAATATTGAAGGCATTGATCGCCGTAGATACGCGGGACCAGTTGGATGGGTAGATAGTTCAGGAAACGGGGAATTCGCGGTGGGGATACGATCAGCGGAAATACAAGGAAAGGAAGCGCACCTCTACGCAGGAGTAGGGCTCGTCGCTGATAGTGAACCGCAATCAGAACTGGATGAAACAAGGTCAAAATTCCAAACCATGCTTTCAACCTTTCTAGATCTATAAGTGAAATCCGAGTGATCTAGTTTCCATCGGATGGGATTTTGCTCTAGTTTCTATTGCACGTAATACCATTGCAAACATTTGCAATAGGAAAGGAACACATGGATTTAGGATTAGCAGGAAAGAAAGTAGTAATTACTGGAGGCTCTCGAGGAATTGGACGCGCTATAGCAACAAAAATGCTAGAAGAAGGAGCATCAGTAGCAATCTGTGCCCGAGGTCAAGAAGGCGTAGACGAAGCTCTCGCTGCGCTTGAAGGCAAAGGAAACATAATCGGATCCGCAGTTGATGTTAGCAATGGCGATGAATTAGAAGCATGGCTTCAAAGTTCAGCTGAAGAACTTGGTGGCCTTGACATCCTTATAAATAATGCATCGGGTGGCGGCGGCGGTCAGACAGATGAAAAATTTGATGCAAATTACAATGTTGACCTGATGGGATTAGTTCGTGGTGTTAGAGCAACAGAAGAATTGCTTGCAGCATCAGGTGAAGGAGCTGTTCTAACGATTAGCTCAACAGCTGCTCTTGAACACTTTGGACCAGGACCTACAAGCTACAGCGCGTTGAAAGCAGCAGCTACGGTCTATGCAGCAGGGCTAGCGCAAACGCTTGCAGCGAAAGGAATTCGAGTAAACACGATTGCTCCAGGGCCAATTTTCTTCGAGAACGGTCCCTGGGACAAAATAAAGCAAGCAATGCCAGAATTCTATGAAGGTACCGTCAAGGACCAGCCCAGTGGGAGAATGGGAAGTGCTGAAGAAGTCGCTAATGTCGCCGCCTTCCTATGTAGTCCCGCGGCTTCTTGGGTTACCGGTGCAAATATTGTTGTTGATGGCGGATATACAAAACGCATTGAATTCTAGGAGGAATCTATGTCTGAAGAGAAGCCCGAAAGAGTAGACGCGTATCTAGTCGCTGGCGGTCGTTACCATGACATTGATTATGCCAGACTTGAAATTTTGAAACTCTTAGCCGAACATCCCTATATCAGGCTCAAGGTCGGATCTGACTACGAAGACATTGAAGCTATAACAGGATCCCAATTCCTTGTTTCCTACACCTGCGATATCCGGCCATCAGAAGAAGCTCAAATAGCTATACGTGATTGGGTGAACCAAGGAGGTAGGTGGCTAGCTCTTCATGGAACTAACTCAGCCCTTGACTTAGACCCACCAAATCCTGTTTCTTCTCCACGGTGTTTTCCAGTCTGGGCTGAGCTGCTCGGCACGCAGTTCGTTTCCCATCCACCAATACAACCCTTTCCAGTAGAGCTCGCCGATCCAGAACATTGGCTGGTACAAGGAATTGAACCGTTCGAAACCGATGATGAGCTATATCTCTGCGAGTACCACAACAGAGATTCCCTCCATCCGCTACTCAAAACTGAATGGCTCGGTGAGACACCGGGGTTTGAAGAATCTGACTGGCAGAATTGTGATCCCATCCACCTAATCATGTACTTGAAATCACACGGAGAAGGAGAAATTCTCTATAACAATCTCGGACATTGCCGGGGGCATTGGGACATGACTCCGCTTGGCGTAAAGTACTATCCGAATCTTGAACGATGTTCTTGGGAAATACCCCAATATCACGAATTGCTTCGAAGAGGGATCAGATGGGCTTTAGGTGGAGAAGCCTAGTTTCTGATTCGCCTGAGATCATATTGCCGATACACTACAGATGGTAAGAACTGAATGGAGTTCCAATGGCTACGAAAGAACAGACCAAAATTTCTAAAGAAGTGCTTTTTGACCTGCACCGAAGAATGGTCAGAATCCGCCTTCTTGAAGAAGCCGCCGGACGACTTGCATCCGAAGCAAGAATTCCCGGCTTCATACATCTTTACGTCGGGGAGGAAGCAGTTGCTACAGGAGGATGTGTAGCACTAAAACCCGAGGATCAAATTACTTCAACTCACCGAGGACACGGGCATCTCGTAGCAAAAGGCGGACAATTCAAACCTATGATGGCAGAATTCATGGGCAAAGCAACAGGCTATTGCAAAGGAAAAGGCGGGTCCATGCATATCTCTGACTTGGATCTGGGAATGCTTGGAGCAAATGGCATAGTTGGTGGAGGAGTTCCCCACGCAGTTGGTGCAGCTTTCGCGAACAAATACAAGAACAACGGACTTGTCACGATGGCCTTCTTCGGAGATGGTTCAACGAATATCGGTGCTTTTCACGAAGCGGCAAACATGGCGTGCGCTCTCCACTTGCCAGTTGTTTTTATGTGTGAAAACAACGAGTACGCAGAATACACTGCACGAGACCGCGTCATGGCTATAACGGACGTTGCCGATAGGGCAGTGGCGTACGGAATGCCGGGAGTCATCGTTGATGGAATGGATGTAGTCGCCGTATATGAAGCAGCAAGAGTAGCTGTTGAGCGCGCACGCAATGGCGAAGGACCATCAATGATTGAATGCAAAACCTACAGGTTCTATAACCATGCCGGAGTGGACGCTTTTGGGACACCATACCGATCGGATGAAGAAGTCAGGGAATGGATGGAGCGCGACCCCATCAAGCTTTTTGAAGCACAACTGGCTAAAGCAAAGGTATTGAGCGAGGAACAAGCACAAGAAATACATGCGGAAATCCAAGCTGAGGTTGACGAAGCTATTGAATTTGCAGAAGCAAGTCCTATGCCGGACCCGAGTACGGACATGCTCACGGATGTATACACGGAGGTGTCATAACATGACAGTGGCAGAAACAGAAGAAAGAATAATTCGTTATAACAATGCGTTCACAGAAACGCTCGCGGAACTTCTACGAGAAGACCCGGACGTGTTTATAGCCGGAGAAGATGTTGGCCGCTATGGAGGCGTGTTCCAATCCTTCGCAGGACTTAATGCAGAGTTCGGTGATGAGCGTGTTGTTGACACACCCATCGCTGAGCAAGCCATCATAGGTCTTGGAATAGGGGCTGCAGCTATGGGTCTCCGCCCCATTGTTGACCTAATGTTCATGGATTTCGTAATGGTGGCGATGGACCAAATCGCAAACCAAGCCGCAAAAATGAA
>JAYYZG010000045.1:0-9668 GCA_036687775.1 Actinomycetota bacterium
CCACGATTGATAAGCGAGAGATGCAATATCTCTATAAAGATGGAGAAGACTATGTTTTTATGGATAATGAAACTTACGAACAAATCAATGTTTCTCCAAACTCAATGGGTGATCTAGCTGATTACCTAGTTGAAGCAGAGATAGCAACACTGCTTATGTTCGGGAGCGAAATTGTAGGAACTGAACTTTCGGCCTCAGTTGAATTAGTGATCACCGAAACAGAGCCTGGAATGCAGGGAGACAGA
This sequence comes from Actinomycetota bacterium, assembly GCA_036687775.1. Lineage (GTDB taxonomy): Bacteria > Actinomycetota > Acidimicrobiia > Acidimicrobiales > UBA8592 > UBA8592. The sequence continues at coordinate 246 of JAYYZG010000045.1, forward strand.
GTTTCTGGCGCTACGAAACCAGCTACATTAGAAACGGGTCTTATCCTGCAAGTTCCCTTATTTTTAGAAATCGGCGAGAAAATAAAAGTAGATACCCGCACAGGCGCATACATAAGCAGAGCCTGATAAGTGAATCAAATATGACTTCAAATAAATCACAAGAATTCCCAGATCGTACGCCTAGTTACATAATAGGAAGACGGCAAAGCCGCGAAACGCTTCTTGGTTTGCTCTATGAGTATGCTTCCAAATCAAATGATTTTGTTGAAATAGTTAACCAACTACCGTTAGAACCCGATGGCTATGCGAAAGAATTAGCGCAGGCTTTAACAACGAATCTTAAAGAGATAGACGGGAAAATTTCTGAAGTGAGTCATTCGTGGGATTTAGATAGAATGCCTGCGGTGGATTTGTCCATTCTCCGTATAGCAGTTTTAGAAATACTACGCTTCCCATCGGTACCTGCGGTAGCGATAGTAAGCGAAGCGGTTGAATTGGCATCAAAATATTCCACGGAAACATCTGGCCCTTTCGTTAATGGGGTACTGGCTGAAATTTGTCGACAGATACGCCCAGATGAATCAGTAAGCGCCGAAATATAGCTACCTTTCAAAAAAATTTCTCTAGAAGAATGTGAAATCAAAATAGCGGTGCTATTTTGAACTAAACCGTAAATTGAGTCCAGTGAGGTTCAAACGGAGAAAGGTGCCGAGATGGCCGATTCAGAACGCATGTCCACGCCCCTTGACGGGGGCGTTTTTGTTGCCCGCTCTGAAATTATGGATGCTGATGGTGTCCGAAGAGCTCTTTGGCGAATGTCACATGAAATTCTTGAACAGAACAAAGGGTTGAGCGGTATCGTCCTTGTCGGTTTGGAGACTGGCGGCGTCCACCTTGCTAGGAAACTCGCTATAAACCTTCTTGAAATAGAAGGCGAAGACATTCCAGTTGGAACTTTAGACGTAGCGTTTTACAGAGATGACATTGGGTTACGCCCAGTTACTCCAAGAAACCCGACTGATCTCCCATTTGATTTAACTTCTCGAGTTGTGGTTCTAGTAGATGATGTCTTATTTACCGGAAGAACTATTCGGGCAGCAATGGATGCCATAGTAGATTTTGGTAGACCGGCAGCTGTCCAACTAGCAGTGATGATAGACCGTGGGCATCGCGAGCTACCTATTAGGCCTGACTATGTAGGAAAAAACTTGCCAACAAGGAGAGATGAGCTGGTTGACGTGCAGGAAGGTGGAGTTTGGTTAGGTCATATGGAAGGTGGGGAATCGTGAAAGGTAAACACGTTCGTGGAGTTAGTGACCTTGGGAAAGACGGAATCCAAGAAATCCTTTCTCTAAGTGACCATTTCTTGGAGGTCAGCAGTAGGAGAATACCAAAAGTGCCTGCTCTGAGGGGAAGAACTATCGCATGGCTATTTTATGAGAATTCCACTAGAACACGATTAAGTTTTGAAACAGCAGCTAAAAGACTTTCAGCTGACAGCATGAATTTTAGTGTGTCATCTTCATCAATCAATAAAGGTGAAAGCCTTAGGGATACTGTTGAGACGATTTCAGCAATGGGAGTAGATGCCATAGTTGTAAGGCATAGCTCGACCGGTGTTCCATGGCTACTTCCTAAATGGACTGACGCATCAATCATCAATGCAGGCGACGGAGCTCATGAACATCCCACACAATCCCTGTTAGATTGTTACACAATTAAAAAACAACTTGGGGACATTGAAGGCAAGAAAATTGTGATCGCTGGTGATATTAAGCATTCACGTGTTGCAAGGTCGAACGTACTTGCTTTCAAAGCAATGGGCGCAGAAATCGTTCTTGTGGCGCCAAGGACGCTCCTTCCAGTAGATACCAGCTCATGGCCTGTTGAAATTAGTCAGGACCTAGATGGGTCCATAGCTGACGCAGATGTCTTGTATATGCTCCGAATGCAGCTTGAAAGGCAGAAAGAAGCCTTTGTCCCTTCATTACGGGAATATACGAATGATTACGGCCTCACTTTGGAAAGGGCGAAAAAGCTTCAGAAACATACAATAATCATGCATCCAGGACCAATGAATCGTGGTGTTGAAATTGCTAGCGAAGTACCCGAACTTGATAACGCAGTAGTAACTAATCAAGTATCAAATGGAGTGATCGTCAGAATGGCTGTCCTCTACTTTTTGCTGGGAAGTGGAGCGGAACTATCTGAGGGTGGTAATAGCAATGAGTGAAATTGTTTTAAAGGGCGGAGTTATCGTTGATAAAACAGGAGAACGACATGCTGATATAGGCATCGGAGACGACGGACGGATAACCGAAATCGGAGAAGGTTTATCTGCCCCCAAAACTATTGACGTTACAGGTCAAATAGTTTCATCGGGGTTTGTGGATCTAAACGCACACTTTAGTCAGCCTGGAAATGAGAAAGCAGAAACTTTTGAAACAGGAACGAGAAGTGCTGTCAAAGGCGGCTTTACGGCCGTTGTAGCAATGCCAGATACAGAGAATATAAATGATGATGCTGACACCGCAAGGTCAATCATGAGATTAGGTGAAACAGCTCTTTGTCATGTGGAAATTGCGGGAGCAATCACTATGGGAAACCAAGGGGAGCAAATCGCACCACTTTCAGAAATGGCAGCGCTTGGGGTTCGACATTTTGCTGATCCTTTGATCGCTGGAGAAAGTGATCTACTTATCCGAAGGGCTATGGAATACTCCCAGAGGTTGGGAGTCACGTTGCACTATGGGTGTTCAGGAGGCGGACTCTCTCCAGAAGGCCAGATGAATGAAGGCACCACCTCTTCACGACTCGGGATCTCAGGAATCCCAAAAGAAAATGAGGAAATAGAGGTCTTCCGATTGTGCAGTCTTGCAAAGATGACAGGCGCCCGAGTGCATTTACAACAGATTGCGAATGCGCAATCAGTAGAATTGATAGCAGAAGCGCAAGCAGAAGGCGCCAAAGTCACATGTGAAGTCTCGCCACACCACTTCGCACTAACTGAAGTGATGGTAGAGAGTTTCGAAGCCAGATACAAAGTATTACCACCTTTGATGACTCAAGAGAATGTTAATGAAATGCAAAAATTGCTTCACGAAGGAAAAGTGGATGCTATAGCGACTGGGCATAGACCCTGCGAAAACCATCTTAAAGAACAACCATTCCAAGAGGCCCCATTCGGGACCATAGGATTTGAGACGGCGTTAGGAGCATCCATCACTTACTTAAACAGTCCACTTAGTGCGATACTCAACCTACTATCTTGGCGACCAGCTGAAATTGCAGGCTTAAAGGATACGCATGGAGGGGAAATAATTCCAGGAAGACCGGGAAATCTAACGGTATTTGATCCTCAAAAAACATGGGTTGTAAACGGAACTGAAATGTTGAGTAAAAGTTCAAGTAGTGTCTTCGAAGGAATCCAGATGAAAGGCTTAGTCAGTCACACACTTGTAGACGGGAAGCTAGTAGTTATTGATGGGGAAATACAAAATAATGGAAGCAAAAGGTGATCAGAATTAAAGAATCAGTTCTAGTCTTGTCCGATGGAGAAATATTTGAGGGAGAATCAATTGGGTATTTACCTCCGGGACAATTTGCATCGGGTGAAGTCGTTTTCAATACGGTCTTAAGTGGATATCAAGAAGTAATCACCGACCCCTCATATGCGGGTCAGATAATTACCTTTACTTACCCACATATTGGCAACTACGGAGTCACTGAAGAAGATAATGAAAGCCGAAAACCCTTTTGCAGGGGAGTAGTAGTTAGGGATCTTGCTAGACGACACAGTAACTGGAGAGCCACCACTGACTTAGATTCCTTCCTGAAGAAAATGAAAGTCCCCGGAATAGCAGGTTTAGATACACGACGTTTAACTCGGCACATAAGAGAAGCCGGCGCGCTACCAGGGGCATTTGGGACAATAGGCGAAAGCGAATTAAGGAAAATCGCTGTGAAAGAGCCCGGAACATCTGGAGTGAATCTAGTAGCAGAAGTAACCTGTAGCGAAGGCTATGTGGTGCAAGGTAAACAATCTGTTTCAGAACCCAGAAAGCGAATAGTTGCTATTGATTTCGGAATCAAAAACACTATTATCCAGCATTTAACTGAAATTGGAGATGTTCACATTGTCCCTGCTTCTACGCCAGCAGAAGACATCCTTGCACTTTCACCAAATGGGGTATTTCTATCCAACGGACCTGGAGACCCTGGAGCCGTTAAAGATGCTCCGGAAACTATTTCCAAACTGCTGGGCAAAATTCCTATTTTTGGTATTTGTCTGGGACATCAACTCCTAAGTTTAGCTATCGGAGGAACGATAACGAAGATGCCCTTTGGTCATCACGGTGGGAATCACCCAGTTAAAAACCTGCAAACAGGAGTTATCGAAATTACAAGCCAGAATCACAATTTTGCAGTTGAAGCAGCGTCAATTAAGAGTAAAGCCGAAATAACACACCTCAACTTAAACGATGGATGTTGCGAAGGTATCCGACTAACGAGCGCACCCGCTTTCAGCGTTCAGCATCATCCAGAAGCTGGGCCAGGGCCCCATGACAGCACTTATCTATTCAAAGAATTTGAAAATCTTATGGAAGATAGCAATGGCGGTAACTATGCCTAAACGAACAGACATTCATAAAGTACTTCTAATCGGGTCAGGTCCAATAGTTATAGGCCAAGCATGTGAATTTGATTATTCAGGGACACAAGCATGCAGGGTACTTCAGGAAGAAGGATACGAAGTTATTCTGGCTAACTCTAACCCAGCAACGATAATGACTGACCCTGACTTTGCCGATGCAACTTACGTTGAACCGCTGACTGCTGCCGTATTGACGGAAATAATAAAACAAGAGGATCCTGATGCACTGCTACCAACACTTGGAGGGCAGACTGCACTGAATTTAGCTATGGAACTTGAACAAGCAGGCGTTTTGAAAGAGCATGGCGTTGAATTGATAGGAGCAGATGCTGAAGCAATCTCTACTGCCGAAGATCGCGCCAAATTTAAAGAAGCAATGATAGAAATCGGTCTAGCAGTTCCCATAAGTGGCGTTGCTCACAGCATGGAAGAAGCTGAAAATATTATTCAAGATATCGGCCTTCCAGTGATCGTTCGTCCAGCGTACATTCTTGGTGGGAAAGGCACAGGTATCGCCGAAACTCCTGCAGAATTTAGTGATCTCGCTTCAAATGGGCTTGCAGCGAGCCCAATACACGAAATCTTGATAGAGCAATCAATAAAGGGTTGGAAAGAATATGAACTAGAAGTAATGAGGGACAAAGCTGATAACTGCGTAGTGGTATGTGCGATAGAGAACTTTGACCCAATGGGGGTACACACAGGAGATTCACTAACTGTTGCGCCATCACAAACATTGTCAGATATTGAATACCAAGAACTACGAGACGCTGCGTTTGCATGCATGAGGAGAGTAGGTGTTGAAACTGGTGGTTCTAATGTCCAATTTGCCGTTAACCCAGAAAATGGTGAATTCGTGATCATAGAGATGAACCCCAGAGTAAGTAGGTCGTCGGCATTAGCTTCGAAGGCTACAGGCTTCCCAATAGCGAAAATAGCAACAAAGTTAGCTGTGGGTTACACCTTAGACGAGATTCCCAATGACATCACTAAGAAAACTCCAGCAAGTTTTGAACCTACGATAGATTACGTTGTTACAAAAATTCCGCGCTGGGCATTTGAAAAATTCCCTGGGACAGATGCGATCTTAGGTACACAAATGCAATCAGTCGGCGAAGTTATGTCAATAGGGAGAACATTCCCTGAGTCACTGCAGAAAGGATTACGATCGCTTGAACTTGGTAGGGAAGGACTAAATGCTGATGCCGCTGAAAGAGATTTCCTTAATTATGGTGATGCTGAACTCCTAGCAGAAATTGCTGTTGCAACCCCGACAAGAATATTTCAGATAGCGGAACTCTTACTCAGGGGTATAACAGCAGAAAAGATCCATGAAGTTACCTTGATAGATCCATGGTTCCTTGATCAGTTAGAGATCATCATTGAAGAGCGAAGATTTATTGAAACCGTGGACCTAAAAAGTATTACGAGGAAGGATCTGCGTCGGGCAAAGAGAATAGGCTTTAGCGACAGTCAACTTGCATACCTTTGGAACATAAGTAGTGGTGAAGTCAGAGAAAGAAGAATTGAGCTAGATGTAATTCCTGTCTTCAAAACTGTTGATACTTGTAGTGCCGAATTTGAAGCTAACACTCCGTACCACTATTCAACATATGAAGATACGAGTGAAGTAGCCGCCTCGAATAAACCGAAAGTAATCATCCTCGGGTCTGGGCCAAATCGTATTGGTCAGGGGATTGAATTTGACTATTGCTGCGTTCACGCCAGCTTTGCTTTAAGCGAAATTGGTTATGAAACAATAATGGTTAACTGTAACCCGGAGACTGTTTCAACGGATTATGACACAAGCGATCGTCTTTTCTTTGAGCCGTTAACTGAAGAAGATGTCAAAAACGTGTTAGATGCAGAAATGGAATCAGCCAAATCTGCTAGCGGGCCGGGCATTGCTGGGATAATAGTTAGTTTAGGAGGGCAAACACCACTCAAATTAGCTTCATTTCTTCCACCTGAATTGATAGCCGGAACTCCTCCAGATTCAATAGATCTTGCGGAAGACCGAGAAAGGTGGAATTCAGTTTGTAATAAGTTAGAAATACCCCAACCACCTGGCGGAACAGCAGTAACTCTTGATGATGCTCTCCAAGTTGTTGAGAGAGTAGGGTATCCAGTTCTTGTGAGGCCGTCGTACGTCTTAGGTGGCAGGGCAATGAGCATTGTTTATGATCAGGAACAGTTATCTGATGCTATGTACGAGTTGAGTTCAGAGGGGAGCCTCGGTAAAGAAGGAGGGCTTTCAGCAGAAAGACCAGTCTTGATAGATAGGTTCCTAGAGGATGCAACAGAGGTAGACGTTGATGCGATTAGAGACAAAACCGGCGAAGTGCTTATAGGCGGAATCATGGAACACGTTGAAGAAGCTGGTGTGCATTCCGGTGATAGTGCCTGCATGACTCCACCAGTTAATCTTAGTTCGACAACGATTGCTACGTTAGAGGAGTACGCCAACCTTATCGCCGAACGATTGTCAGTGATCGGGCTAATCAATATCCAATTTGTTGTAAAGAAAATAGGAAATTCTGAAACAGTTTTTGTTATTGAGGCGAACCCTCGAGCCTCGAGAACTGTCCCATTTATCTCAAAAGCAATAGGGGTTCCTTTGGTGAAAGTGGCAGCCCGAGTAATGCTTGGTGAAACCTTGAGTGAACTTCGACAAAATGGCATGTTAGTGGCAAATCAAGCTCAATCACACACAGCGGTGAAGGAAGCGGTCCTTCCATTTAGTAGATTTCCAAGAACGGATGCGATTCTCGGTCCGGAGATGCGGTCAACTGGTGAAGTAATGGGTATAGATATAACTCCAGGTCTAGCATTCGTTAAAAGCCAGATAGCGGCTGGTATGTCCTTACCAGAGACCGGTACAGTATTTCTTTCCGTGGCGGACCGAGACAAAGAAATCGGGATAGAAACAGCGAAAATACTAATTGATTTAGGATTTAGGATTGCTGCAACCAGTGGAACAGCAGCTGCATTAAGAAAAAACAGGATTGAAGTCACCGATCATGTTGCAAAGATAGGGGACAAAGAGGGGATAACCGCAATTGAACTTATTGAGTCAGGGAAGGTTGGGCTTGTCATTAACTCCCCTAGAGGACGCGGACCGCGTGCTGATGGGGCTCATATTCGCAAAGCCGCTGGTGAACGAGGGGTCCCCCTCTTGACTACAGCATCCTCCGGTTTGGCTTTAGCTAAAGGTCTTGTCGATTGGAGAACACATCCATTGAGAGTCCGACCATTGCAACAATTCCATTCTGTCGGCAAATTAATTGAACCAGAACAGGAATCTGGCTAGATGACTACTGTCCAAGATCAAACCAATCCCGACTCTATAGGACCGCTAGTCAGTCAAGTTGGCTCGGTCACTCTCCAAAACCCAGTGATGCTGGCATCAGGGACAGCAGGACATGGAACTGAACTGTCATCCTCAATAAACCTTGCTTCAGTTGGAGCTTTAGTCGTAAAGAGCCTCTCTGCATTCCAATGGGAAGGAAATACTGCTCCTCGCCTCCATGAAACACCATCAGGAATGATAAATAGCATTGGCCTTCAAGGTCCTGGGCTCAAATATTGGATTCAAGAAATCCTTCCTGACCTAATATCGCATAGGGCAAATATTGTTCTAAGCATATGGGGTCGGACAATTAACGACTATTACGAAGCAGCTGAAATGTGCAATGAACTACCGGACGAAGTAGTCGCTATTGAACTAAATATCTCATGTCCAAACGTAGAAGACCGCGGGAATATGTTTGCCCACTCACCTGAATCTACCGAAGCTGTGATTAAGTCAACGGAAAATATCTCAAAACCTCGTTGGGCAAAATTGAGCCCCAATGTGACCAACCTTGTTGAAATAGCCGCAGCAGCGAAAGAAGCCGGTGTAGAAGCCATCACATTGATTAATACGTTAATGGGAATGGTGATAGATATTGACAAGAAATCCCCGTTGTTAGGCGGAGGGGGAGGGGGTCTGAGCGGGCCAGCTATACGACCAGTAGCTATCCGGTCGGTTTTTGACGTACACCGAGCCCTACCAGAACTTCCCATTATTGGGGTTGGGGGAATCGCATCAGCAAAACATGTAGTTGAATTCATGATGGCTGGAGCTTCAGCTGTGCAAATCGGGACTGCAAATTTTGCCAATCCGAAAATATCTGAATTGGTCATCCATGATTTAGAGAAGTGGTGTAAGGATAATGAGGTAAACAACCTCAATGAAATCATTGGAGTAGCTCACTAACTACCTCCGGAGTATATGTCAACGAACAGGAAATCATGTTAGAAGAAATAGAAATTAAACCTGAGATCACAAATAAACTCGCTTTGGCTCTGGACGTTGACGATTTAGTTGTTGCTGTTCGCCTTGCGAGGGATCTCCAGCCATATTTTGGTGTTGCAAAAGTCGGATTGGAACTCTTTAGCGCAGCAGGTCCGGATATTCTCGGCACGCTGACAGATATGGGATACAAAGTTTTCCTAGATCTAAAACTGCATGACATCCCCAATACAGTAGGAAATGCAGCGCGGGTATTAGGTTCGCTCGGGATTGACTACTTAACTCTTCACACCGCTGGAGGAAAGGAAATGGTTGAAGCAGGAGTGCAAGGACTTAACGAAGGGGCACGTAATGCCGGACTTGAAACTCCGATGGCTTTAGGGGTAACTATCCTTACTAGCCAAAAAGAAACGCCAGATGAGTTAATGAGAGAACGGTTTCGCATCGCAGATAGTGCTGGGTGTCGAGGTGTAGT
>JAYYZG010000046.1:0-18119 GCA_036687775.1 Actinomycetota bacterium
ATCGACTGTATCAAGGACTGCGGTAACGCTAAGACAGAGTTTCCCTGTCGCAGCACCTGGCGACGCGGCGATTCCTCTTGCCAAAGGACCAGATGACGATTCTTGCGCTGAGCTAAATAAAACTTCGTTTAGATCTTCCGTTCTAATTTCATTTATGGCTTCTTGGGTCGTTTTCTTCCCTACTGCTACTTGTTGCACAACAGAGATTATCTTTTCGTATGCGTTCACATTTTTACCTTTTAAGAGAGGCGTTCGCCGAGATAATTGACTAGTTGATCAATACTCACTCTGTCTTGTTCCATGGTGTCCCTATCGCGAATTGTAACGGCACGATCATCTATGGTGTCGAAATCTATAGTCACGCAGTATGGGGTTCCGAGTTCATCTTGTCTTCGGTAGCGTTTCCCAATATTTTGTGTTTCATCATAATCGGACATCCATCTTGACTTAACCAAATCAAAGATCTCTTGCGCTGTTGGGGTCAATGTTTCTTTTCGCGAAAGTGGAAGAACTGCTACCTTGTATGGCGCTATTCGCTCATCAAAGCGTAGGACCGTGCGGAGGTCATCGTTGACATATTCTTCATCGTACGCAGCTAATAGAAAGGCCATCATTGACCTGGTCGCTCCTGCAGCGGGTTCTATCACGTGCGGAACATAGTGTTCACCAAGTTCTGGGTCGAAATAGGTTAGTTTTTCGCCAGAGTGTTGTGCGTGTGCCCGCAAATCGAAATCGCCACGGTTAGCTACCCCTTCAAGCTCACCCCACCCCCATGGGAATAGAAACTCTATGTCGCTTGTCCCGGAACTATAGTGGCTGAGTTCATCTGCATCATGCGGTCGTAATTGTATTTTTTCTTCTGGGATTCCTAGATCTAGGTACCAATTCATTCGTTCTTTGCACCAGTATTCGAACCATTCATTTGCTTCATTGGGCGGAACAAAAAATTCCATTTCCATCTGCTCAAATTCTCTGGTTCGAAAAACGAAGTTCCCTGGTGTGATTTCGTTCCTAAAGCTTTTCCCTATCTGGGCGATACCAAATGGGGGTTTCTTTCTTGCAGTTTCTTGAACAAGTTTGAAATTTGTGAACATTCCTTGCGCTGTTTCTGGCCGAAGATATACATCATGTCCTGCTCCTTCAACTGGTCCGGCATGAGTTTTGAACATGAGATTAAATGCTCGCGCTTCAGTGAAACTGTTTTCGGCATTACAGGCAGGGCAAGTTCCTAGATCTTCTAACTGATCTTCTCGGAATCGTTCATTGCATTCTTTACAGTCGACTAGAGGATCGGAGAAGTTCTCTAAATGACCAGAAGCTTCCCATACTGCTGGTGGAGAAAGGATTGAAGCGTCAAGACCCACGACATCATGTCTGAGTTGGACCATTGATTTCCACCATGCTTCTTTTACGTTTCGGAGAAGAAGCGAACCTACGGGTCCATAGTCGTATGTTGACCGGAAACCACCATAAATATCTGCTGATTGGAAAATGACTCCACGCCTTTTGCAGAGGTTTACAATTTTTTCCATTAACGAGTCAATTGGTTCTGCTTGTTCCATTTGGAAAATGGTAACGCCGGTGTGGGCTAGTGCAGTGGCATTAAGTGAATCTTTAGCGTTGAGTGTTTCAAGATCGGTCTGTCCAGATGGTGAATGCTTTAGGTATTAAGCATTTTCGTAGCCCGCATCCGGCGTTCTAGGAAGTGTTCAATAGCTTGAGTCGCTAAGTTCTCGACTTCTTTGGTGGCATTTGATTCAGGGGCATTGAGTGCTTTTCCGAGTTCCCCGCCGAGGATATTCTGCAGAAGTGAAACCGCTTGTTCGCTTACGAGAATCCCTTTTCTATGGTTCTGACATAGCAGACCGCCTTCTGTTGCGGAATAAGAGACAACGTTTGGGTCAGAGCAATTAACGCAATGAGCTACGTGCGGATTTGATCCTTCTAATGCCATTAATTTCAGGAAGAAACTTGGCACCATGAGCGGTGAGCTTTTTTGTTCTAATGATTGGAGAGCTCTGAGGAGCATCTGGTGCATCTCTTCAGCGGGTTCACCAGGGAGAGCTACCTGATCTACGGCTTCTAACATTGCTGCTGCTTTTGTCAAACGACTTAGGTCTTGCCGTATTTTTGGGAAATAGTCAATCGTTTCGACTTGTGTGATGAGGTGCAATTCTGATTTCCCCTCATGTATTTGGAGAGCCACATGGGAGGTTTGTTCTAATCGGGATCCAAATTTGCTTTTTGTTTTTCGGATGCCCTTTGCCACTCCTCGGATCATTCCTCTATCAGGACTGAGCAGAACAATGATTCGATCTGCTTCTCCTAACTTATATGTACGGAGAACGATACCTTTTGTCCTGTGGTAGCGACTCACAATTCGCCGAACCGTCTGGAGCGTTGCTGGTATTCTTTGATTGCTTCATGGAAGGTCTCTCTTGTAAAATCTGGCCAGAGGTCTTCAAGAAAGAGCAGTTCGCTGTATGCCGACTGCCAGAGGAGAAAATTAGAAAGGCGTTTCTCACCTGAAGTTCGGATAATGAGATCTGTGTCAGGCATTTGGTCTTGGTAAAGGTATTTTGAAATCTTCTTTTCAGTAATTTTTGTTTCATCAATTCCTGACTTGATGATTTCCTTCATAGCATCAACGAGTTCAGCCCGCCCTCCATAATTGAATGCGACTGTGAATACGAGCCCAGTGTTTTTTTTCGTAAGTTGTCTAGCTTCTTCCATATCACTCAAAAGACCTTTGGGTATTCTCCAGTTCTCCCTTCCAATAAACTCGACCTTTACATTACGTTCGTGGAGTTCATCTCGTCTTCGTCTAATAGTTTCACGATTGAAGTTGATTAGGAACTGAACTTCTTCTTTCGGCCGTTTCCAATTCTCTGTTGAGAAGCCGTAAACGGTGAGCCAAGAGATTCCGAGTTCTATCGCTCCTTCGATGCATTCAAATAGTGCTTCTTCTCCGTGGAGATGGCCTTCTGTTCTGCGCAATTCGCGTTGCTCGGCCCAGCGGCCGTTGCCATCCATGATGACGCCGACGTGATTTGGCAATGTTTTCGGATCGATTCCGAGTTCTACAATTTTTTTATCACTGAATCGCTTTGTTGCCACATTGAAACGCTATCTCCCTCTGCGTTGGTATGGGTGTATTTACGTATTAGATATTGTTGTACGCTATATCCACCTTTTCAACGGTTTGGGGATCTAGGTTTTGCCCATGGCGTCAAGTCACGGAGATTGGGCAAATGCCGTTAGGTATTTTCATGGGAAAGGTGCTGCTCCGCGCCGATCAATACAGATCCCGTTCTTTACAGTTCTGATGTTGGGTTTATCTGTTCTGACCGTCGTTGCGTTGGTCGTAGAGTTCTCCTGATTGAATCACAATATAAAGTTAGTGTTGTTTAATAACCTAGTCTCTCTATTTGACCTGGCCGTTTTTGCCAATTCTTATCAACATTGACTTGTAACTCAACGAAAGCGCCTTCTGCTAGTTGTTTCCTGACTTCAGTACCGACTTTTTTCAGATTTTCGCCCTTATGCCCAATAACAATCCCTTTTTGGCTTTCTCGCTCTACAAGAATTTCTATCCGGATTCGAGGCCATTCCCATTCGGTAACACGGGTAGCGATGGAGTGTGGCAATTCTTCTTTCATGATTCGGAGTAGTTGTTCCCTGACTAATTCTGCTACGAAATCTCGATCTGACATGTCGGTGGTTTGGCCGTCAGGGTAAAACATTGGACCTTCGGGGATCTTTCCATTGAGGTATTCTAATAACACTTCAAGCCCTTCTCCCGTCCGCGCTGAAACTGGAAAGTATTCTGCAAAATTGAATACCGAAGCTTCAATTAATCTTTCTGCAATTTGGCTTTTCTTTGCTTTATCACATTTGTTAACTAGCACAATTGCTTCGCTTGGCAGTTTCTCTGCGATGAAACGGTCACCGGGACCTATAGGTGCGGTTGCGTCTAGAACGAAGCACATTAGGTCAATATCGTTAAGTGCTGAGACAGCTTTAGTGTTTAATCTTTCACCTAATGAGGTACGTGGTCGGTGAATTCCTGGGGTGTCAACGAAGATGATCTGAGAGTTAGTGTCATGCAGTACACCTCGTATTTGATGTCTAGTTGTTTGTGGCTTATTCGAAGTAATTGCTATTTTTTCACCACATATCTTGTTAACCAATGAGGATTTGCCGACATTTGGTCTCCCAATGATTGATACGAAACCTGAACGATAGCTATCTTCGTTTCCTGTTGTGGTTTTGCTACTATTTTCGTGTTTTTCTTTCGGGTCGTTCATGAGGTTTCCGACGTTGCTGGAGTAAATAAAACACGTGCAATTCTTCGCCCTTGTATTCTTTCAACTAGAAAGTGATGATTATCCATCTGGACCACTTCTCCGACTTCGGGGACATGCCCAAGTGAGTTAAAGATAAGACCTCCAACGGTGCTCCAGTCACCTTCGGGCAGATCAATGTCAAGAATTGCATCTAGATCATCTAGGTTGGCCCTCCCATTTACCCGAAGCCTGCCGTCATCAAGTTTTTCTATCATGGGTGGTTCCACATCAAATTCATCTACTATTTCTCCGACGACCTCTTCAATTAGGTCTTCAAGAGTCACTAAACCCGCTGTTCCTCCGTGTTCATCTATGACTATGGCTATATGGAACGTATCGGCCTGCATTTCTCTTAGCAATTGAGATATTTTTTTTGATTCTGGCACAAATACTGGTTTACGCATGATTTGTACGACCGGTTGAGTCTGGTCTCCATCTCGTAGAGATCTCATTAATTCTTTTGAGTACACAATTCCGGTTATGTCATCAATGTTCTTTTCGTAGACTGGAAGTCTGCTAAATCCTCTATCGATAACAATTTCGATGGCTTCGTTTATGGTTTCTGTAGTTTTGACAGCGACTATGTCGGGGCGTGGAACCATTACTTCGTGAGCTACAGTATCTCCAAATTCAATCACATGTTCTATTAGTTGCCTTTCATCTTCATTGATGGCATCGCTTGCGGCTGCTTCTTCTGCGAACGCGAGCAGTTCTTCTTCTGACACCTCGCCTTCTGAGATTCCATTAGGGATTGTTGCTCCCATGCGTCGTACAATTCCGTTCGCCACCCATCGAAGCGGAGCTATAGATGACAATAGTTTTACGAGAGGTGCGGCTCGAGTTGCGCTTATATCAGGGTGCGCTAATGCCCAGCTTTTCGGTAATGCTTCTGCTATCGCATAAAGAATTACCAGTTCCCCGGTGAAAACTATTGCTAATTCCCATGCTCCCCAATGGCGTAGAACTAGGGCTGCAACGACAGTTGCGGCTCCGATTTGGCATGCTAGAACAACGAAAAGGATCGGGTGGAGCACGTGTTCTCTTCTTTCTATGAGCTCGCGGAGAATGGCCGCTCCTTTCCGTCCTTCTTCGGCCAATGCCTCTGCACGCGCTTTACTTACTCTTGTGATAGCGGTCTCAGCTGAAGCAAGCAAAGCAGCAGCAGCTATGAGGATGACTAGGGCGATCAGTCCTATGATCTCTGATTGACTCATGGCGTATACAAGTCGGCGAGGAGTTGCTTTTCCCGACGTTTCATCATGAGCGAATCATCTGAATATGCGTGATCGTACCCGAGTATGTGCAGTATCCCATGTAAGACAAGTAGAGCAATTTCTTCTTCAAAATCCTTTTTTTGCGCTTTAGCATTTTGCCGCGCTACGACGGGGCAAATTATGACATCTCCTAGAAGTTGCGGAGTGTCATTATCTGTTGGGTCATCGGCATCAATTGGGAATGCCAAAACGTCTGTTGGCCCATTTTTTCCCATGTGTGTTAAGTTGAGTTGCGACATTCTTTCTTCGCTCACGAAAATTAAATTTAGTTCACCACTTGGCGCATTTTCTGCGTGCAGGGTTGCTGAGGCAAGTTCTTTCCATCGGTTAGTTTCAATGCCTGCTTCTGGGTGGCCTGAAGGGAGTTCTGTTCCGACGAAAACCGTCAAGAGGTTTTCTCTCTTTCTGATCTTTTCTCATATGCGTCCACGATTGCTTGAACTATACGGTGGCGCACGATATCTCGGCTAGTTAAATGGATGAAAGCAATGTCATTAATTCCTTTAAGAATGCCTTCTAACTCTCCTAGTCCACCGCGCCCGCCTGCAACATCTATTTGTGTCATATCTCCGGTCACGACAACCCTCGAACCAAATCCAATTCTCGTGAGAAACATTTTCATTTGCTCTGGAGTAGTATTTTGTGCTTCATCAAGAATCACGAAGGCGTCGTTTAGGGTACGTCCGCGCATGAATGCTAAAGGGGCTACTTCAATGATGGCCTCTTCTAGGAACCTTTCAACATTTTCTATTTCCATCATGTCGTAAAGAGCGTCGTAAAGAGGGCGGAGATATGGGTCAACTTTTGCCATAAGGTCTCCTGGGAGGAAACCAAGACGCTCTCCAGCTTCAACTGCTGGTCGAGTAAGGATTATCCGTCGAACTTCTTTCGCTTGCAAAGCTCTTACTGCCATTGCGATGGCGAGCCAACTTTTCCCTGTTCCTGCTGGTCCTACACCAAATGTGATGACGTTGTTCGCTATAGCTTCTATGTATTGTTTTTGTCCTTTGGATTTTGGTCGGATGGTCCGTCCTCTAATTTTGAGTATTTCAGAACCGAATATATCTGACGGTTTTTCATCGGCACGTACCATATCAATTGATCTTCCTAAGTTCGTCGCATCAATTACATGGCCATTTTCAAGCAAGATAACCATTTCTTCAAAGAGCGCTCCGACTTTCGCTGCGCTTTCGCCTTGTATTGATATTTGGTTTCCGCGGGCGTGAATGATTGCATCGGGGAAGGCGGCCTCTATTGACTTAAGGTGCAGGTCGCGCTCACCGAAAAGGCCGGGCATGAGGTGGTTGCCTGGGATGCTAATTTTGACACTGGATTCACTCATCGTCGTTTCTAGGGTATTGCAATGTGGCGGTATTGCCAAGATATTTCGCAAGTTCGCTGAACTGATGAAGCATCAGGAAAGTTCAATTATGATTTTTCCGGTGTTTAGATTCTCTTCCATCCTCGTATGGGCTTCTGCTATGCCACTCAGTGATTTGACGGAATCAACATGTACTTTGAATTCGCCGTTGGAAAATTTTGGCAGCATTTGGTTGCTGAATTTTTCTGTTAAATCAATTTTTTCTTGTTGAGAACGAGTTCGCAGAACTGTTCCAATCAGCGTTAACCGCTTTTGGAGGACGATACCGAGATCTATTTCAGGTTTTTCTGCCCCCATCAATCCCACTTGTACAATCGTTCCTTTGGTAGCAATTGATTTGAGATTTTTCGCAAGGTATTCCCCACCCACCAAGTCAATTATGACGTTGACGCCGTTATTGTTCGTCCACAGACCAACTTCTTTCACAAAATCTTTCTTCGTATAGTCAATTGCCAGTTCTGCTCCTAGTTTTCGGCAGATTTCCGTCTTTTGGGTAGAAGCGGTAGTAGCTACGTTCGCTCCAATATTTTTCGCTATTTGAATTGCTGCAGTGCCCACACCAGATGCTCCGGCATGAATGAGACATCTTTGACCGGACTGAAGGTTCCCTTTATCTACGAGCGCATCAAACGCAGTAAGCCAAGCTTCAGGTATGCCGGCAGCTTCCTGTAGGGAAATATTTTTCGGGACTTCCATGACTTGTTTTTCATGCACGGTAAGGAATTCTGCATAAGCTCCGCCTGCAACGATCCCCATGACAGCATCGCCTTCTTTATATAGGGTTGCTTTATCGCCATGTGCGAGAACAGTTCCAGAGAACTCAAGTCCCGGTATTTCATATTCTGCTGGTGGACCTGGATAAAAACCTTTTCTTTGGAGAATGTCCGCTCTATTTAACGCGGTCGCTTCCACTTTGATCAATAGTTCTTCTTTTGCTGGTTTCGGAATGGGGATTTCTTTTATTTGAAGTGCCTCTATCCCTCCATGGTCTTCAAGCACAATGGCTTTCATTTAGTTTCTCTAGTTCTCTGCGCTCGTTCTCGTAGTTCATATTTTAGAACTTTCCCTGATGCGTTTAGCGGAAGATTTTCTAGAAACTCAACGACCCGAGGGGTTTTATAGTTTGCCATTTCTTGCTTGCACCAGTTAATTATTGCGTCAGCATTGGGTATTTGGCCGCTAGTTGGAACAACGAAGGCATACCCGATTTCGCCCATGCGTTCGTCTGGAATTCCCACGACTGAAACTTGTCCTATTTGTGGGTGGCGTAACATAGCTGCCTCAACTTCTGTGGGGTATACGTTAAAGCCACCATTTATATACATGTCTTTTTTTCTATCGGTTATCGAAATATTTCCTTCTGAATCCATAATTCCGATATCGCCTGTATGGAGCCACCCATTCTTATCAATGGTCTCTGCTGTTTGCTCTGGGTCGTTGAGATAACCAAGCATGACGTTATATCCTTTGACAACAATTTCTCCTGGGTTTCCACGCTCAACTTCTTGTCCGTCATCAGTAATAATTTTTACCTCCATTCCAGGCATAGCTCTTCCGGAGGTATTTGCAATAGTTTCTGGGTTATCATCGTGCCGGCACATAGTAGCTAACCCAGATCCTTCGGTTAGACCATATCCAGTAACGACTTTTTCAAAACCCAAGTGTTCCCTCATTTGAATGATCATTTCCACGGGAATGGCTGCCGCCCCTGTTACTGCAAGGCGCAGAGATGACATATCAAAATTTTCCAAATTCGGGTGGTTGAGGATCGTTTGGTATATAGCAGGAGGTCCGGGAAGCATTGTGATTTGATCTTTGGGCACTCGTTCCATCACTTGTTGTACATCAAATACGGGATGCGGAAGGATACATGACCCTTTCATTAGACAAGCTAGAATGCCGGCATTTAACCCAAATGAATGGAAGAAAGGGTTAATGATGAGATAACGATCTCCTTGTTGAAGCCCAATAATATCTGCCCAATCGTTATATCCTCGAACGATTGCAGCGTGGGTTAACATCGCTCCTTTAGGAGCCCCAGTTGTTCCAGAAGTAAACATAATATGGCAAAGGTCATTACCAGCAACTGCTTCTTTCCGTTGAACGAGTTCTTCTTCCGAACAACTACTGGAACGCTGAACGAATTCAGAAAATGGCGTTGTTCTTTGATTTGGGTTCCCTCTGAGAATAATGATTTCAGTTAGGTTTTCTTCAGCCTCAGTTTCTTTGAGCAAGTCAACGTAATTAATATCGAGGAAATCTGTCACGGTGAAGAGGATCTTTGCTTCTGTTTGTTCAAGAACGTACGCTGCTTCTCTCCCTTTGAATCTAGTGTTTATTGGCACTAACACAGCACCCGCTACGTGCACTCCAAGCGCCGCTACGACCCACTCCCATGTATTGGGTGCCCAGATAGCAACTCTGTCACCTGCTTTTACACCAGTAGCTATAAGTGATTTAGCAGCTTGATGGATCGCTTGTCGTAAATCAGTGAAATTCCAATCTATTTCTCCATCAACAAGTGCTTGCTCATTACCGAAGGTTTCACAAGATGCATCTATAAGTTCAGGTATGGTTCGCCAATTCGCTTCATCCATGGTGGTTAAGCCTATAGCGAGTTTGAGAGTCAAGCGAACAGAACGATTGGTTCCTACTGAAGCCCGCCATAGGTTCCACCTGCTACAGGAAGGGCCGCTCCGGTGATATAACCTGCTTGTTCGGAGCAAAGGAATGCCGCTATCTTTCCAAAGTCTTCTGCTGAACCAATTTTCTTCGCAGGAACTCCGTTTGCTAAGTCTTCTAGATTTTTGTCTCCGTATAGATCCTTAACACGGTCCGTTGCGTGGAATCCTGGCTGAATTGAGTTAACGGTTACCCCATCTGCCGCTACTTCCAATGCCAGAGTTTTTAAGAAACCTGTTGCTCCCGCTCTTGCAGTATTTGAGAGCATGATATTGGGTATTGGTTGACGAACAGAGATGGACGTAATTGCAAGCACCCTCCCCCATTGCTTATTCTGCATTTCTGGCACCGCTTCTTTACACATTGCAACAACTGACATCAAATTGAGTTCTAATGCTGACAGGTACTGGCTGAGATCAGTTGACGCAAAAGTTCCCGGTGGAGGTCCTCCAGCATTCGTAACAAGAATATCAATGCTGGAATCCAGCGCCTCGTTTGCTCTTTCGATGAGTTGCGTTGATCCTTCTACTGATGAAACATCTGCGATGATGGGTATCGCATCCGGAATATTTTCTGCTGCTTGGTGAAGTCGTTCTTCGTTCCGTCCAGATATCGCAACCTTGCAACCTGCATCAGCTAATGCTTTTGCTGTTGCATAACCGAGACCAGCTGAAGAAGCCGCTACAAGTGCTGTTCGTCCAGCGATGCCTAAATCCATATATAAATCGTAGCCGTTAGAGAGAGATTTTTCTCTTCCCTCTTTATTTGTTAGGAATTATGTAATGCTCGTCCAAGAAGCACTTTGGATAGATGTCTTCTGTAATCTTCTTCGCCATGAATATCCGATGGAGGAGTTAGGCCATCATCAGCTAAGGCCGCTACATCAGAGTTTGTTTCTCCGGATTTGAGTGCTGCTTCAGCTGCGGATGCGCGAACAGGTGTTGTTCCCATGTTGATCATCCCTATCCCTGGATTATCGCTGTGTTGAAGAGCGCACCCTACGATCGCCCAGTCTTGGGCTCTGCGGTTAAATTTTTGGAAAGACCATTCTTGTCCTGTGAATTTCGGGATTTGTATCTCGGTCAAGAGTTCATCTTCAGCGACAGCTGTTTCCCAAAAGTCAGTAAAGAAATTGTCGGCTTCTACTTTTCTTTCTCCATTTGGTCCTGCAATTATCAGATTTGCTCTTGTCGCTAGAACGACAGCGGGTAAATCTGATGCTGGATCTCCGTGACATAAGGAGCCTCCTATTGTTCCTCTGTTTCGCACTTGAGGATCTCCTACATGTCCTGCTGTATGTGCCAAAAGGGGAATGTGTTCTTTCAGGAGATCTGATTGTTCGACGAGTCGATGCCGGGTTAAAGCACCAACTGCTATGTAGTCGCCTTTATCTTCTATGAAGGAAAGGTCATGTACTCCCCCTATGTCGACAAGGACCTCTGGGTTTGCTAAACGGAGTTTCATGAGAGGAAGTAGTGAATGACCACCAGCAATAATTTTTGCTTCATCCCCGTATTCTTTGAGTAGAGCGATTGCCTCTTCAGCAGATGAGGCTGGTTTATAGTCAAATTTTGCTGGAATCATGATCCTTCTCCGATTTCTACGGGGATCCCGTCAGGGTTTTCTGCAGCCCATTGAATTGATCTCACAATCATTTCATATCCGGTGCAACGACATAGATTACCTTCAAGGTGCTCTCTGATCTGCCCCTCGGTGGGGTTGTCGATTTCGTTTAACAGAGCAGTTCCTGCCATGAGCATGCCTGGTGTGCAATATCCGCATTGAAGTCCATGTTCTTGCCTAAAGCCTTCTTGTATTGGCGTATATGGTCCGTCAGGCGGGGCAAGTCCTTCAACTGTTTGAACCTCTTGATTCGTTGCTTGGACTGCTAATACCGTGCATGATTTAACTGCTTCCCCATTGAGTAAGACAGTGCAGGCTCCGCAGTTGGAGGTATCACAACCTACGTGTGTTCCAGTCAGCTGGCAATCTTCTCTAATGAAATGCACGAGAAGTGTTCTAGGGTCCACTTCAGCCTCATGCGATTTTCCATTGACTGTGATTTCTATTGGAAATGTCATTTTGCACCTCCTTGAAGGATTCTCCAGATTTTTTGTGGAGTTGCGGGCATATCGACGTGGGTCACACCTAGGTGGCGTAACGCGTTGACAACAGCGTTGATGACTGCAGGTGGTGCACCAACAGAACCTGATTCTCCAATTCCTTTCGCTCCAAGAGTGTTATTGGGTGTTGGTGTGCTAATTCTGCTAGCGGTAAAATTTGGGAGTTCGGGGGCTGCAGGGATCAGGTAATCAACAAACGTTCCTGTCGTTGGTTGGCCGTTCTCGTCATATTTGACTTCTTCATAGAGTGCTTGCGCTATCCCCTGCGCTACTCCTCCATGCACTTGACCTTCAGCAAGTAAAGGGCTAATTACTGTTCCACAGTCATCAACAAGGTACATGTTTCTGATTCGAGTATCACCGGTCTGTTTATCTATTTCAACAACGCAACCATACGCACCCGAGGGGAAGCTGAAATTCGGAACTTGTTGAAGTACTGTCGTGTCAAGTGACCCTGGTTCCATATCTTCAGGTATTTCTAGTGGTCTGAAACTTGTCCATGCGACTTCGGCCCAACTTACAGTTTGTGATGGAGTGCCTTTCACAGAGAAGTTTCCATCTTCCACCGTTAAGTCTTCAGGGTTTGCTTCTAAAAGGTGGGCTGCTACTTGCTTCGCCCGTTCTACAATTTTTACGGAAGCGGTTTTGACTCCTTCACCTCCAACAGCAACTGCTCGGGATCCGAGCGTGCCGATTCCTTGAGGAATCGTTGCCGTATCTCCATGCCGAACGGATATTTTGTCAAATTCTATGCCGAGATAGTCTGAGGCGATTTGTGCGAATGTTGTTACGGTGCCTTGCCCATGTGGGGAAGCGCCTGTGTAAATAATTGCTGACCCGTCGGGTTGTATCCGAACCTGAACTGATTCCCAGGATCCGAGGTGACCGAATCCCTCCAAGGAACCAGGAGGTCCAAATCCTGCTATCTCTAACCAACTTGCGAACCCTACGCCTAAAAGTGGCTTGCTAGGATCCTCACGATTCTCTTCCTGTTCAGCTCGTATGGCATCGTAATCCATGATATTGAGGAGTTCGTCCATACAGCCGGCGAAGTTTCCGCTGTCATAGACAGCTATTTCGGAGTGTGTAGCGTATGGGAAATTCTCAGTTGGAATGTAATTTCTTCGCCGTACTTCAACTGGATCCATTTCTAGTGAATACGCTATTTGATCTATGGCTCTTTCTATGAGGTAGCTAGCTTCAGGTCTACCAGCCCCCCTGTATGCTGCCACTGGAGTTGTGTTCGTGACTACATTTTTCCAGGCAACTGAGACGTTTGGGATTGTGTAACAACCAGCAGCCATTGTTGTTGTGAGTGCAGGTAAACCCATGCCCGTAGGATCTGCATACCCGCCTTGATCTTGGAAGACCATGACTCTCAGAGCCAGTATTTTCCCGTCATCATCAAAAGCGATATCGACATCTTGCTCTTGCGCTCGACCATGGTACATCTGTGTCATGCATTCGCTTCGCGTTTGCGTGTATTTGATTGGTCTACCCAATAATTTTGAAAGGGTAGGAGCAACGAATAGTTCCGGAGTGAAGTTAACTTTTGCACCAAATCCGCCACCTACATCAGGAGTGATGACTCGGCATTGATCTTGGGCTATTCCTAACCATGAACTTACCGTATTTCGAAGATGGTGGGGTGCTTGAAAGCTTGCCCATAACGTCAATCCTGATGGTCCGTAGTCGGCGAGACATACAAGGGGTTCCATGGGAGCAGGGGCGCATCTATTATTCACGATGTGCATTGAGACGTTATGGGGAGCAGCATCAATGGTTTCTTGATGATCATTGGGGCTGGGGACTTCCATCACGACATTTGATCCGATTTCTTCGTATAGAAGCGGGGCATTCTCTGCCATAGCTTCGCTTAGGCTAGTGATGGCTCCTAAAGGTTCGTAGTCAACAAAAACCAATTCAGCGCCATCTGCTGCCGCATACTGATTTTCGGCTACGACAACAGCGATCGCTTCGCCAACAAATCGCACTTTGCCCTTGGCTAAAACTGGTCGTTCAAGCCCCGGTACTCCGGGAAGTGGTGCGAGTTCAAGGTTTTCGGAAGTCCAAACACCAATAACACCTTCACATTCTAGCGCAGCACTAACATCAATATCCTTGATCCGAGCATGTGCTTCTATGCTTCGAACAAATACCATATGTGCCGTTCCAGCAATCTTTACATCATCAACGAATTGGCCCCTACCGCTAATTAGGTTGGGGTCTTCTTTGCGAACGACCCGTGCTCCTACAAGTGACATGTACTTACTCCCCCATCTTTGTCCTGAGGTTAGTATCAAGACATACAAAACTCCAATGCTGGCTAAGAATTCATATTTCTTTTACCGTCGCGTAGACTCATCGTGTGACACCAGCGATTCTTGCTTTAGAAGCGGCTAATCAGCCCTACCGGTTACTTCATTACTCACGTACTGGGAACGGACTAGGGTACGGAGAAGAAGCAGTTGCTGAGTTAGGGCTTGATCCAAGTAAAGTCTTCAAAACACTTTTAGCTGAATTAAACCATGGTGAAATAGTTGTATGCGTTGTTCCTGTGCCTTACCTATTGAATTTAAAAGCTTTATCCAAAGCAACAAACGTAAAGAAGGCATCTATGGCTCCGCAATCTATAGCTCAGAAGCGGACTGGTTATATTGTTGGAGGCATATCCCCTTTCGGCCAAACCCGATCACACCGGACTTTCGTTGATGAAACCGCTTCAGCATTTGACGAGATTTACGTGAGTGCTGGTAAACTTGGTGTAGAACTTGCTATAACTCCTGAAGCATTTTCGGTCGTACTTGACGCTACCTTCACTAGACTCACGGAAGAGCAACTATGACTACCCCTGATCCAAATCCACATCTTTCTAAGGATGAGTTTCAACGGTACGGGTATGCATTAGTTGATTGGCTTGCTGACTATTTTGAGAATCTTGAAGATCGTGATGTTCTGCCAAACATTGAACCTGGTGACATCCGAGCGATGCTTCCAGAGAATGCTCCCGAAAAGCCAGAAAGTATGGAAGCAATCATTAACGATCTTGACGAAATTGTGATGCCTGGAATGGCGCACTGGCAACATCCGGGTTGGGATGCATTTTTCCCTTCGGGAGTTTCCCCTGTATCGGTTTTAGGTGAGTTTGTTTCAGCCGGTCTAGCGACCCAAGGGATGATGTGGTCTACTGCGCCTTCAGCTACAGAAATTGAAAATACTGTGCTTGATTGGCTCGTTGATCTTCTGGGTCTTCCCTCATCCTGGCGTGTAGACACTGGACCCGGAGGAGGAGTTCTACAAATGAGTGCCTCTGACTCAACACACCTTTCTTTGGCTATAGCTAGGCACCATGCAAGCCTGAATGGTCACGATACTGACTCGTTGGTTGCGTATGGCTCCTCTCAAGCTCATTCCTCCATAGAAAAAGGGGCGCGAATAGCTGGCTATAAACATATTCGTTCTGTACCAGTTGATGATTCTTTTGCCATGGATGCTAATGCGTTGGTGGATTTGATTGCGGAAGATCTTGAATCTGGCCTTTCCCCGACTTGGGTTTGTTCAGCAGTTGGGACTACGAGCACCACGGCAATGGATCCCATCCGAGCGGTCGCTGCTACCGCTAAAGAGTTCGGTATGTGGCATCATGCAGATGCCGCCTACGCGGGAAGCGCAATGATCTGTCCTGAATTTCGAAACCTACAAGATGGAGTTGAATTAGTTGATAGCTACACATTCAACCCTCATAAATGGTTGCTAACGAATTTTGATTGCTCTGTTTTCTGGGTATCAGATCGGTCACGCTTAATTGATGCGTTAAGCATCCTGCCGCCATATTTGAAAAATGAAACATCTGGGAATTCTTCCGCTATTGATTACCGTGATTGGCATGTCCCTCTGGGACGGAGATTCAGGGCTTTGAAGCTTTGGTTTGTCCTTCGTTCGTATGGAGCCGAGAATCTACGGTCGTTTATTCGGTATAATGTTTATTGGGCCCATGATCTTGAGAATATAATTGTTAATGATGAACCGTTTGAGATTATTGCACCGAGAACATTGGCTTTAGTTTGTTTCCGCCACCGTGGAGGAAACGATCAGACACGTGAACTTGCTGATGCAATAAATGCGAGTGGATCGGCTTACGTCACGCCTTCCGTGATTGATGAAATCGCTTTTATTCGCGTATCAATCGGATCAACATGGACGCAGAAACATCATGTTGATTCCCTTTGGAAACTGATAAATGATAATGCTGCTAGCTTGTAACTCAGTCGTTGTAGGGTCGATGAATGGCTAGAGGGAAAGCGGTTGTCACTGGTGCTAGCAGAGGAATAGGTAAAGCATCCGCTATAGCTCTTGCCAAAATAGGTTTTGATGTCGCGATTACCGCTCGAACTGTGTCAAGAGCGGACCATGCGCCTGAACCATCAGGGCTGAGTGACAAAATGCTTCCGGGCTCACTAGAAGAAACAGCTGAAATTATCCGTTCGTTCAACGTGCAAGCTTTCCCTGTCTACATGGATCTTATGGACAGAGATCAGTTGGGTCCTACGGCGGAAGCAATTATTAGTACTTTAGGGTGTGTTGATGTGCTTCTGAGTAACGCCGTTTATAGCGGTCCCGGGAATTACGGGAAGTTTTTGGACAATGACCTTAATGATGTAGCAGATCGAATTTTCGGCAACGTCACTGCGCAGATGTTTTTTCTTAAACCAATTCTTGCTTCCATGGTGGAACGAGGAAGTGGAACTCTATTGTTCATGACGTCTGCTGCCGCCTATGAATCCCCTTTCGCTATGCCAGGTAAAGGCGGCTGGGGAGCTGCATACACAGTCTCTAAGGGAGGCTTTCACCGGTTAGCGATTCAACTTGGATACGAATATGGCAAAGATGGAGTTACTGCGCTCAATCTCCAACCGGGACTAGTAGCGACAGAAAGAGTAAAAATTCTACGTGGACCAGTTGAGAACGTTGCTTCGTTAGGGGTAGACCCTGAGATCATCGGAGAAGTCGTGGCCCATGTTGTTTCTAACACGAGTGACTACGTTTCCGGAGAAACCATTCAACTTCAAAAAATTGCAAGGGAACTTGGATTGCTAACAGATTAGGAATTTTAAATACTGACGAATTTCGCATATTCGTTTACGGATTCTAAAAATTGAGATCTTGTCGCTTCATATTTTCTACCTATTGAACTAAGCATGACAGGGATATGGGTAACTCCCATTTCTGATAGTTCCTCTTTACGTTCCAAATACTTTTGAGAATTCCATTTTTCCGAGCCGAACCTACCTGCATCCCAAGGTTCTATAGAGATGCACGGATTTCCTTTCCGTCCGTACTTTTCCCATACCTCTTTCAGGGCGCGAATTCTTTTCGCTAGAGAAGCCATATCTGCGATTGCTGTTGTTTTAACAAATTTTTCCATGCCTTTGGGGGTTGCCATAGGAATCCACCCTTCTCCGAACCGTGCGACGCGTTCTAAAGCATTCTTGGAGTTGCCACCAACCCATATCGGAGGTGAAGAAGAACCAGTTCGGTGAATAGGAGTTGGTAACGAAATAATTTCCTTAGCTTCAAAGTTGTGCCCCTTCGCTGAAATTGGGTTTCCGGTCCACGCTTGTTGCATGATTTCAAGGTGGTCGTTGAGCAACTGACCTCGGTTCTGATAATCAACCCCGACTGCTTGAAATTCTTCTTCTAGGTATCCTGCCCCTACCCCAAGTATGAGGCGGCCTCGTGAAAGGTTATCGAGGCTCGCAACTATTTTTGCTACTAAAAGTGGGTTGCGGTATGCGACGATATAAAGATTGGTGAGTAACTGGATTTTCGTTGTTGATGTTGCTGCAACTGTCAAGGCAACCATTGGGTCAAGAGTATGGTGGCCGCCAGTGTCTATAAATGATTTTGGTGGAGCAGGGTGGTCTGTTACGAAAACACCTGAATATCCCAGTTCCTCAGCAGTGGACGCCATTTCAGTTATTGCCTGACTGGTTCCAAACTGGTCAATAGATTCCACATGGTCTGTTGGTAAACCTAGGATGTAGCGCATCTTGACCTCTCTAAATTCAGACTGTGTTTCACTCTCTCATTCACGACTTTATTACAAGAATATGCTTTTGAGTTAGGATGCCCCATGGGCGAGCTTAATATTGGTCAGAATTCAGCTTCAGAAAAGAAGATTTCTTCTGATTCTAAGCTCGTGGATTTTGGGCCTTCTATTTCCTCAGAAGGTAAAAGTGGACTATTCCCTGGTGAATCTTTTCATGATTGTTTACGCTCGCTTCGTGAGTCTGGGCCAGTAGTCCCTGCAGAG
>JAYYZG010000047.1:0-26788 GCA_036687775.1 Actinomycetota bacterium
AAGATAAGACTTTTTGGGTAATTCGATAACCTGCAACATTTTAAAAAGTGTTTCGTTTAATTCCCGCAGCAGAAGAATGGTTGAATTTAGGGGCTGAAGCTCTCACAGGAGTCCATTCCATGGCGGGATTATTAAATAGGAGAAGAACACTTCGGGATAATGATGCGATGGTCGTTGATGGTTTTCATATGATCGGTGACGCTTTGATCTGTACAAATCCTTTGTATGGGCGGGGATGTTCCACTGGTTTCTGGCAAGCACATCTTCTGGGACAATCCATTGGTGACAACATTGATGATTCGGTGGCTCAAGGCGAACAATTTTCCTTACAGGTAGAGAAAAACATTCTGCCTTGGTACAACGCTTCTGTTGAGTCAGATAGGAGTAGTCGTTCAGCTGCTAACTCAGATCCGGATGAAATTAGTGTAATGAAAAGATCAATTTTGAAAGAGGGTTTGATTCCAGCAACGCAAACTTCTACCGCGGTTTGGAGAGCATTCATGAAGATGATGAATCTTTTAGCAGATCCTTCCATCCTGTCGGAACCAGAGATCAGTGCTGAGATTATGCGTGTCTGGGCTGAAAGGGATCAAAGAAAACCGGAGCCATCATTAGGTCCTTCCCGTGAGGAAATGATTGAACTCCTGGGACTTGTATCAAATGGTTGACTCTTCAAGACCTTTTTTAATAACCGGATGCTGGTTGTCTTCAATACTTACAGTGTTATTTTTGATAGTTGGCTGTTCAACAACATCTGATTCAAATCAAGATACAGAAAATATCGATACGTCTTCAAGTCAGTTAGTTGACCCGAAGATCTCGCCGATACCGGTTACAGAGATTGGTTGGAAATCGTGTTATCAGGTTTATGAATGTGGGGATCTTGAAGTTCCTCTTGACTATGCAAATCCGAGTGGGGATTCTATTAGTATTGGATTAGTCCGTATTAGTGCATCTTCTAGTCCTTCTCTTGGTCCATTGCTCATCAATTTTGGGGGACCTGGAGCTTCTGGCACTGAATTGGTTTACTTATATGGATCTCTGTGGGAATACGCTTTCCCTGAGTTTGATGTAATCGGGTTTGACCCACGTGGAGTCGGTGAGAGCACTCAAGTGAACTGCCCTAATGACCTAGATGACGATACGGACTGGATATTAGAAGATGGAGAAGATATAGGAGATTTATTCACTGAGGCGCGATTACACGTTAAAGAGTGTCTTGATATGAGTGGTAATCTGGCTTTACATGTGGGGACGAATAACGTCGCTCGTGACATGGACCAAATACGTTTAGCTTTAGGTGAGGATCAAATCACGTATCTCGGCTATTCCTATGGAACAAGGATAGGAGCTGTTTACGCTTCTTTTTTTCCAGAACATGTCCGGGCAATGATTCTTGATGGCGCTGTTGCTCCTAGTGATCAAATAAGTGCGTTCAGTCCAGTTCAGGGATTAGGGTTTGAAGCCGCTTGGAACCGATTCGCCGAGAGTTGTGATGAGGATACGAATTGCGTGCTTAACGAGTTTGGAGGAGCGGAAAATGCTTTCTCTATTGCAGATGAGTTACTTTCTGTTTCAAATCTGAATGCTTTGGATGGGCGTGAACTTACACGTGGTGAATTTCATTTTGGGACAGCATCGGCTCTCTACTCTCCCTATAGTTGGCCTGATTTAGTTGACGGTTTGTACGCCATTATCAGTGATGCTGATGGTTCAATCCATCAAGTTTTAGCGGATCAATTATCTGGTCGACGCGAGGATGGAACCTACGATAATTCTCAATCTGTTCTTTTTCTCGTTAATTGCGCTGATGATCCTCTTCGCCCTTCAGATGAGGAAATCGCTTCCGCTATAGATGCTGTGGCTGATCAACTCCCACATTTCGGGCCAAGTTTTCGAGGAGAGACCGGATGCGCCGGATTGGATGAAGCACTAGATCCATTGCACGTTGGTCAGGCAGATCTGGATGTCCCTGCTCTTGTGATATCAATGGAAGGAGATCCCGCTACGCCTCTAGAATGGGGACCAGATCTTGTGGAATCCATTGGTGAAGCGGTTTTAATTACTTCCGATGGTGATGGCCACGGAGCGTTTCTTACAAATAGTGAATGCGTAACAGACGTCGTATTTGACTACTTACTTAACTTGGAAGTTCCTAAAAATGGGTGGAGTTGCGAAGAACCAAGCCGACAATTCTCTCATGATCACTGACTAAAAATCAATATACATAGATCTACGTACGAATAGTTTTGAAACAAGTTCGTAGGTCATTAATGAAAAGTTCAGGTTGTTCAAATGCTCCGAAATGACCGCCCTTTGGCATTGTTGTCCAATGGGTGATGTTGTAGCTCTGTTCACACCAGCGACGTGGCGATCGAATGATCTCCTTTGGAAATGATGCAACGCCAGTGGGGATTTCAACTTTGTCTCCTCCTCCGAAACTGCCAAAACTCTCCCAGTAAAGGCGGGCTGATGATGCTCCTGTTGCTGTTAACCAGTACAACATGACATTATCAAGCAATTCGTCTCGGGTAAGGGTGTTCTCTGGGTGGCCATCGCAATCCATCCAACTCCAAAATTTTTCAATAATCCACGCCATCTGACCGACTGGTGAGTCTACGAGACCGTAACCTAGTGTTTGCGGTCTGGTACTCTGCTGTTTTGAGTACCCGGAGTCCCATTCTTGATAGTACGTGAGCCCTTCCAATGCTGATTTCTCTTCATCTGTAGGGTCTTGTAGCGATTCGGGTGTCGGGCGGCCAATCGGCATGTTGATATGAATTCCAGCGCAATGGCCGACATTTCGTCCGATTTGTGTCGTCACAGCTGCCCCCCAATCACCTCCTTGGGCTCCATAGTGGTCATATCCGAGGCGGACCATTAGCTGATCCCATGTCTTGGCAATTTTTTCTACGCCCCATCCTGTAACAGAGGGTTTTCCTGAAAAACCATAGCCAGGAAGTGAAGGGCAGATGACATGGAATGCATCTTCAGCTTTACCACCATGTTTCGTTGGGTCTACTAGAGGTTGTATAACTTTATGGAATTCAATAATTGATCCGGGCCAGCCATGCGTAATGATCAGAGGGTAGGCATCTGGATGAGGTGACTTCTGGTGAATGAAGTGGAGGTCAAGTTCATTTATATTCGTCCGATAGTGATTAAAGGTATTGAGATGCTCTTCACTTTTTCTCCAGTCATATTGGTTCGCCCAATAATCAGCGACTTCTCTTACGTACGTGAGAGGGATACCTTGGCTCCAATCATTGACACATTCTTCTTCGGCCCATCGTGTGTTGTTAATTCTGTTCCGTAAATCAGTAAGTTGTTCTTCGGGAATATTGATTGTGAATGGTGTTATTTCAGACATTTCTTTCTTTCTTTAGAAGTTATTTAGGTTCTATCGGGTCGTAGTCCCAGAGTTGCGTTTCTTCAGGGTCTCCATATAAGAGGTGGGCGGGACTGTGTTTTTCAATGTTTCCTGTTAATCCTCGGTACATACCGAAACCACATAATTGACGTAATTCAGGACTGAAAGTTTCAACGATCTCTGGTGGTATTCCAAGGTGCTGATTTTCCTGTTGGCGGATAAAGCCCGCACAATAGTTCATTGCCACACCTATACGGGTTTGGTCTGTTGTCGTATTAGCCCCTCCCCCATGCCAAGTACTTCCATGCCATATCAGGACTGAACCTTTCGGCATTTCCGCTGGAATAGTTTCTACATCGTTTTGATCTCCGAAATAATCAGGATTTTGCCAAAGGTGGCTACCCGGAGCGACACGGGTAGCACCATTTTCTTCTGTGAAATCGGTTAGGGCCCACATGGAATTACATACCGTAGCGACATGGGGTTTAGCTATTGGCTGTACTTGGTCATCGGCGTGTAGTACCTGAGCTGTTTCACCTGGAGCTAGTGAAATTGATGCTAGTGAGGAGACGAGGCATTGTTCTCCGATCACTCCTTCTATCAGTTCAAGCACTTGGGTTTGCACTGGGATGTGTTGCCAGATTTCTCCATGCGCGAGCAAGTTATATGTTCTTGTTGTTCTATTACCTTCGAATCTGTTGTTGTCAGGTGAACGTTCGAGCCTTGATTCGAGACGTTTAACTTCTTCAACTAATTCATCTATGAAATCAATTTCGATGAGGTTCTCAACGATTGTGTATCCACTTTTTTCAAGTTCTTCGTGGTGGCGTATGAGGTCCATTTAGTTAATCTGCCCTACTGCGGTTGTTGGGACAAATCTGATAACTAATCTTTCATCGTTAATCATTGCTTGATTGAATTCATCCCAATCTGGGTGGTCTTTCTTCTGGATAGTAGTGAAAACATTTGCTAACTCGAGGCAAACATTGTCGCTTGGTACTTTCGCTGTTTCCGTGATTTCTGCACTGCCGTCAAAAGAAACATATGACCATGTGTCCGGAGAGGTGATGTGTAGTACAGCTCTGTTGTCTCTGAGAAGGTTTATTGTTTTTGCGCGTCTTCTGGTTACGGAAATACAGAACTTTCCTTCTATGACTGCGTAGGCAATATCTGAGGACTGTGGTCTTCCATCTTTGCGAAGAGTGATAAGAACACCATGGTGTATGTCCACTGCCCAGTTGACTGCATCATTTAAATCCATTGTTTTATTCAAGCAGAGCAGGCGTTGAACATCAAAAGTGTCCTATTTCTGTGCAAGTCGCGTGGCTTTCTCAATGAGTCGTTCAGCATCTATTTTTTCAAGAATTCCAGAGAAATTATCTTGAGGTCCTTCCCATTTGAGTTCGTCAACTGTCTCGAATGTTTGGGCGTCATAATCAATGGTTGCGATGAGTTTAAAGAGGAGGGCTAGATCATAGTCATCGTTGAGTGTGTACGATAGTTTCTCTGCACTGCGAACTTGTGGTTCCCATTCGGTGTGGTCATTGGGAATTTGTTCGATGTGGTGGTAGTGAGCAAGGAGTGTAGAGGATGATTTTGCTCCCCATCCTTTAAGTCCTGGGAATCCGTCGGCTGTATCGCCAACTAGACCGAGATAGTCAGGAATCGATTCTGGTGACACTCCGAACTTTTCTATAACTGTTTCGTAGGTGATTCGTTCCTGCTTTCTTCGATCATATTGAATTATCTTTTCGTCAACTGTTAGGCATTGCCCTAAGTCTTTATCAGGGGTGCAGATAATTACTTGCTGGACTTGAGGATTTTTTATGGCTTTATGGGCGGCTGCTCCTAATCCATCATCAGCTTCATGTTCGATCATTGGGAAGATGGTGAAGCCAATTGCTTCGAGGACATCTTCGAGGAGTGTGAATTGTCCGAGTATCACAGGGTCAAGGTCTGATCCATCTTTGTATCCTTCGTATAATTCGTTTCTAAACGATGTAATAACATGGTCTGTTGCTATTCCGACGTGGGTCGCACCTTGGTCCACCATGGTAAGCATGCTGTTGGCAACGGCTCTTACAGCTCCTACTTCTTGTCCCTCACTGTTGATATGGGAAGGTGTCCCAAAAAAGTATCGGAAGAGTTCGTAAGTTCCGTCTATGAGGTGAATATCCATGTTCGCAGTTTGCCACAGTTTTTACTGTCGCTTCTTTTCTATTCTTGAACTAATTCAATTAACGTCCCAAATGATCCTTTTGGATGAATGAAAGCGACCGTGGTTCCCCGAGAACCGGGTCTTGGAGCTTGGTCAATGGGACGTGCGCCTGCAGCAATCATTGCTTGTAATGCTTCGGCACAATCATCCACCCGGTAGCCAATGTGGTGAAGACCTTCGCCACGTTTTGCGAGGAATTTCGCTATCGGTGAATCTTCATTTGTTGCTGAAGTGAGTTGAATATAACTCTCAGCTACTTTTATGAGCGCTTCTTCTACCCCATCGCTTTCTACGATTTCACGGTGGTGAACCGTTGCTCCGAAAGCATCTTGGTAGTAGGTAATTGCTGCTTCTAAATCGTTGACGGCGATAGCTACATGGTCAATTTCTGAAAGTATCATTGTGAGCTCCAAAGTTTTCTGTTGTTTCAGTGTAAATGTGTTATTGGCTAGCTAGGTTTATTTTGTTGATTGGAGTACAGATGGAAAGTGCAGTCATACTCGCTGGAGCGAGAACCCCTATTGGTAAGTTGTCAGGTTCCTTGTCTAGTTTTTCTGGTTCAGATTTAGGTGGCTTTGCAATTAGTGGCGCTTTGGGACGGGCTGGGCTTGAACCGGATGCCGTAGATTATGTGATCATGGGGCAGGTTTTGCAGGCTGGTGCTGGGCAGGTAACAGCACGTCAAGCTGCGTGTGTTGCTGGTATACCCATGTCTGTTCCCGCTATTACTATTAATAAGGTTTGCCTGTCTGGTCTAAATGCAATTTATCTCGCTGCTCAGATGGTGGAAGCCGGAGATGCTGAAGTTGTTGTTGCTGGCGGAATGGAATCTATGACGAACGCCCCGTATCTAGTGCCGAAAGGGCGTGGTGGATATAAATATGGTAATGCTGAAATGTTAGATGTGATTCAGCATGATGGTTTATATTGTGCGCTTGAGAAAGAATTGATGGGGGAAGGAACTGAACGGTATTCAGCTTCTGCACAGATTGAACGTAGTTCTCAGGATTCAGTAGCTGCTGAATCGCACCGTCGAGCTGCTGCTGCTATCAATTCCGGTGTGCTCCAGGAGGAAATCATTCCCGTTGAAATTCCCCAACGACGCGGCGACGCAATCGTTTTTAATGTTGACGAAGGCGTGAGAGAAGGAACCGATTTGGAAGGATTAGGCAAGTTGCGTCCTGCATTTGCTGAAAGTGGAAATATCACAGCTGGTAATGCGAGTCAGATATCTGATGGCGGTTCTGCTGTAATTGTTGTCTCGAAAGATTTTTCTGAACGTCATGATTTGGTCCCGTTAGCTGAATGTATTTCTTATGGTCAGGTAGCTGGTCCTGATACGAGTCTCTTAACACAACCTTCTCGAGCGATTCTTAACGCATTGGAAGAGACTCAAATTACTCTTGAAGATATTGATCTCTTTGAGATTAATGAAGCATTTGCTGCTGTTTCAGTTGCGTCTGTTTCTGAACTGGGTATTTCGGATGAAATAGTAAACGTTAATGGTGGAGCTATTGCATTGGGACATCCAATAGGGATGTCAGGGAACCGTTTAGCATTGACCCTTGCCTATGAACTGAAAAGACGTGGGGGAGGTATTGGGGCTGCCGCATTGTGTGGTGGTGGTGGCCAAGGTGATGCTCTCCTTATCCGAGTGCATAGCTAGGATATTTCTATCCGCTCACTTTATTTCATTGAAATTAAGACAGAAAGCATTAAAAAGTCAGCAATTTAGGGTTTTTTTCCCCAGAGTTTATGAAATTTGACAATAAAAATGCAGTAATGTAACATAAATGTCATCTTATGGGTTAACTACCCACAGTTTAAGGATTATGCATTTATCCCACACACTGGTTTTGTCCATTGGGTGTGGATATCTGAGCAATGGAAATTAGATTTCCCCTCCTCCGTCGGTGGCTGGCGAATTCACCACTCGTCAGCCACCTCGGTTTTTTTACGGGATTCTAACTTCCACCTATTTCTCTCCGCCCTTCAATAGCTCGCCCTAATGTGAGTTCATCAGCATATTCGAGATCTCCTCCGACAGGTAAGCCACTAGCGATTCGGGTAACAGGAATCCCTGAGGGTTCGATGAGTTTCGCTAAATACATAGCGGTTGCTTCACCTTCAATATTGGGATTAGTGCACAGAATAACTTCTTCAATATCTCCTTCTTGTAAACGTTGAAGTAATTCACGGACCTTTAATTGATCAGGGCCTATTCCATCAATAGGATTGATGGCTCCCTGAAGCACATGATAATACCCTCTATATTCATGTGTTTTTTCAACAGCAACTATATCTCTGGGTTCCTCAACTACACAGATTAAAGATGTATCCCTTCGTTGATCCATACAAATCTCACAGAATTGATCGTCGCTCATATTGAAGCAGGTTTCACAAAATCGGACTTTTTCTTTTGCCTCACTTATTGCATTAGCCAGTCGTAAGGCATCTTGTTCTGGAAGTTTGACTAAATGGAACGCAATTCTCTGAGCTGATTTAGGACCCACCCCCGGGAGTTTTCCCAACTCATCAATAAGGAGTTGTACGGCCGGTGTGTAAACACTCATAGGGTATTTTTCCTATGACTGTTAACAGTTACTTGATTCATTCACTATCCTGATCTACTACTTTTGCCCCTGGGAAACTTTTGCTGATCAGTGACATTTCATCACCTGATTCCATCGGCGCATCTTCTAGAGCTTCTAGATTCGTAATATCTATTTCTTCTTTCTCAATTTCGTCTTTTAGTGTTTCTGGTTTTTTTTGCGGAGTGGATGTCCCTTCCGCTACAAGAATGATTAGATCAACTTTCTGACCCATCTGTTGAGTTAGAAGACTGCTGGCCTCATCTAAACGTTCCTCACATTTTTGTCGGTGGGTTTCATTCGGTGCTGTCAAGTAGACTGTGCCGTCTTCGGTAACGCTTATCGGCAATTCCTTAAAAAGTGCTTTTGTTAAGCCTTTGAGAGATTTCTTAGCTTGGCTCCAAGATTCTTCAATCGGCAGGCTACCAACGGTTAAGTTCCCGTTCTTTTCTTCTATTTCTTTATCAACTGTGGGGGGTGTCTCTTTATTTTCATTTTCTGAAGGTGTTTTCTCTTTAACGGTTTCATCAATTTTCTTTGTATGGGGCGTTCCCGAGGGTTGCGGAATCGCATTCCCTGATTCCAATCTTTCTATTCGTTCCACAAGGGCCCCGATTTCACTGCTTAATTCGGGATGGGTCAATCGGATGAGCGCTACTTCAAGGTCTATACGAGGGTCAGACGACTGCCGCATTCCAATCAATGCTGAACCTATGGTTTCTAGAGCCCTCGTCAAAGTCGCGAGTTTAATGACTCCCGCAAGGTCACTCGCGCGTTCTCTCTGGTGATCTGAAAAGTGTTCCGTCGGAGCATGAAGTGCGAATAAGAAACCATCCCGTAAGCGATCGATTAATGATTCTCCGATTATTCTTGGGTCCCTTCCTGATCGGATAGCTTGACTGAGACCATTGACGACTAAGGAAGGGTCTGTTTGGGCGATGCCATTGATGATAGTTCCCAGGGCATCATCATCGTTTGGGATGCCACCTGCAGTGACGACCTGTTCCAATGCTGAAAGGGTATCTCTCGCGGAGCCCCCACCTAAACGAAGAACATATTCGATCATTTCGTCACTAACTTTTAAATCTGCGTCTTCAGCTATCCATCGAATATGTTTCTCTAATTCATCTCCAGGGAGCAGTTCAAATTCGTAGTGTTGGGTTCTGCTTCGTATAGTCGGAGCCACTTTATGTGGTTCTGTCGTTGCAAGGATAAAAACCACATGGCTTGGTGGTTCTTCCAGTGTTTTGAGAAGCGCATTTTCCGCTCCTGCCGTAAGCATATGTACTTCATCAAGAATATATATCTTTGTGCGGCCAGGAGACCCTAATGCCACTTTAGAAATCAGATCTCGAACGGCTTCAACTCCGTTGTTTGATGCGGCATCTAGTTCTTGAAGGTCATATGAGGTCCCATCGGTGAAAGAAAGGCAAGATTCGCATGAACAACAGGGTTCACCTTCCTCTTGGAGGTCGGTGCAGTTAAGTGCTTTCCCAAGAATTCTTGCAGTACTGGTTTTTCCTGTACCTCGTGGGCCACTGAAAAGGTAGGCATGCCCGACACGATTTTCCGTAACGGCATTCTTTAGTGCAGTAACAACATGGTTCTGTCCCACGAGTTCATTAAATGTTCCGGACCGGTATCTTCGGTAAAGAGATTGATATGCCATCGATCAAATACTAGTTCCCTGATGTGCCATAAGGGAAAGTAATCATGATTCTGTTCTGATTTGTTTGAGAAAAGAACACATCCGTTCTTGGAAGCGACGATTAGGCTGTCTGCGGCACAACAGTAGTTCCGCTGAGAGCTGCTGCCTTCCGGCCCTGACTCGGTTCACGGGTACTGATTGCACAGGACCCAATCGTCACATCCAAAAACGGATGTTTTTATATCGTAGCTGAATACGGTTCGAATTATCCATAGAACGGATGTTGTTTGCATTGCCTATTCGTTCGTGGGTTGGATTGAGAGTTTTGCTCACTACGCTAAGTATTCGTTTGATACTTTTGTAGTAACAAATAAGGAGGAGTGCGAGAGCGGCCGAATCGGCACGCTTGGAAAGCGTGTGTGGGGCAACCCACCGTGGGTTCGAATCCCACCTCCTCCGCTCATTTTTTTATTCTATTGATTTATACGCTGCTTCAAGAATTCCCAATCCACGAGGATCTCCCAGCACTGTTTGCATCATTTTGTTCATCATGTAACTGACGGTGAGTTTATTATCTACATCATTTACGATAAGGGAACCGCCCCACCCTCCCCAGAAACAGACTTTTCCATCTTGTGGTAAGAAGGGGAATTCTTCATTTGGTAGCCCATATCCGATTCCGAAACGAAGAGGTATTAGTAGAACTAGATCTGGACCAGATGATTGCTCTTTGAAAATTAAGTCAATTGTTTCTGGTTTGAGAAGCTTCACGCCGTTGATTTCTCCTCCATTAGTGATCAACCCTTGGATAGTTGCAACAGATCGAGCGTTGCCATGTCCATTAGCGGCAGGAACTTCTGCTTTTCTCCACCAGTCTTCCCAAGCAGAATTATCGTCAGGGCTTGGATTCATGAAGGTTTTCATTGCTACCTTCCCGCTGATCCGATATTTTGCTAGTGATTTTGTGAGTTCTTTTAGTTGATCTGTTATCTCTTCTGTGGGGTAGACAACATCGGAAATTCGGTGGAAGTCTTTTTCATCTAAACCGATGTGGAAATCTGCTCCTAATGGTTCAGCTATTTCTTTCGCGAAAAAAGTGCCGATGGAGACACCGGTTATTCTCCGAATCACCTCACCTACGAGGTGACCTTGGTTCAACATATGGTATCCAGATGCTGTTCCTGGTTTCCACCAGGGTTTTTGTGCTGCGAGTATGGAAGTAGATTTACCCCAATCGCAAACTTCTTCCATGGTAATTTTCTTACCCCAGCCTGAAAGGCCTGAAGTATGTGACATGAGATGTCGAACTTCAATATCTTTCTTACCTTTGGCAGCGAATTCTGGCCAATAATCAGCAACCGGTCGGAAGAAGTCTAATTCACCTCGGTCAGCGAGAACCAAAGCGGAAATAGCCATCATTGTCTTCGTAGTGGACCAAACGTTCGTTATGGTGTCACGTTCCCATGGCTTTGTTCTTTCCGGGTCTGCATGGCCAGCCCAAATATCAACTACCAATTCTCCTTCGTGCATAACGGCAACTGAGGCGCCTATCTCTCCAGGATCTTGAAAGTTTCGCTGTAATGCTTCTACGACTCCACTAAATCGTTCGTCATATGTTCCTTTAACTTCTTCCATAATTCCCCTATCTTCTTTTCACAATGTAGAAGAATTTCTCTTTATTTGCGAAGTTTGATTCATTCTTTAAGATGCATCTATGAAAGGTATTTGGAGAAGGAGAAGAAGTGGTCTCTCACGGTTAGAACGGAAGTTCGTTAGGCAACGAAACCAAATTGAAATAACTTCGTCTTTGATTGCTGAAGAAACCCATGCTCGACTTAAGGAACTTGAAGATATTGAGGCTATACGAAAATTAAAAGCAGCGTATTGTGATGCTTGTGACAATGATCATGATGGAGATGCTGTAGCCGCTCTGTTTGTGAAGAATGGTACATGGCAGCAAATAGGTGGAACTAAAAATGCTGACGAACGAAAACAAACAGGGAAGGGTGAAATCTCTGAGTTCATGTTTGGGCTTCGTGAAGCTGGCTATATTAAGAGATCAAGCCATATCGTAACTAATCCCATTATTGATGTTAACGGTGATCAGGCGAAAGGATTTTGGAAATTTATCATGTTGTACACGCATGTGAATGGTACGTTTGTCAGGATCATTGGACGATACGAGGACCGTTATGTCAAACAGGGTGGTCAATGGTTATTCCAGTCATTGATAGCTCATGTTGAAGAGAATGGACCTTACAGCTAATGGAGTTGGTAAATGACTGATGAAGAATTAATGAAAATAGCTCTTTCGGAAGGGGTTAAAGCGTTAGGACACGGTGATGTTCCAGTCGGGTCCGTTGTGGTTTTGGATGGAGAAATATTGTCAGCACGACATAACGAACGAGAACTTTTGAATGACCCTTCAGCGCATGCTGAAGTATTAGCTATTAGAGATGCCGCTGCTATCGTGGGCGCATCTCGCCTTGATGGAGCTACTTTGGTTAGCACGCTTGAACCATGCCCTATGTGTGCAGGTGTAGCACTTAATGCTAGAGTCGCCCGAGTCATTTTCGGTGCTGAAGACCCAAAGAGTGGGGCGCTCGGCAGTTTGTACCAATTGGGTAGTGACCCGCGTTTAAATCATGAATTTTTAGTAACTGGAAGGGTTCTTCAGGATGAATGCGGAAAGGTACTCTCTGATTTTTTTGATGAGAAACGACAGTAGTCATTAAGAAATTTTCCCTTTAATTGCGCATTCTCTCAGATCATTAGGCACGCTAGAGTTCGTGAAACATTTTGATCTTGTTGTAATCGGTGGAGGTCCGGCAGGGGCGGCGACTGCTATTCAAGCTTCCCGAGGTGGTGCCTCGGTTGCTATCTTTGAAAAGGCTTCCTCTGGGAGAGATAAGGTTTGCGGGGATGGGCTAACTCCTCGAGCAATAGGTGCGTTGCAGAAGTTGGAAATTGATTTAGAGGGCATTCATAAGATCATTGGTTTGAGAATGATCGCTGGTAAGACGCGAAGGGAATTAAAGTGGCCCACTGGAGGGGGTTTCCCATCATATGGGGCGGTTTGGACGCGAAAAGAACTAGATTCTCATTTGCTGGAAACTGCGTCCCAGTCAGGTGCAACGATATTTTATAAGACTGAAGTGGTTCCGGTCTTTGAAAGTGGAAAAGTCGTTGGCGTCACCTCAGACACTGAAACGTGGAGTGCTGATTTGGTCGTTGCTGCTTCTGGAGCACCAGGAAAAGTTGCGCGCATGTTAGGGACAGAACGAAAATCTGATGAACCATATGGAATCGCTATTCGTACTTACGTGGAAAGCCCACGGCACGCTGATCGTTACTTAGAAGC
Organism: Actinomycetota bacterium; assembly: GCA_036687775.1. Lineage (GTDB taxonomy): Bacteria > Actinomycetota > Acidimicrobiia > Acidimicrobiales > UBA8592 > UBA8592. The sequence continues at coordinate 13,189 of JAYYZG010000047.1, forward strand.
ATCACTTGCCATGCGTGATTCTACTGGAACCCCTATCCCCGGTTATGGATGGATGTTTCCTACCGGAAATGGGACAGTGAACCTTGGTGTGGGGGCTCTATCTACTATGAAAGGGTTTAAAAAATTAAACCTAAATACACTTTGTGACCTCTACAGGGATCTCATCAAAGAGGAATGGGAAGCGGGCCCCTATCTTGAAAAGCCCAGAGCTTGGCGACTCCCAATGACATCGCAAAAGCGGCATGGGAATGGATGGGCTGCGGTAGGCGATGCGGCAGGGCTGATCAACCCAATGAACGGAGAAGGCATTGATTACAGTCTTGAATCCGGAATGCTTATTTCTGATTTATTCTTGGAAGATCCCCAAACGGCACCTGAAAAATATGATGCGATTATTGGGGAGCGGTTTGATGGATTTCTTCGAACAGGTCGCCGGTTCTCATACCTTATAGGGCATCCACTTATTCTGCGCTCAGGTCTCCGAGTTGCTGTCGCGAGTCAACTCATGGCAAACATTACCCTACAAGTAATGGGTAATCTGGTTGATAACTCAACACCAGGGACATCAGGAAAGGTTCTACGGTTCGCAGACAGGACACTCGGTTTCGCAGAGCCCGTTTTGAAACGAACACAAGCGAATAAATAGACGACTGTGGCGGAAGGTGTGGGATTCGAACCCACGGTGACGCTAAGCGCCACAACGGCTTTCGAGGCCGCCCCATTCGTCCGCTCTGGCAACCTTCCGCCCCTGAGGGTACCGAAATTCATAGAGAAAATTGTCTTATGCCCCGAATACTGGACAAATATTTTCTCACTCTAGTTTTGTAAAGACGGCTTTTCTTAAATTGATCGTTCGCCACTTACTTCATACAGCTCAAGAATATTTCCAAATGGATCTCTACCGTAGATAGCGAAGGAATTTCCAAGGTCTACTGGAGGAGCATGAAAAGTCATACCATTATTAGAAAGCCTTTCATATTCTTCGTGTATGTCTGTTACTTGAAGAGCAAAATGGGCTAGGCCATGATCCGCTGCTGAATAGTTGAATTCTTTTGGCTTCGGTGCAGGATTCTCATATTCCCAGAGTTCTAGAAAAGCATTCCCAGCCTTTAGCATCCAGACTTTAGCTTGCGTTTCTTCTAAACCGATGACTTGATCAGATCGGGGCCTATCACCATTCCAACTGTTATTAAAAACTTTTTCAAAACCTAATACCCTGTGGTAAAAATCAAACGCTAGCTCAATGTCGGGAACTGAAATAGCTACATGATGTATTCCTTTAATCACATCTTTAACTTAGCGCGGAATCGTTACTGCCTCTACTAGCAATAAATGACTACAAATAAAGTTCACGATGCCGGCCGAAGAAAAGCCTAAACTGGGTTACTGCAGGAAAGAGATAGATATGAGAGAGAATATTGTCCTAACTGGATTTATGGGGACAGGGAAAAGCGTGGTTGGGCGGAAATTATCAGAATTATTACATATGGATTTTTTGGATACGGATGAAGAAATAGAGAAGCAGCACGGTTCGATTGAAGATATTTTCCGCTTACACGGAGAACGATTTTTCAGAGATTGTGAACAAGTAATTAGTCAACAACTTTCAAAATCTTCAAATACGGTTATTGCCACGGGAGGCGGGTTAATGATCAACAAGCAGAATGCTGATGTTCTGTCATCTTCAGGGAGGGTTTTCTGCTTAAAAGCAAGTCTAGAAGAAATTACCAGCCGGTTAGACAAGAGCGAAGGAGCACCTATCCGCCCCCTACTTCATTCAAAAGACAGGGAAGCAACAATGAAGTCTTTATTGAATGAACGGAATGTCTACTACGAAAAATTTGAGCAGATTCTAACTGACGGGAAATCAGCAACAGCAGTCGCTGAAGAAATCTATAACAGGATCAACGACGACGGTACCTGAACAAAAAATCTATTTTGTTTCACCCACCCGAAGATCATCTGTAAAAACACGATACAGCCCAAACCATACAAGCACGCATACAGTTACAGTTGCTGATCCTAAAATCATATACATAACAATGAGTTGCACCAGAACTGCATCCAATGGGTCTACTCCTGCGAGGAGTAGACCAGTCATCGCTCCTGGAAGTGCAATTAACCCGACAACTCTTGTTCTTTCAATCTGTATTGTTAATGCTGTTCGAATAATTTGAGGGGCGAGAAAACGGACAGCGGTTTTCTTGTCAGCACCAAGAGCTAATAGAGCTTCTGCTTCTGAAAGACGTGTGTTGAACTGCGATTCTAATTGTTGGACGGCAAGAACAGCTATAGGTAGGAGATTACCGATAGTGATTCCGGCCATCACAACCAAATTGACTGGAGAGTAGTCAATAATTGAAAATGGGAAGATAACTGCCAATACGAAGGAGATAGAAATTCCTATAGCGAGAAATGTTGCAAAATTGAGTCCGGAAATATTTGGGACGCGCCTCTGGACAATAAGAGTTGCTAGTCCCAACATGGCAGTCACCCAAATCCACGACCATGCATTCGCATATGTATGGTCAAATATTGCAGTAAAGAATAAACCTACTGCGACTAATTGAATTGCCGCCCGTGCCCCCGCAAAAAAAATTGACTTTCCTATCTGAAGTTTGAAGATGAAAGACAGAATAAGGGTTACTGCTAACAAGATTAAGGAAAGACTGAGTTCCAGCCACCCAACCTCTACAGGATTTTGCTGTGAAAATATATCCATCTTGATACTCACTTAGCTTATTTTTGCATCTAGCGGTAACTCTGGCCACCATCCACAAAGTATGTATGACCCGTCATGAAACTTCCTGCTGCCGAAGCGAGGAGTAGAGCCATAGCTGTTATTTCTTCAGGATCAGCAGCTCTTTGAAGAAGTGACGCTTTCGCGGAGGTTTTTTGAAATGATTCTGGCATGGCGCGAACCATATCAGTATCAACAGTCCCTGGTACCAGCGCGTTTACCCGTATATTTTTAGAAGCTAGTTGAGCTGCCATGGATCGAGTAGCTGCTTCTAATCCCGCTTTAGCGACTGGGTATAGCAAATGATGTGGTGCATACATGTACGCTGCGTTGCTTAAAATATTAATCACTGAACTCTGCGTACCTTTCTCAAGATATGGAAGTGCTTCCTGAACAAGAAAGACTGGACCGCGAAGATTTGTATTAAGTGCTTTAGACCACGCTTCTTCTGTTATCTCTCCGATTCCTTTCATGAGTGGGTTTGCTGCATTGTTAACGATGATGTCTATGGCCCCAAAAGTTGAAACTGTTTCTCCTACAAGGTTTTCTATGTCTGAGAGTTTTCCCATGTGGGCTGCTACTGGATGCGCTTCGCCTCCTAAGTCAATTATTTCAGATGCTGTATTCCTACAATTATCTAATTTTCGACTTGTTACTATGACTTTTGCTCCATGCGCGGAAAAGCATTTTGCTATTGCTTTTCCAATTCCTCTACTACTACCAGTGATTATTGCAACTTTGTCGGTGAGGTCCATTAACTGAGATGTTGTGGAATGCATTACGTACCTACTTCGACGACTGTTCTGATGCCATTTGTTTCTCGAACATTTTCAAACCCAGAGTTAATTTCTGTGAGCTTTACACGATGACTGATCATTGCTTCTAGGTCAAGTTGACCTGATTTCCATAAATTAACAAATTTAGGGATGTCTCTCTGAGGGTGACAGTCGCCAAGTAGAGAACCGATGATTTTTTTACCCATCGTTGCAATTGCAACTGGGAGTATGGGGACTGTTGACAAAGAAACATCTGCTCCGACGATGACTGTCATCCCTCCTATCCGTGAAGCATTTATGCAGGTATCTACAAGTGATGCAACACCTGCTGCTTCGAAAGCATAGTCAACTCCTATTGATGCTGTTTCTTCAAGTACTTTGGGAATTACTTCATCTTGCATCGGGTCAATTGCGTGAGTAGCCCCAAAATGGATAGCTGCTTCTCTTCTTTCTGCGACTGGGTCAGAAACTATAATCTTTCCTGCTCCTGCGATTCTGGCTCCTTGAACGATAGATATTCCTATACCGCCTAATCCTGTTACAAGAACGGTTGACCCAACCTCTACTTTGGCGCTATTTAAAACAGCGCCAACACCTGTTTGGACTGCGCAACCGATAACGCAAGCGATATCAAGAGGAGTATCTGGGTCTAGTTTTACGACGCCGGATTCTGGAACAATCGTCTTTTCTGAAAATCCAGCGACTCCAAGTCCTCGATGCACGCATGATCCGTCGTTTGAGAAAGGAGAAGTTCCATCCGGTCGTAAACCACTAGTAAAACTTTGCGCTTGGGAGCATCCCGTAGGTTCTGCCCTCGTGCACCAATAACACTTTCCGCATGGAGCTAGGGGAGTTAATAAAACTTTGTCACCTGGAATAACTGAAAAGACGTCAGAGCCTACTGATTCAATCACACCTGCGGCTTCATGACCAAGAATCACTGGTAGTTGCCCAGCGCCTCCTAAATCAAGAATAGAAAGATCACTATGGCAAATCCCGCAATTATGTATTCGGACAAGTACTTCTCCTGATCTTGGTTCCTCAATCTCTATGTCTTGAATGATGAGGGGTTGATCAGGCTGAGTTAAAACTGCTGCTTTCATTGAATCTCTTATTCTTATTGGTTATCTACAAGGTAGGCGACCAGAGAAATCTTGAAAAGCAGTAGCGTTAAGAGCGTCACTTAACGTGCTAGCCAACCTCCATCAACAGCTATTGTTTCGCCAGTTATATAACTGCCTGCATCTGAAGAAAGTAGCAGCATTGCACCATCTAACTCTTCAACATTGCCTGGGCGTCGCATAGGAGTGTTTCTTTCAATCCATTTCCTCCCGCTTTCACCAGCAATCATTTCATCGGTGAGTTCAGTCGCTACATAGCCTGGGGCAATTGCGTTCACACGTATGTTGTATCGCGCCCATTCAAGGGCAAGTTCTCTCGTAAGATTCACCAAGCCACCTTTCGCCGCGCTATAACCTGGTTGATTATTCGGTGCTGAACCGACAAAGCCATGAACAGAAGCAACATTTACGATTGCACCGCCTGTCTTCTGTTCTTTCATGCTTCGGGCGCAAAGTTGAGAGAGGTAAAAACATGAAATTAAATCAATTTGTAACACACGGCGGAATTCAGATAATTCTTCATCAAGAGCCGCTATAGGGTCACTTATCCCAGCATTGTTAATGAGAATATCTACCTTGTCACATTGTTCTAGCGTAGACTGGACGAGTTTTTCACAATCTTCATCGCTTGTAACATCACATTGAACAGGAATGATATTAGGAACTTGTTCAGCAAGTTTTTCCAACCGGTCTAACCTTCGGGCCGCTGCGACTACGGTTGCTCCTACGGAACTGAATAGCTTTGCTGTTTGGGCTCCGATACCGCTCGAAGCCCCGGTAATGATTGCGACTTTATTCTCTAGATGAAATAGGTGAAGTGGGTCTGACATGGCTAATCCTTAGTATTGTTTATCGTGTTAGAGCAACTGGGATCCAATCAAGGACCTCTTTAGGATTTTCATTATCTCTATGAACATAAACCCGAGACCTTACTGCCATAATTTGTCCATTCCCATACTGTTTTTCCTTGATAATTTCATGTTCAAATGAGAGTAAATCTCCTTCAAACACTGGTCCTGTGTGGTCGCAGGTGTGCCAGCCAAGAATTGTTGCCATATTTGGGAAAATTCGGCTCAGTGAAGCCTGCGCAAGCGCAACTGTATGCCCCCCATAAACAAGACGTTGAGGATATGGCGAAGCCGTTGAATCTCGGTGAACCGCAGCCATGTTCTGGGTTAAACGAACCAATTCAAGCGCCTGATCCACCACGTCTTTTAATGGATCCTGAATTACCCCATTTATGCTGGTTCTAGTGTTGCTAACTAGATGGGATAAGTCCCAATTTTCATAACTTTTCTGTTCATAAGATTCAAGATCTAAATCGGGTGTTTCCCCTAAATCATCTTGGTAGCCAGGCAGTGTGTGACCTCGAAGTCTCACAAGTGGGCAGCGATAGTATTCAAGTACAAGTTCATCGTTCGCTTTCGTAGATATCTTTAGGAGGACTTTCCCTCGAGGGGAGCGATTCTCTTTTGGTGAACTATCCTGCATCGCTACAACTTCTGTCGTTGTTCGTAATGTTTCACCTAGAGATACAGAACGGAGTATCCGAACATCACGGTAGAAAAGATTAGCTATGACTTTTTTGGTGGCTACTGTGCTCGCACCAATTGATAGATGGAGCAGCAATCCTGGGCTCAATATCCTATTGGGTGAGCCGGTTACAGCTTCACTGATTTTTGAATCAAGTACCAAGGGGAGTGATTCACCAACTATTGCTTGATACGTGGAAGCCATTCCTGAGTCCACCAACACCGCTGGTGGTGAAGGGAATACCATCCCAGGTTCCATATCCTCATAGTAAGGTCCGTCATTTTCTATAGTCATATAAACCTCTAGTATTTTCAGGATGCCTCAATCAAGCCAGATTTCCTACTTTGTTCGTTATTGAGGAGATTCACAAATTATTAGCCGATATGCATTTCCTGCGATAGCCTTCAAGTCGGTAATCAATTAAACCGGAGAGTGTTTATGACTCTTGGAAAGAAAGCTTCTGGAAGACTGGAGACCGGTCTGACTTTTGATGACGTCCTTCTCGTACCCAGACGGTCATCAATTCGTAGTCGGCAAGACGTGTCTTTAGAAACTAATTTGACAAAGAATATTCGTATTGACCTTCCTATCCTTGCCGCGAACATGGATACTGTTTGTGAAGAGGAAATGGCATTAGCTTTAGCAAGACTAGGTGGTGTTGGGATTCTCCACCGATTCATGACCGTTGAAGCTCAGGCACAAATGGTAGAGAATGTGAAGAATGAAAATTCTCAATTTATTGTCGGTGCAGCAGTAGGAACTGATCATGATGCAATAGTGAGAAGCAAAGCGCTCGTTGCTTCTGGAGTTGATGTACTGGTCTTAGATATAGCTCATGGTCACGCGGAACATGCTATTTATGCTTTGAAAGAGTTAAAGGATTCATTTCCTGACACCGATGTGATCGCAGGAAATGTTGCTACGCATGCCGGTGCAGAAGATCTCTACGAAGCTGGCGCCGATGCGATTAAAGTCGGCGTGGGGCCTGGAGGGGTTTGCACAACACGTTTGGTTGCTGGGGTTGGGGTCCCACAGTTAACTGCGATTTTTTCTGCAAGTGAAGTACCCATTCCTATTATCGCTGATGGGGGTGTCACGTCATCTGGGGATATAGCGAAAGCAATCGCTGGTGGCGCAGACACAGTAATGATTGGATCTTTGTTTGCGGGAACTAAAGAAAGCCCTGGAGAAGTTGAATCCTCACCTAAAGGGCTCGTCAAACGTGTTCGGGGTATGGCTAGCTTTGAAGCTATCGAGGCTAGAGCGGTCCGTACCGGAGAACTAGTTGATGATGAATATTTTGAACAAAGAGCTCCAGAAGGTGTTGAGGGGGTTGTCCCTTATAAGGGCGAAGTCTCAAAACTTATTGCTCAAATGGTAGCGGGCCTAAAAAGCGGGATGAGTTATAGCAATGCAAGAACCATTCCAGAATTTTGGGAAAAAGCAGAATTTATTCGTGTTACGTCAACTGGTTTGAAAGAGAATAAACAGCACGCAACGTTTGATTGATAGAGATGATCCAGACTGGAGGAGAGAATGTCTACTTCGGCATCTGAATTAGGGGAACGCCAGCGACGGGCACTTAACATCGCTGCTTCATTTGGTGGACGACTGTTTAGAAAAATGGTTTGGTATGGAATCCGTGTTTTTCTTTACCCTTACTTTCGTGTGAAAGGAAAGGCTGCTCATCATCTTGATATTTCCGGTCCCGTGATTCTTGCGCCAATTCACCGGTCAAATTTGGATGCTCCATTACTTGTTGTCCAGACCCCAAGAATGATCCATGCTTTAGCGAAAGAATCCTTATTCTCGTCTAAACCGGTTGCTTGGATTATGTCTGCACTTGGAGGTGTCCCAGTTAATCGAGGAGCAGCGGATCGTGATGCTCTGAAAGCAGCACAATCTCTTTTGGAACAAGGTGCTTCAATTATTGTTTTTCCTGAAGGAACTCGGCAGGTAGGTGAAACCGTTGGTGAAGTTTTTGATGGAGCTGCTTTTTTAGCTGCCCGAACTGGTGCGAAAGTGATCCCAATAGGGATCGGGGGAACAGAATCTGCTCTACCATCAGGGGCAAAATACCCTCGGCGTACTCGAGTGCGCATAGTTGTTGGAGAACCAATGGATTTAAAAAATCCTGATGGGGGCAGAGTTCCAACTTCGATTCGAAAAGCATTTACTGAAGACTTAAAGCAACAACTTCAACAGGTTTTTGACGAATCTTTAACAGTCTGAATCTAGATTTACCTATTCTTTAGTTTCATGCTGTGTATCCACCATCTACATTTAGGATTTGTCCGCTAATGTAGCTGGCATTTGGTGAAGCGAGAAAACACACAGCTTCAGCAATGTCAGCAGCATTTCCATACCGTTTGAGAGGTATGTTCGCTATTGCGATATCTAAATCATTTTGGCTGTATTCACCGCTTTTAATGAGGTTCTCTGCCATCCCATCAGTAAGCATTCCAGGCCCTACTGCGTTAGCTCGTATCCCGAATCGTCCTTCTTCTTTCGCTAATCCCTGTATAAGTACTTCAATAGCTGCTTTGGGGCTTGCAGAAAGCCCATCTTTTATAGGAAATCTATTTGTTGCTGCGGTTGTAACAGCGGTAATGCTTCCTTTCTGATCACGTAACTGTGGAAGAGCAGAAGACACAGTGACAAAAAAGGAGTTCACTTCGTTGTGAAGATGTTCCGCGAATTGTGAAGGATTAATTTTTGACAGGTGCATTTGGGGAACAGTCGGTCCAGCAGCGTATATGAACGAATGGATACCACCCTGTTCTCGAAGCGAATCGGTGAATTGATGTACTTCATTTTGGTCAGTGAGATGAAGTGATGTGGAAATACAGAGCTTCTTCTGTTTTTCAATATCCTTTTGTAATGTTTGTGCTGTATCAATATTTTTGTTGAATGTGAAGGCTACGTTGCTCCCTCGGTCCGCCAGGAGGCGGCAAATAGCTGAACCAATGCCCCCTGATCCTCCTATAACAAGTGCGACACCTGTGTGATTCGTGAAATCTGTCATTTCCCTCTCCTGTGATGTCTTTCTTTTAGATTGGCACATACCGAGACTGAAGGGTATTTCATGATTGTTTCTTCTCAGTTGTTATTAGTTTAATGCTTGAAAAACTGAAGAGTTTTTATCTTTGATTGGAAGATGAACGCTTTCTTTACCAAAAGTGATTTAAAACCTCTATTGTTATCTCTGTGAAGGCTTTAGTTTTCGAACGCAAAGAATTGAAATATGCCGCTGCGGCAATTGGGTCTCGGCTATCCCCAGGGTTTGGGTCACAAGTCGGTCCGCTTCGGTTGAAAGACATCGATCCGCCAGAGATCCCCGATGACGGTTGGCAGAGGGTATTTCCTTTATTATCTGGAATTTGTGGCAGTGATCTGGCAACAGTAGATGGTAGATCTAGCCGTTATTTCGAGCCGTTAGTTTCCTTTCCTTTTGTTCCCGGACATGAGGTCTTTGGGGTTATCGAGGATGGGACTCGAGTGGTTCTTGAACCTGTTCTTGGTGCCGAAAGTCGGGGTGAAGATCCTCCTTTTGATGGAGCGTGCCCTGGTGATGGGAATGATTACGGTTATTTACTTGCTGGTCCGATAGGTGATGGAATCCAGGTTGGATATTGTTGCGATACGGGTGGGGGTTGGAGTACTCAATTGGTTGCGCATTCTTCCCAACTTCACGAGGTTCCCTCAGATATCTCTGATGAAGGGGCGGTTATTCTTGAACCTGCCGCTGTTGGTGTACATACGGCTTTAAAAGCACAGGTGGAGTCTGGTGGCGTTGTTGTTGTTCAAGGAGCAGGAACAATGGGGCTTTGCGTTACAGCAGCATTGCGTGCATTAACCAATGTTGAAACCATTATTGTTTCTGCAAAATACCCACTTCAAAAATCTCTTGCCGAAGATCTAGGCGCAGATCTAGTTGTAGAACCGAGAGAGCTGAAACGGGCAGTGCGGAAAGTAAGTGGTTGTCGAATGATAGGTGATTCTTTATCTGGTGGAGCGGACGTCACAATTGATGCTGTCGGAAATGCAGGATCCATAACTACTTCGCTATCAATAACGCGACCTAGAGGTCGAGTTGTAATGATGGGGATGCCAGGTGTTACTAAAGTTGACTTGACTGCGCTGTGGCATCGTGAATTAGAGATTGTTGGTTCTTACACGTATGGAACAGAATTTCTAAATGATGGGACGGTAAGTAGCAGTTACACTCTTGCCTTTGATCTTGTAAGAGAGAAGAAGCTTGAACGGCTTGTGAGCGCGTCATACCCGCTTGACCGGTACAAGGACGCTATACGACATGCTTCTGAAGCAGGTTCCCTTGGGGCAATTAAAGTCGTTTTTGATATGCGCGATGAAAAGAGGAGATAATCTTTAGTCGCTTACCTCTTCTTTAGTAGGTCTGTAGAAAATCCCGAGAAGGACAATGGCTGCTAACAAACCTCCTCCAGCTGATATTGCAAGACCCGTGTACCCCTCAAGGTCATAATCCCAACCTATTTTGTGGTCTATAGACCATTCTCCAGGGCCGATCATGGCGACTGTTACAGCGCTGATAGCGAGAATGAACACGTACTCCCAGCCTTCATTTATGATCATGAAGCCATTTTTATTATGCACAGTCCAGTAAGCGACAGACATTAAACCTACGAATCCTAAAGCTGCAAATGAAGTGAGTAAGCCTGCAGCCAAAAAAATCCCCGAACCGATCTCTCCACATGCTGCTAGAAAAGCATGGGCTTTACCAGGGCGCATACCCATACTGTCAAACCATCGTCCGGTACCCTCAATCTTCCCGCCTTTGAAGAATTTGTTATATCCGTGTGCAGCGAGTGTGAGGCCAAGTGCGATCCGTATGATGAGGAGTGGTAATTCAATTTCCATATTTTTCCTTAACGTCATTGAACATGGTACTTGTAGAGATTGCCACAGGTTTCTAAGAAAATCTTGTTTTGGTCAACGAAACAGATGTTCGATCACTTTTTTATTATGTGTCTGAGCGAAGGTTCACCTACCATGAAAATATGTTTGGGACTTTTATAAGCATTGTCATCGCCATTATCGCTGCTTATGTGATTCTTAGAATAGGTCTTAGTATCTTCCGATTATTGGCTACACCTTTACCTGAACCTCCTCCAGCTGGTGAATTGCGAAAGGTGAAGCTTAATTTTCGGTGTTCAACGTGTGGGAGTGAAGTCAGAATGACTGTGGCGACAGATGAACATCCTGATCCCCCCAGACATTGCATGTCAGAAATGGATTTGATGCGCCAATCAGACTGAATTCTATTTTTTGAAAGAATCTGTACGTATTGTCAGGCATCTGTGGATGCTGTTGTTGTTGTTAGCGATGTTCCATAAGGGGAATGTGTTAGTTATCCACAGGTTGTGAGCAACTTTGGGGATAAATTACAGTCATGTAATTATCCATCTTTTGATGTTTTTTCGCAGAAAAGTGCCTTATTTGATTAATGCAATTGTGTTGCGGTAACTATTCCCGCCAAGACGAGACCGAGTCCTCCTAGGAGGTACCAATTACTTGTACCTCCAGGTAACAGATCTACATAATTCACGATAATCATTGCCGTTCCAGCACCAAGTAGTCCAAACATGGTTGGGGCTACCCATCGGGAGCTCACACGTTTCGATGGCATATAACCCATTGATGTTGACCCTGAGGGCGGAAGATTATCCGGACGCGTTCCTTTTTCGGTGATTCTTTTACTTTGCGTTCGTTCTTTTGGAGGTTTTCCCATGTGTTTAATAATAGAAGACAATGGCAAAGAATCATATTTACTAGTGGATTTCCTAGATGTCCACTACCCTCCAAACGTGGGTTCTCGTGTTCTTGTTATTGATAACTATGATTCATTTGTATATATCCTTGTTCAATATTTAGGTGAACTCGGGATAGAACCCATTGTTTTTCGGAATGACAAGGTCAGCATTGACCAGATTATAGAACTTGACCCTGATGCGTGTCTTATTAGTCCTGGTCCTGGAACTCCTGCTGATGCTGGAGTGTCTCTTGATTTAATAAACCATTTCAAAGGTCAGAAACCAATATTTGGTGTGTGTTTAGGTTTGCAATGTATCGGGCAAGCATTTGGTGGAGAGATAATTCGTGCACCGAATGTGATGCATGGGAAAACTTCTTCTATCTCCCATAATGGTCATGGGGTATTTTGTGATCTCCCTACACCATTTCAAGCTACTCGTTACCATTCGCTTGTTGTAAACAGTGGGTCTCTTCCTGACTCACTTGAGGTAACAGCTGAATCAGAAGATGGTCTTATTATGGGCTTGCGTCATAAAGATTTTAAGGTTGAAGGCGTGCAATTTCATCCTGAGTCAATTTTGACAGATAATGGCCATTCAATCCTAGAGAATTTCTTTAGCTGTATCTGATAGGAATTATTCTTCAGGGGTTGGAGTTGGTTCCGGATCAGATGGGGTTGGAGTTGGTTCCGGGTCAGATGGGGTTGGAGTTGGTTCCGGTTCCGGTTCCGGTTCCGGTTCCGGAGTTGGTTCTATAGCTACCCCTATACATATTGTGATAGTCGTTCCTGCTTCAACTGATTCGCCGGCTTCAGGGGTTTGTGAAACTACTAAACCTACATTTGGATCTTCAGGATCAACGGGGCAGTCCTCCGTTGGAGCGACCATAAATCCGCTGCCTGCGAGTGTCGCAGCAGCAACAGCTGGTGATTGACCAATAATTAATGGTATTTCTATGGCGGCTGGTCCAGTTGATACTTGAATTATTACTGATTCCTCCAGGTCATAATCTGTCCCACTGGGTGGGTTCGTTCCTACAACCCTTCCTGCTTCTATTGTCTCGCTATCAATTTCTTCAATGGTGACCGTCCACCCTTTATCTCGTAACTCATCTTGAGCGAAAGAGAGGGTTTGGCCAGAAAGGTTAGGTACGTTATCACTGATTCGTCCATCAGCTACTTGCAGGGTGATAACCCCGCTAGGTTCAAGACGTGAATTAGCTTCAGGCTCCTGTTCCGCTATAACTCCTATGTCATATTCATTGGTTTTTAATTTCTTTATTTCGATATTAATAAATCCCTCATTATTCAACTTATTGAGCGCTTCTTCTTGAGTTAAACCAACAACGATAGGTAAAGATATTGATTCAGGTCCGACACTGACAATGATGTCGATCGTGTCACCAGGTTCTAGTTCTGTTCCTTGCGGTGGGTTCTGGCTTAATACTCGATCTGATGGAACATCATCGCGTACTTCGGTTGTTATTCTTCCAATTATGAACCCCCTTGCTTGAAGGAGTTCAACAGCTTGAGCTCTATCCAGATCTATAACAAGGGGAACAATTACGCCGGTTGATGAAACGGGTGTTATTTGGGCAACCGAGACTTGTTGAGGGTCAGAGTTTGTTGTGTTGTTGAC
>JAYYZG010000048.1:0-7608 GCA_036687775.1 Actinomycetota bacterium
AGCCGCAAAAATGAAATACATGTACGGAGGGAAAGCCAAACTTCCATTGACGATCACGACAACCGCAGGGGCAGGACTGGGTGCTGCAGCACAACACAGCCAAAGTCTCGAAGCTTGGCTAATTCATGTTCCCGGTTTGAAAGTGGTGTACCCCTCAAATCCCTATGATGTAAAGGGTCTCCTAGTCTCCTGCGTCAGAGACGACAACCCAACAATCTTTACCCTTCACAAGAAAATGCTCGGGAGTAAAGGACATGTACCTGAAGGTCTTTATGAAATACCTCTCGGAGAGGCAAACGTAGTTCGAGAAGGAACTGACGCAACTGTTATCGCTATAGGGATGATGGTAGGTGAAGCCGAAAAAGCTGCAGGAATGCTTGCTGAAGAGGGGATCAGTATTGAGATCATTGACCCTCGGACTCTGCTCCCATTTGATATCGATACGGTTGTTCAATCAGCGAAAAAAACTAACCGAATCGTGATTGTTCACGAAGCCGTCCGCAACGGAGGCATTGGGGCTGAAATAGCTGCCCAGATTCAGGAAGAGGCTTTTGATTATCTGGACGCGCCGATCGCAAGAGTAGCTGCTCCTTTCTCACCCGTTCCCTTTAGTCCTGCTCTTGAGAATGCATATGTGCCGAACGCAGAGAGTATTGTTGAAGGAGTCCGAGGCGTTCTCCACAGAAGCAGTTAATCGCTGCCTATCGTGACAACAGTTGGGATAATCGCTAGTCCGACCGCAGGTAAAGATGTGCGTCGCCTCGTCGGTCATGCTGGGTCAACAGGTGACGTAGACAAAATCGCCATCATCAGGAGAGCAGCCTTAGGCGTGATTGAATCGGGTGTTGATAAGATCCTCTTCCTAGATGACACCCGACACCTGATTCAACGGGCGCTAGAGAGAATCTCTGAAAGTGATATTTCAATGGAACCAATCACGCAAGCCGCAATGGGCAATGGTAGAGATTCTCAGAAGGCCGCTGCAGCGATGAAAGAAGCTGGTGTCGGTTCCGTTATTGTGTTTGGCGGTGATGGGACAAACCGAGATGTAGCCAAAGGATGGAATGATGTGCCCATAGTTCCACTATCAGTGGGAACTAACAATGTTTTCCCATTCCATATGGAATCAACGATCGGAGGAATCGCTGCTGGGCTCGTTGCAAGGGGGATAACGCCCCTTAACGAGGTCGCCGAAAGGGCGAAAATAATAAGAGTTGATTTAGCTGGAGGTCACAACGACCTCGCCCTTGTAGATTTAGTACTCGTTGAAGGGGATTTTATTGGAAGTCGAGCGATCTGGGATGTAACGAATCTGAAGGAAGGCATCTTTGCCATAGCGGAGCCAGCGTCAGTTGGACTTTCCTCAATCGCAGCAACCCTCCAGAGCATCGGGAGAGACGAAGATGGGGGAGTGTATGTACAAATGGGTTTGGGAAACCAGACTGTACGTGCTCCGATTGCTCCGGGCACATATGAAACTGTTCAGATCAGAAGCCACCGGAAACTGGTCTTGGATGAGTCAGTTACGATTGCCGGACCCGGTGTTTTAGCCTTTGATGGCGAGCGAGACTATATTCTCTCTGAAGACGAAAATGCCATTGCCACGATCCTCCGAGAAGGGCCATGGGTGATAAATGCTCAAAAGGCAATGGATTTGGCTAACCTGAATAACTACTTCGTAAGCTCAAATTAGGAGACCGATGGCCACAAAGATACTAATGCCGAAACTCGGATTAACGATGACCGAGGGGACGATAACTGAGTGGTTTGTCAAAACTGGTGAGACAGTTACCAAGGGAAGCGTCATCATGCTCTTTGAAACTGACAAAGTCGAAGCGGAAGTTGAAGCAGAGACAGATGGGATAGTTTCACACATCGCTGATGTTGGCGAGACCCTAGAACCTGGAGAGATCGTTGGCTGGCTCCTGGCTGAAGGGGAACAAGCACCAGATGGGACAATGGCAGAAACAAGCTCTGAAGAAACCCAAGAGGTAACCGAAGATATAGTTCAAGAGGAAATAGATAGTGATGAAGAACCTGCAACTCAAGTTCTTCAGGAAGAAGTAGCCGTTGAGCAAGAAACGATTTCTGATGCAAATGGGCTGGAAACCACTAGAGTACTTGCCTCCCCGAATGCGAAACGAGTAGCTCAAAATCTTGGCGTTGACATCAACGGTATTTCCGGGTCAGGTCCTGGCGGTAGAATAACTTCCGATGATGTGACCTCCTTTGAGCAACGCAAAGGAAATGATGAAGGCGCTACCGGAAGGATCATGGCATCTCCCAACGCTAAGCGAGTCGCTAGCGAAAGAGGAATAGATCTAACGACCATACAAGGTACCGGTCCCGGCGGGAGGATTACCTCTGAAGATGTGTTAGCGGACCCTCCAGTGAGAACTGAGCCAGTTCGTTCTAAACCTACTTCTACCGAACAGGAAGAAAGGAAAACCACGCCGCGACAAATCCCATTCGCTGCCAGGAAAGCTGCCGAACGTCTCGGAGTTGATATCAATCAAGTTACCGGAACCGGACCAAACGGACGTATAACCAAACAGGATGTCTTTATTTTCAGCAGGTCTCAAAAATCTGTGCCATCGCCAACGGGTTCGCCCTCATCTGCAACACAGATATCTGGAGAACGTATCCCTATGAAGGGAATGCGAGGAATAATCGCAGAAAGAATGCATACGTCATTACAAGAAATGGCACAACTAACACTGACTATGGATGTCAATATGGGTCGAGCAGTTGAACTACGAGACCAACTGAAAGATATTGGTGAAGCCGAACTAGGAGCGGTGCCTGGCTACACCGATCTTGTCATTGCAGCAGCAGCGCAAGCACTAGCCCAGCATCCATTAGCAAATAGCCAAATTGACGGGAATGACGTAGTGCTATTAGAAGAAATCAATGTCGGGATGGCAGTTGCTGTTCCCGATGGACTTGTTGTCCCCGTTGTTCGTGGAGCCGACCAACTTGAATTAGCAGAAATAGCCATGGAAACAAGCAGGCTTGCTGAAGCCGCTCGGAATAAAAAACTTTCTCTTTCCGAGATGGAGGGCGGAACATTTTCTGTTACCGCGCTTGGAATGTTTGGAGTAGATGCTTTCACACCTGTAATTAACCCCCCTAATGCAGGAATTCTCGGTGTAGGGAGAATTCGTGACGATGTTGAATGGGATGATGGGGAAAACCCAATACGAGTTAAGAGAATGACCATAAGTCTCACATGGGACCACCGAGTACTTGATGGGGCACCAGCAGCTGAATTCGCATCCACAATTAAGAGTTTCTTAGAACAACCTCTTCGCTTATTATCGTAGGGGTCAGGAATAGAGAACTACGAGCCTGCCAAAGCTTCAACTATTGGAGCGACATCATCTATAACGGCTCCACCAAAAGTAATGTAACTGATTCCAAATTCTTCGCGACGTTGCTGAATAGACTCAATAATTTGCCCGACAGGACCGATCAGACAGTGGGGGTGGTTTTGAATTTCTTCCGGAGATAGGCCAAAGAGCTTAGCGAACTCTTCTGAAACCACATCTACGTGATCAGTAATAACCGTAAAATATGCTGCAATTTCAATTTCAATATTTCCGAACCGGTCACCGGCGCCATCTTTGATCCATTTGATCTTCTGCTTCGTACCTGCATCTGTTCCACTACCAACTCCTTCTGGCCCGATTTTTCCCGCACTGTTATTGAAATTAATTGAGACAATATCAGCCTCACGGCCAGCGATACCTAACACACGTTTGGCCCCACCACCGATCATTATAGGAGGGACGGAACCTGTGGACGGAACCCCAGAGAAACCCGAGATTTGCATGTGTTCCCCTTGTAGATCTATTTGTTCTCCACTGTAATGTTGCCGAATTAACTCAAGGGTCTCAACCATTCTGTCAATCCTTCGACCGGGAGGAAGCATCGGTACACCCATAGCTTCATATTCACTTTGGACCCATCCGGCACCCAATCCAAGCTCTAATCTTCCACCACTGAACCAGTCAATAGTCGCAACTTCTTTAGCTAGAACAACCGGCTGGTGGTAGTCACAACACAAAACTCGGCAACCGATGCGTATGGAATCAGTTGCTTCAGCAGCGACCATCATTGCTGGTATAGCTGCAAGGTTCTGCACAGGGTGGTTTGCAGCGGTTAACGATGGTCCTTCACCTATATAGTGATCTGCCAAATGGAAACTACTAAATCCCATATCTTCAGCTTTTTGTGCCAGTTCTCGCCATGCATTCGGTGTTTCTGATGAATAAGATTGAAGACCGAACCGAAATGGATGCGTCATAGAATTGTGACCTCACCGGTGCTTCCATTAACTTCAATTTGTGAACCATCGGGTATTTTCTTCGTCCCGTCAGTTACTGAAATAACACAAGGAAGTCCAAGTTCCCGACTGACGATTACGGCATGGCTTCTTTGCCCACCGACATCAACAACTACCGCTCCCGCTGTCATGAACAAAGGTGTCCAAGAAGGATCTGTCAGCGGAGCAATCAAAATATCACCAGGTTCTAGAGCAAAGGGATCAGTCGGATCCAAGATCACCCTAGCTGTGCCAATTACGGTCCCTGGGCTGCCAGCGACACCGCTCAATACATCTCCAGTAATCGCACTTTCCACATGGTCAGATCCGAGTTTTTTATATGTACTCAACGGGGGGACAACGCCATCTTTGATGAAGAAAGGAGGTTCTAATTCTTTTAGCTGCTGGTACGTTGCGAAACGCTCCTCAAGTATTGCCCGCATCGCCGCTGGATCAGACACATATGAGTCCAATTCATCATCGGTAAGCATATAGATATGCTTATGATCACTTAGATGACCCAAATTGACAGCTTGTTTACCTAATTCTTCAAATGTGACACGTATCTCATTGATGACACGAATGAAATTCGCTTTTGATCTTTCTTGAAAAACCATGATATTGCCGGCAATGAGAGCGGCTTCAAACTGCCCAGATAATTCATCGTTACCTAATTCAGCTAATTTCCCGCGCACCTCTTCTACCGTATCAATACGACTTTGCGCCATTTTCGCATGACGCTCAGAAGGGTTTTCTTTATCGGACTGTAACCGAATCCGGTCAAGCAAGGCGAGGGCAATGTGTGAATTGGTTTCCCACGAGTCAGCGATAATTTCATACTCGTTTGGACCGCGTGACCCGTAATTCAAAATGAACTCATTCCAAGAGGAAAGAAAATCTTTGGCATCTGAATTATCTGATCTTTCAAGTCTCTCTAGAAGGTCAGATATTCCGTCTTCAAACGCAGAAGTTAATAACTCTGAGTTCACTACATCTCGGGAAAGATCCCATAGGAAATAAGAAGGAGCAGCAGAATCAACGTCACCCAAACCAGTTATGCATTTCATTGGGACGGTCATATCACCTATGGCTTCTCCAACGGCACCGAGAATGCCAGGGGCTATTCCCGAGCTAGAAGCAGCAACACAATGAGTGTTGTAAGTTTCAATAAGCCAGGGTTGTAACGAGCGCGCATGTTCCACAATGTCGTTCATTGACATTGATTCCAGATCAGGCCTGTTGGTTCGTAAGGCGACAGTTTTTTCTTTTGCAATATCAACTTCTGGCCATTCGGTCGCTGACATGACCCAACCCATCTGAGCGAGAATTCCATCAGTCAATTCTTCGTTGACATCATCAGGGTGTTCTTCATAATCGGGGACATCAGGATGGTCACCAAAAAAAGCAAGATCCAAATCTTTAATTGTTACTGTCGGATTTCGGACTCCCTGCATGCGGACATTAGAAAGATTGATATAAAAGAAACCTCCAAAGAACCCGCCTACCTCAGGCCGGTATTCAGACATCTCATTTTCAGTGAAATATCCTTGCCGAATATATCCATCACGCCATCCGATGATCGTCCCATTGTCCCAGGTAAAAGTTTGGCCAAGCGGGCTTGCTGGTGGAGCTAGAACCTCCCCTGCGTTTGCTCGAGTATAATGTGGCCAACGTTCGCTAGGGTCCCAATCGCAAAACCAATAATCTTCCATGATGCACTCCAGTAAATAAGAATTATCTTGAACGTAATCTCCGAATAGATTCAAAGCTAATCGGTGCGTAAATCAGTTGAACCAGAGGCCTCATCGGTTTTTACCAAATTGATTCCAGCATCTATTGTGTTGCATGGAACGACAAAGAAAGGAAACAGAATGCTAGAAATCGCTATGGCTCTTCGTCTCAAAGGAATCGCGAGTAACGAGCATGTAGCTGAAGTGACAGGCAAAGACCAACAAACTGTAGATGAAGTTTTGGCTAACATGGTCGCTGAGTCCTATGCACAAGAAACTCCAAGGGGGCTCAGACTTCTCTCGGAGGGCCGAGATTGGGTGGATGGCCTCCTAGAAGAGGAAAGAAAGAACATTGATCAGCAAAAAATGGAAGAGATTTATGAAGATTTCTGTTCCCACAATGATGCGTTTAAGCAGTTGGTAACCGACTGGCAAATTAAGTATGTAGACGGTGAGCAGCAACTGAATGATCATGAAGACGCAAACTATGACACTGGGGTCATTAACCGATTAAACGATCTTGATGAAGTAGTGAAGCCAGTTTTTTCATCCGCTGCGGAACTAGCTCCCCGTTTAACTAGATACATTGAACGTTTCGCGAACGCATTGAAAGAACTTCAAGCCGGCGACCATTCATATCTGGCAGCACCACTTAAAGACAGTTATCACACGGTTTGGTTTGAAATGCATGAAGAATTAATCCTCCTTTGTGGGAGAAACCGAGCGGATGAGGCGGCAGCTGGTCGAGGCGCATGAGCTTTAGAGGCAGACGAGCTGACATTATGCTCGGAGCCTATGAATGGTTTGCCCGTAGGGCGGCGATTCACCCAAATAGTCGTCGCGGGAAACGGTTTACAGCATTTGGAGAAGGTTCAATAATGTGTTTTCCTCCCGCAGCCCTTTTTGGCGAGCATGCCATCAAAGTCGGTGTGGATACAATGATCGGTCCATTCGTTTCGTTAAGCGCTGGTATGGGACCCAAACAGGAACTGTTATCAGACCGCATAGTGGAAATAGGAGACAGGGTACTCATCGGACGAGGATCAAGTATCGTCGGCCATTTTCATATAGTCATAGAAGACGATGTCTTTTTCGGACCGAACGTATACGTAACGGATCAGAACCATGCTTTCCATGACCTAACCCTTCCAATAGGCAAACAGAGCATGCCTGAAGAACCAGTCCGAATAGGGGCCGGATCATGGTTAGGAACGAATAGCGTTGTTTTGCCAGGAGTGACAATCGGAGAACATGTCGCTATTGGCGCAGGATCTATTGTGACATCGGACTTACCGGATAATTGTGTGGCTGTAGGTTCTCCTGCGCGGGTAATCCAACAGTTTTGACGAAGTGGTCCTCTTTATCTACGGTAAATGAAAGGGGAGAAGAACTATGAGTTCGCAGGCTGTTGAAGCTTTAAGGAAAATTCATACCGAAGTTGAGAAAGTAATCCAATCCATGCAAGAAGAGGATTGGGAAAAACAAAGTCTGTGTGAAGGCTGGAGGGTGCAGGAAGTATTTGCACACATGTCATCAAATATGAAAGAAGCTATT
>JAYYZG010000049.1:0-15878 GCA_036687775.1 Actinomycetota bacterium
CCGGCTGTGACGTCACTTGCGGGGATGCAAAGATCACGTCCGGTAAAGCCAATTGAAGAGTCAATGTACTCATTGGTGTAGATGTCGGCTGTGGTGATTCCACCAGTGTCAATGCCGGCATCTGCCATGGTGTCAATGACGCCTTGGACTCGATCTTCTTCCATGTCACCAACAGTGTCATTTGGCCCATTCCCGATTAGTCCGAGAGTCTTCTGAGCGTTAATAGAGTTCTGGGCTAATCCAGGAGAGTAGACCCAGAAACTTCCGAAGGTAGCTACAGCGTCGACAATGATCGCGTTAGCTGTTGATGGATCTTGCGCATAGCTCACGACGGCTCTTTGGATAACGGGGACAAGTGCTTTCAAGCAATCATCCAGTTCTGCCTTCTCGGCTGAACGGATACCGATGGTTTGTGAGTAAACCTGGAATCCAGCATCATGGAGAAGTTGGAACTTCACTGGTTTACCCCAGTCCTCAAATACCTTTTCGTAATCGTAAGGTTCGGCTGATGCGAATCCTTGTTGTGCGATTGTTCCGCCATTGGCAATAAAGTTTGCTGGAGAACCATCATAGGATGGGTCGACTTGGCCAGCTGACCAGATGCCTTGAGCGATGAATACTTCAGCAAAGACGCCTCCGCCAAACACACTGATAGTTATGTTTTGTTCACCAAGGTCTTTCAATGTATTAACATCTGGGTATGTTGCTGGATCCCACATAACCATTTGTGGGTTCTTTTCCAGTGGGGCCATAACTGAAAGCATTGGCGCACTCGAAAAGAATGTTACCTGAGCTTCCGTATTGGCATAACCCAAAGTAAGCGAGTCATCGGTGTACATGTAACTGGCTACAGGTGAGAACCCGATAGCTGGTCCACCGGTACGGACTTCCCATCCAATACCTGTGTCTGTACCTCCATCATGCAAGGTACCTGAAACAATTAGATTCTCAGAATCAATTGAGTAAGCACCACTGCCCAGGAGTTCGTACATTGCTCCGTGTTCAGCCTCTGGAAACCAGTCTGTCTGAATCGCTATTGGATCTGGACAGGCACTTAGGTCGCCATCGTCAGCTGCTTCTTCGCTTGCACTTTCGCTGCTACTGCTGCTGCTACTACTACTACTACTACTTTCACTACTAGAACTTTCACTCGAACTTCCGCTGCTGCTGTCATCATCGTCTCCACCACAGGCGGCTGCGATCATGCCAAAAATAGCGAGAAGGGCGAGAATCAACTTCCATTGTTTACGCATTTTTCCCTCCACGTAATAAAACTGCCGGTATTTTTTCCGACTAGCGATACAACTTAGTCGTGTTACAGCTTTTGTGCCTATCAAACTAAGAAAATTTTTTTATCAGCGTGTTTTTGACCACAGTAGTCACTTGACGATTATGATAATAGTCATTATTATGACCATTGGAGGGGAATGTGCCGAAGAAGATTGACGAAGATCGCCTTATAGCAGCAGCAGCAGAAGTCTTTGCAGAGCGCGGATTTGAAGGAGCTGGCGTTGCGGAAATAGCGCGAAGAGCTGGAGTAACAACCGGGGCAATTTACAGTCGCTACACAGGAAAATCAGAGTTACTACTAGAAGCTCTCGACCTTTCTTTCGTAGCTCACCTAGAAGCTATCCTTTCGCCACCCGACGGAGCCACTCCCACCGATATTTTATCTCGCCTAGGTTCGCAACTCCTTAATAAACATGGTGGATACGATGCTTTGTTCCTCGAAGCCATTGTCTCTAGCAGGAGAGACCCAGAATTATCAGAAATGTTAAGCCGGCGTCTTGAAGACGAAGGAATGCGCTTTGCAAAATTAATTGAGGAAGCCAAATCTGATGGACACTTTGATGAAACAATTGACACAACGGCAATTGTCACCTTCATCCAAGCCGTGAGTCTTGGTTTCACAATTTTCCGTTCACTTAGCACCCCAATGCCAAACTCAGATGAATGGCAGGTCGTCATTGACCGTGTCATTTCATCGGCTCTACCAACTATGACAGGAGTTAAATAATGACAACAACAGAACCACGCACAGACCAGGAAATTCTTGATAGAGCGTCAATGGACGATATCGATGCAATCGCTGAGTTCAATCCTGACCCTGATGAAGTAATCCATGCAGTAAAAGATCAAGCAGAAGCACTTTTCACTTGGGATTACTCGAAAGGTTCGCGGCCAAGACTTGACAAGTTGTATGAAAAAGCAAAAACTTCACAATGGAATGCCCAAACTGATCTTGACTGGTCTATCGAAGTAGATCCGCTCCAAGCATTTAGTATTTTTACTGAATCATCCAACGTCAATACTGGCCACTGGACAGAACATCCAGACTCTCCAGCAAAAAATTGGGGTGACAAAGAATGGGATAAGTTCAGCGTCGAATCATTTGCATGGCGACTTTCCCAATTTAAACATGGCGAACAGGGCGCTTTGCTTTGTACAGCAAAAATAGTAGAAACAGTTCCTTGGATAGACGCTAAATACTATGCAGCAACACAAGTCGTAGATGAGGCGCGACACGTTGAAGTGTTCGAGAAATATATCGACGAAAAAATTGGTGTCAGATATCCAGTGAACCCACACCTTCAGCTACTTCTCGATGACATTATCAACGACAGTCGATGGGATATGACTTATCTTGGAATGCAAATAATGGTTGAAGGTTTAGCTTTAGCTGCTTTCGGACTAATGCATCAAGTGACCACAGAACCTCTACTAAAAAAACTACTCCGATACGTCATGAGCGACGAAGCTCGCCATGTAGCGTTTGGAGTACTAAGTCTTCAAGAGGTTTACCAAGACATGTCAGCGAAGGAAATACGAGAACGACAAGAGTTTGCTTTTGAAGCAGGAGTCAGAATGCGCGACCGTCTTCTCCAGCAAGAAGTATGGGACCGAATGGGAGTTAATGTGAAACAAGCTGTTCAACACGGTCTCAACATCCCCGAAGAGGATGAAATCTTTAGCCAAATGCTTTTCTCAAAGATCGTCCCTAACTGCAGGAAGCTCGGACTTCTAGATGCTGGTGACGGGTGGCTACGAGAAAAATTTACTGAAATTGGGGTTATCGAACTTGAACACCTCGAAGACACTGGCTCAGAATACCAAGCATTCTCCCTTGAGGACGATGAAGTCCTCTCAGAGTCTTAACAGTAGCCATGAGTTTAAGTAGAAAATTAAAAAGAGCAGCAGCCAAAAAAGCTGCAAAAGAAAATCGAAAACAAAAGAAACATGAATCAAATCAAAGCCATGTTCATGGTCCAGACTGCAAGCACTAAAGCCCTGTAAAACAAGACCTGTAGAAACTAATTGTGCGGCTATTTAAGAGTTGCGCCCTAGGTTTGGTTTACGCCCATGGTTAGCTTTTTTACGCCTAGCATTTGCTTTCTTTTTCTGCGTTCGTTTTGACATCAGTCCTCCGAATCCAATACCACCATATCGTAAGGTTCAACAACTACCGACATGAGGCGCTACCCTCGCAAGAATGGAAAAGTTTGGATTCGTAGGGTTACCGAATGCTGGAAAGTCGTCCCTCTATAACGCGCTAACAGGAGGATCTGCTCTTGCTGCCCCGTATGCCTTCGCAACCACTGACCCAAACATTGGAGTAGCAAAAGTTCCAGACCATCGACTTGAACTCCTCACCGAGATGAGTGCATCAAAATCTTCCGTCCATGCCAGCGTCCAATTCACTGATATCGGCGGCTTAGTTGAAGGGGCAAGCCAAGGAGAAGGTTTAGGTAACCAATTCCTAGCAAACATACGAGAGGTTGATGCAGTCGTATATGTCCTTAGGGCATTTGAGGACGAAGATGTACCTGGGATCCCTGACCCGCTGGAACAGTTACGAATTCTAGAAATTGAACTCACACTGGCTGATCTTGAGTCAGTTGAGAAAAACGCAACTAAAAGAATAAAAGCAGCACGACTGGATAAATCGTTAGCTGAAGAAGTTGACGCACTCGAAAGTGCTCTAGAAATACTTTCAGACGGTATACCGTTATACCGAAGCGGTATCAAGAAAGAGAGACTTGATGTACTGAAGCCCTACTTTCTCCTCACGGGCAAGCCAGTAATGGCTATCGTCAACGTAGGTGACGACCAACTTCTTGATGAAGGACCAGCGAATAAAATTATGACTGAGCTTGGAGAAAATGCAGATGTGATCAGTGTTTGCGTTCAATTAGAAGCGGAAACGAGTCAACTCCCTTTAGAAGAACGAGCTGAAATACTTGATGGTTTTGGTCTCGGAGACGGGGCATTACCAAGATTCATCCAACGCGCATATCACATCCTTGGGTTAAGAACTTTCTTAACTACTGGTGAGAAAGAAAGCCGTGCTTGGACATTTCGTTCGGGATCAACAGCTCCCGAAGCAGCAGGACGCATACATACCGACTTCCAAAGAGGATTTATCCGAGCTGAAACTATCCAATGGAACGAGTTGCTTCAAGCTGGGGGATGGGCACCAGCAAAAGACCAAGGAAAAGTCCGGATAGAGGGTAAGGATTACATCGTTCAGGATGGCGACGTCATGGATTTCAGATTTAACGTATGATCTCTGAAAGAGTGTAGACCTAACCCCATCAAAGTCTAAAATAATTCCAGCATGAAAAATCAAAAAACTACAAGCGAAGAACAATCAGAGATTAAACCTGCGTTAGTTCTGATTGCTACGCCAATAGGTAATCTTGAAGATATTTCTATCAGAGCAGTTAAAGAAATACGAAGCGCTGACCTTCTCTGCTGCGAAGATACGAGAAGAACTGGGAAACTACTTGAATTGCTCGAAATACACCCGCGCCCTGATTTGCTTTTACTCAATGAACACACAGAGCGATCCCGAAGTAAGGAAGTGATAGAAAAAATTAAAAACGGGGAAAGAGTGGCGTTAGTAAGCGATGCTGGGCTTCCAGGAATATCTGACCCCGGAGAACATGTCGTTAAGGCAGCGATCCGACAGGGGGTGACAATTGAGGTTATTCCCGGTCCATCTGCAGGGGTTACCGCACTAGTAGCTAGCGGGTTACCTTCTAACAGGTTTGTATTCCAGGGGTTTATCCCAAGAAAGGGAAAAGCGCGAAATGATCGCCTGAATGAAATTGCTACTGAAGGAAAGACAACAATTCTCTACGAATCCGGAAATCGCTTGCAAAAAACAATTGAAGATCTACTTGTAATTTGTGGCAAAGAACGCGAAGCAGTAATTGCCAAAGAAATAACAAAAATTCACGAAGAGTATATTCGAGGGACGCTTTGTGAGCTACAGGAAATACTGCAATCTCGTTCAACCAAAGGAGAGTATGTACTGGTTGTAGGGGGGCTACAAGAACAACGGGAGGTAGAAGATAATGAACTTCTTTCAGAACTTAAGAAACTCCATGACCAAGGGAAATCTAATCGAGATGCTGTTAGTGAAATAGCAAAAAAATACAATGTTAGTAAACGGCGAGTATACGGGCTTTCAATAGAAAGGCTCTAAGACATTCGTAAATCCCACAACGAGTAGTGGAGACGGATACCCTATTCACTATGTCGAATCCAGTTCTTGTCGCTGTCGCCTGGCCATATGCTTCAGGTTCTCGCCATCTTGGCCATCTAGCAGGGGCATATCTCCCAGCCGATATTTTCGCGAGGCAGCAGCGAATGATAGGAAATGAAGTACTTATGGTCAGTGGATCCGATGTGCATGGAACCCCAATTACCGTTCGAGCAGACGCAGAGGGGGTAACCCCTCAAGACATCGTTGACCGTTATCACCAAGAATTTCTCTCTCAATGGGAAGAATTGGGAATTAATTGGGATCTCTACACCACTACCGGCACACCGCATCACTCACAAGTAACGCAGCAAATGTTTTTAGCGCAATTAGAAAATGGTTTTATAGACCGAAGAACGACAAATCAACTTTTCGACCCTGAAACGAAAAGGTTTCTCCCAGATAGGTACGTAGAAGGATCATGTCCACACTGCAGTTACAACGAAGCCAGAGGAGATCAATGTGATCAATGCGGGAAAACATATGATGCAACCGATCTAATTGAACCAAGGTCAAAACTCTCTGAAGCTACACCAGAGCCAAAAGAAACCGAACACTTTTACTTCAGGTATTCAGACTTCAACAGCAAATTGAGTGAATTCCTTGATCAGAAACAAGGATGGAGAAACCATGTCCTCAATTTCGCTAAAGGGTGGTTAACTGATGAAGGGCTTCTAGACAGGGCAATTACGCGAGACCTTGACTGGGGTGTGGAATTACCCGTTGATGACTTAGGAGAAGGGAAGCGTATCTATGTCTGGTATGACGCAGTTATCGGATACCTATCCGCCTCGCAAGAATGGGCAAGCACAACAGGGGATAAAGAAAAATGGCGTCACTGGTGGCACAACGATGACGCACGCCATGTCTACTTCATAGGGAAAGACAACATTCCCTTCCATGCTTTGTTCTGGCCCGCTCAACTTATGGCCACTGAACAAGCGATAGGTGGGAAAGATTTGCATCTTCCAGACGACATTCCAGCAAATCAATATGTCACATTTAAAGGTGGTAAAGCTTCAGCAAGTCGGGGGGTAGGGTTAACAATTGCCGAAGGACTGGAGAAGTACCAGCCAGATGCGTTGCGCTACGCTTTAGCGGCAAACCTCCCCGAACAAGCAGATACAGAAATTTCAGAAGAAGAAATCGTTCGCCGTATCAATGACGAACTCGTTTCCAATTGGGGCAATCTCGTAAATAGAGTTTTGTCAATGGTGTATAAGAACAGCGACCAAATGATTCCCACACCTGAAGAACTCACAAAAGAAGACCAATCGTTACTTGATCAAGTTGATGAGTCACTACGGATCTCATCTGAACAATTCGATCAAGTTGAACTTCGGGCTGCATTACGAACAGCGATGGAATCAGCTCAAGCAACTAACCGCTACCTAAACGCAACGGAACCATGGAAAATACTTAAAGTGGATGAGCAAAGAGGGTTAACTATTCTTTTTGTTGCACTAAGTGCAATAAATGGAATACGGATCATGTTCCGCCCATTCCTTCCATTTTCTAGCCAAACCCTAGACTCTTTACTTGGAGAACAAACTGGATGGGAACGCCAAGGACTTCAAGCGGGGTCATCATTGGCTAAACCAGTCCCACTATTTCGTAAGGTTGAAACAGGTGAATCCGGAAACTAAGGAACTAAATTGGATAGATAATCACTGTCATCTATCAACTGAAGGTCCTGCAGAAGACGAATTACGGGAAGGAATTAAGGCGGGCGTTCAAAGATATATCAACGTTGGGACTGACCTTAAAAGTTCTAAAGAAGCTCTACAAAGTGCTAGAACATTTCCGAATACTGTTTTCGCAACTGCAGGCATACATCCACATGAAGCATCAAAAGGAATTGATGGGATCTATGAACTCCTTTCCAAACCAGGAGTCGTGGCAGTGGGGGAATGCGGGCTTGACTTCTATTACAACCATTCGCCGAAAGAGCAACAGACTGCAGTCTTCGCATCGCACATCGGGTACGCAAATGACAAAGACATGCCACTAGTCATCCACACCAGAGATGCGTGGAAAGAGACTTTCAAAATTCTCGACAGCGAAGGGATGCCAAGCAGAACTGTCTTTCACTGTTTTACCGGAGGCCCCCAAGAAGCTGAAATGGCTCTCGAAAGAGGGGCTCTACTCTCATTCTCGGGGATAGTCACTTTCAAAAATGCACCAGAAGTCCGAGAAGCCCTGAAATTAAGCCCAATTGAGCGAATAATGATTGAGACAGACTCACCATATTTAGCCCCAATACCCATGCGCGGCAAGAAAAATACCCCAGCGTACTTACCATATATAGCGGAACGAATTGCTGAAGAAAAAAGCATAAATATAACAGATCTATCAAAGGCCCTCTGGGATAACACTAATAAGTTCTACGATCTTCCCACAGATAACCTCTAAAACTAAATATCTGCCCAAGCAAATCACTCAGGTTGCCTTTTCCCGATCATCAGGAACATAATGATGGGGCAGTCGGGCGGAGGTAGAGAACTGCAAGAAGTAACAAGTTACAGGATTTTCCATGCTTTACGATTCCCAATCGTAGGAGCTCTAATAGTCCTGCTCGCAGTTTCTTCAGTTGTTATCTCTCTAACAGAGCCCACTGAGTCAACCTTTCTAGAAGAAGCATTTAGCCAGTCGGCGCTAACACCAGCGCATTTAGAAACTTCCATAACCGACAAGAGCACTGAAACAGAGGTCCCACAGATACAAGAAGACCAAACGAGCGGCGCACAAATTCAAAAAGAGCAAAACAGGTACACGGAAGCTCTCCGTTCAGAAAATAAGAACTTCCAACCCTACACACCAAATTTCGTCCCCAAAGGAGACTTAATCACAACCGTTTCAAGTTTCTCGCCACCTCCACCCACATACCAGAATATTGAGCCAGCACCTATTCTGGAAAACCCTCCACCGCAGGATCCCGGACCAGACCCAGAGATTCGCTATGTCGACGATGTTGAACAATGGCGCCAGTCGGTGGGAACAGCGATCAATGCCTATGGCGGACCTAGCAGCGACACCAACAGATTTTTACGAATCATGCAATGTGAAAGCATGGGGCAACCAAACGCAACGAATCCTTCAAGTGGAGCAGCAGGATTAATGCAGCACCTTCCTCAGTATTGGGACGCCAGAGCAGCATCAGCAGGATATTCTGGATACAGCGCTTACGACCCAATAGCAAACATAAACGTTAGCGCTTGGCTCATTTATCAAGCTCCTGGCGGTGGATGGCAACACTGGGTATGCCAGTAAATGAGATATCTGAAAAATCCAGATCTACAAAATATTGGGACAAAGCTCAGAAGCTCCAAATCTCCGGAACCTCAAGGAAACTAAATGGCATTAGGGAAAAAAGACCTGATTGAACTCATGGATCGCTACCAGATAAAACCATCAAAATCATTAGGCCAAAATTTTGTCATCGATCCAAACACAATCCACAAAATTATCCGAGATGCAAGAATCCAATCAGGAGATCAAATACTTGAAATAGGACCAGGATTTGGTTCCCTAACATCTGAACTCGCAAAATTCGGGAAGGTCGTTGCTATAGAGTACGACCGTTTTCTTTTACCAGGATTAACTGAAGTGATTACTCGCAATGGTGTAGAGGAAAAAGTAGAAATCATCCATGCCGACGCGATGAAAATACCTTGGGCTCAATTCCTTTCCGAAAGAGAGGGAACTTGGAAAATGATCTCAAACCTTCCCTATAACATTGCCTCACCGCTACTTATAACAGTGTTAGAAGAAGCTCCTCAAATAGAAGAAATCTTTGTCATGGTGCAGAAAGAAGTCGCAGAAAGATTTGCAGCTACCCCTGGTACGAACGCATATGGAATTCCATCAGTTAAGTCGCAATATTGGTCAGAAGTTTCTCTAATAAGCAAGGTATCACCAGCAGTTTTCTACCCCGCTCCACGAGTTGACTCAGCGCTTCTGCAATTCAAACGCCGAACGATGCCAATGCCGGTCAATCTTTCAACATTCAATGGAATAGTCCGTAAAGCATTTACCCACAGAAGAAAAATGTTAAGAAAATCCATTGGCCGTGGAATTGCGCAATCCACTTTTGCTGACGCCAATGTAGATCCTCGCTCAAGGCCAGAGGAACTCAGCGTAGAAAATTGGGTAGATCTTGCCAACAGGTTAGATCTCGAGAAGAAAAACAAACTAGATTCCTCCCAATGAATGAACTTATTGCTCCAGCCAAACTAACACTCTCATTATCCATAACGGGATTGCGGTCAGATGGCTTACACACTCTAGAAGCTGAAATGGTCACTATAGACTTCGCTGACACAATCACGATTGAAGAAGGAGACACCAACGTTTCCTACATAGGTAAATACCCCATTACACCTTCTGAAGAAGAAGATCTTATTGTAAGGGCTCTTCACCTAGTCGGGGAAAACAAGAAAATCACAGTAAATAAGAACATCCCTCCAGGCGGTGGTTTAGGTGGAGGTTCAGCAAATGCTGCAGCTATTTTACGATGGGCTGGTTTTGCTAACGATACTGAGGCGGTCAACCTAGGCTCAGATATCCCATTCAATATTCGCGGCGGAAGAGCATTGGTTAAGGGAGTCGGAGAAGAGATAGAAACCCTAGAATATCAGGAAAGAAAATTTACGCTTCTCATCCCCCCATTCGGGTGTTCAACTGCAAAAGTTTACAAAACATGGGACAAAATGGGTTCCCCTAAAGGCCCCAATGGCAATGACCTCGAATATGCGGCAATAGAAGTTGAGCCACGCCTTTTAGAATGGAGAACCAAGTTAGAAAAACATACAGGAGAAATACCCCGCCTAGCTGGCAGCGGTTCCACTTGGTTTGTCGAAGGGAACTATCCAGGGGAAGACTTCATCGTGACCAAAACGACACAAGAAAATCAGATTGGGTCACCACAAAAACAATAAATTGAGAAAGAAAAACTACTTTCCGCGTTGACGTTGAGCTCTCGTACGCTTCAACATCTTGCGATGTTTTTTCTTCCGCATTCTTTTCCGACGTTTCTTAATTAATGAACCCATAGCGCTAGCAGACTACCTGAAGATTCCCGTAACGCGGTGTTTTGGTTCACTTTAAAATAATTTTCATCAAACTGTCCGCAAATGTAACCTTGGAATATGAAGCAAAGAAAGATCAATAAATCAATATCTGAATGCATAGATCTCTGCGAGATGCGATAGGTTCAGAAATAACAGCAATGGCCCGTAGTTCAACTGGCGGAACGCCTGGTTTTGATCCAGGAGGTTGCAGGTTCAAGTCCTGCCGGGCCAGCAAAAGACAAAATAAGGAATCACTTATGGAATTGATAACTAAAAAACGCCTCCACCTTATTTCAGGAAGGACAAACCTTGCCTTGGCTCAAGAAATAGCTGACCACTTAGGCGTCAGCCTTGATCAACCTAATCTGGCTGAGTTTGCAAATGGAGAAATCCATTGCCGATTTTCTGAATCAGTACGGGGAGGAGACGTTTTTATCATCCAGAGTCATTCCGCTTCCGAAGGAATGACAATTAATGATTCAATCATGGAGCAACTCATTATGGTTGATGCTGCAAGACGTGCTTCCGCCAAACGAATAACGGTTGTGTGCCCGTTCTACGGATACGCTCGCCAAGATAGAAAATCTGAAGGTCGAGAACCTATTACTGCCCGTCTCCTAGCTACGCTTTTTCTGGCCGCTGGAGTTAGCAGAATGATTTCCGTTGACCTCCATTCAGGTCAGATCCAGGGATTCTTTGAAAAACCTGTTGATCATTTAACAGCTATGCCAGTTTTGGTTGAATATATGCGTGGGCTTGGAGATGACCTAGTTATTGTTTCCCCTGACACCGGAAGAGTGAAAGTTGCAGAACGATATGCCAGTGAACTTGCTGCCGACTTAGCTATTGTTCATAAACGGCGAGTAAAAAACAAAAAGAATGTTATTGAATCCAAAGACGTGATGGGAGATGTGGACGGTCGCGTCTGCGTCCTAATTGATGACATGATCGACACAGGGGGAACCATCGTAGGAGCTGCCGAACTACTTGCTGAAAAAGGAGCAATAGAGGTTTACGCTTGCACCACTCATGGTGTTTTCTCAGACCCAGCAATTGAACGCATAGAAGGTTCCGTTATCAAACAAATTGCTATGACGAACACATTGCCGCTCCCTGAGAACAAACGAACTGAGAAGATCACAGTCCTTTCTGTAGCGGGAATCATCGCTTCAGCTCTTGATGCTGTCTTTGAAGACACCAGCGTCAGCGAAATTTTTGGTGGTAAGCATTTAAGCTAGAATCAAACGGGTGGACCAGCCGAATCCCACGTGTACACTTTGGATCTGGTGAAACATCACCAAAACTACTATTTGGTTTAGTTGTAGAAAGATCAAAAATGGCAGATTTAGTATTAGACACTGAAGAAAAAAGCGAACTTGGTAGTCGCTCATCACGTCGCCTTCGACGTGCTGGAAGGGTTCCTGGAGTCCTTTACGGATTAGGCGAAGATCCACAAATATTCAGCGTTGATTATGGTGAATTGCGAGGAGCATTGACGACAGACGCAGGGCTTAACGCTTTGATCCAGATAAATGTTGGAGGGGCATCTCAACTTTCAATTCTTAAAACCCTTCAACGCCATCCCGTAAAAGACGAAGTCATACACGTTGATTTCGTTAGGGTTGATCCGGATCAAGAATTAGCTGTTGAAGTTCGACTAATACTTGAAGGCGATGCGAAAAAAGTTACCGATGAGAACGGAATGGTTGACCAAACCATGTTCTCACTTTCAGTCCTCTCACTTCCGCAGGCGATTCCAAATGAATTGTCCGTAGACGTTTCTGATTTGGAAATAAACGATTCAGTTCGGGTAGAGGATATAGAGCTTCCCGAAGGAGTAAGAACAGAAGTTGACCCAGAAGAGACAGTTGCGGTCGGAACTGTTACTCGATCAACTATGGAATCGATGGCAGCCGAAGAAGCAGCGGAAGCAGCAGCTGAAGAATTCGAAGCTGGTGAAGGTGCTGAAACCGACGGTGATAGTTCGGAAGAAGGCGAAGAAACTTCAGCCGAAGATAGCGAGTAAGTATCGTGCTGCGTAGACAGCGCAATCGAAAATCAACTTCTCAACCAGATTTACTGATTGTTGGGTTAGGAAACCCAGGAGAGAAGTACAAAAATACTCGGCATAATGTGGGTCAAGAAGTCCTACACGCCCTAGTAGCCCGCCATGACGGAACTTTCAAGAAAAGCAAAGAATTAGCTCTGTGCAGTGAGGTAAGAATCAATTCACAAAAAGTGACACTCGCTCTCCCACAAACCTTTATGAACGAATCAGGTCTGGCAGTGCAGAAATTAGTTCATCGGTACAATATCTCCAATCCAGCAGACCTTCTAATCGTTCATGACGAACTTGACCTACCACCTGGTTCAATGAAAATAAAACTCGGAGGCGGCTTAGCCGGTCATAACGGGCTCAAATCAATTGATCAACATTTACACACAAAAGATTTCGGACGGTTGCGTATGGGGATAGGAAAACCAGAGAATTCTGAACAAGGGCGAAATTATGTCCTCAAACGCCCATCAAAACAAGAACAAGAACAAATTAACGCCTGTTTGGAAAGATCAATTGAAGCTATCGAAAGCCTCCTCTCTCATGGATATGAGAAAACCATGAATAAGTTCAATGGCAGTTTTTGACACCTGCATAAAACAATTGGGAAATCATCCAATCCTCTCCCAAATAGCGAGCTTTCGAAATAAGAACTTCGTGATTTCTGACAATGCAAGAAATTTAGTCATCAGCGCATATATCGCAGACGGGGGAAGAACTCCCGCTCTCGTGATTACGACAACTGAAGAGGAATCTAGGCAGCTTGTTCGCGACTTATCTAAATCTCTAAAAAAAGATGACATCGCATTGTTTCCATCTTGGGAAACCCTGCCCTTTGAAAGAATAAGTCCAACAATAGAAACCATGGGGAGAAGAAGCGAAGTGCTTTGGAAGATGAGAAATGGAATCCACCCTAAAGTGGTCGTAGCAACTGCCAGGTCTATTTCGCAAATACTGACCCCAACGCTTCATCCCGGCCCAATCAAGTTAACTCAAGGTAAAGGAATTGATTACGACCTACTTATAAAAAACTTATTTGAATATGGGTATCACCGGACCTCCCAAGTTGAACGGCGAGGTGAATATGCAGTCCGCGGTTCCATTATTGATGTCTATCCTTCTACGTCCGATACCCCTATCCGAATAGATACATGGGGAGACGAAATTGAGCGGTTAACAGCTTTCTCCATAGCTGACCAGCGATCAAAAAAATCTGAAAAAATTATAAACATCTTCCCCGCTCGCGAATTAATTCCCTCTGAAGAAATACAAAGCGAAGCAAAGAAATTAATGGCAAAGCAATCATGGGGAAAAGAACACTGGCAACGCTTTCAACATTTTGAATTTTTTGAAGGAATGGAGTCCTGGCTTCCATGGGTGGCAATCTCTCAAGAGACCTTCCTAGATATTTTCCCTTCAACTGGAGTCATTTTTTTACTTGAACCGCAAAGAATTTTCCAAAGAACCAATGACCTCATTGCTGAAGAAATAAATGTGGGCGTCGCCCTGGCCCAAACATGGGGATTCAACACAGATGAAAACTTTCCTAAACTTCACGTTGATTTAGAAAAGACACTTTCAAAAAGTGATCACAAAGTAACAAATTTTATATCATCAGCACCAGATCCTTTAACTCCGAAATTGCCTACCAAAACATTTCAGGACTCTAATAAAACCCCAAAGGAACAATTAATTGAACTGGTCGAAGAGGATTATTGCATCCTCTTAACAACTGATAACGAAACTGCTGCTGCGCTCCTTAAGGAAAAATTAATATCAAATGGCATAAACGCCGAAGTGATCCATGCAACTGAGAATATTTTGGTAAAGAAAGGGGTAAACATTGTTCCCAGCACAGGTCAAAGAGGAGTTATTCTCCCAGAAATCAAGACCGCAATAATTTCGGAAGCAGAATTCTATGGGAAACGCCGGTCCCATAGAACGCCAAAGAAAAAATCAGGAACGATACTAACGCAGGTGGAAGACCTTAGAAAAGGTTCGTTCGTGGTGCATGAACATCATGGAATAGCGCAATATCAAGGAATAGTAAAAAGAACCCTGGTAGGGAATGAAAGAGATTATTTACTTCTTGAATACCGACGCGGCGACAAACTGTATGTCCCTACTGATCAGATCCGACAAGTTAGCCAGTATACGGGTGGGAGCATCCCATCTTTGAGTCGCATGGGTGGTTCTGATTGGACACGGACAAAGACCAGTATTCGGAATGAAATTCAAAAAATCGCACAGGAATTGGTTGTGTTATATCAGGAGAGAGAAACCTTACAAGGATTCCAATATTCCCCTGATACGCATTGGCAAAAAGAACTTGAGGATTCCTTCCCATTCCAAGAAACGCAGGATCAATTACTGGCAATAAAAGATGTTAAGGCAGATATGGAAGAATCAAAACCGATGGATCGTCTTGTTTGCGGAGACGTTGGATTCGGAAAAACCGAGATAGCGTTACGAGCCGCATTCAAAGCAGTTCTTGATAGTAAACAAGTAGCAATTTTGGTCCCCACAACACTCTTAGCCCAGCAACACTTTCAGACATTCACTGAAAGATTAAATCCTTTCCCTATACGAATAGCTGTTCTCAGTAGATTCTTATCGCCAAAACAAGCAAGTGAAGTCGTAACGAAGATTTCGAAGGGGGAAGTCGATTTGGTAATCGGGACTCACCGACTTCTATCTGAAGACATTCAATTTCATGACCTCGGCCTTTTGGTTATCGATGAAGAACAGCGATTCGGTGTTTCTCATAAAGAACGAATCAAAGCAATGAAATCAAACGTGGATGTTCTAACTCTTACCGCTACGCCGATACCTAGAACATTAGAAATGAGCCTTACAGGTATTAGAGACCTCACCTTACTTAACACGCCACCAACAGATCGACAGCCAATCTTAACTTATGTGGGGGATTACGACGACTCAATTGTGGTTGCTGCTATTCGTCGAGAAATACTTCGCGACGGGCAAGTTTTTTTCGTCCACAATCGAGTATCTGACATAGAAATTATCGCTGATAACTTAAGGGAGAAAATACCCCAAGCTACGATAGCGGTAGCTCATGGTCAGATGGATGAAGGGACACTAGAACAAACCGTCATTGATTTTTGGGAAAAAAAGTACGATGTTCTGGTATGCACAACCATTATCGAATCAGGGATAGATATGCCGTCCGTGAATACTCTTATCGTTG
>JAYYZG010000050.1:0-24360 GCA_036687775.1 Actinomycetota bacterium
TCTTGGTGATCTCAACGGTGACAATTACCTTGATCTAATCATCGGCGTTCCCGGTGAAACCATCAACGGACACAATAACGCTGGGCTAGCACACATCCTTTACGGCACCGCAAACGGGGTAACAACATCAGGAAATGAAATGCTGCACGTTGACCAAGATGTCTTCACCGGTGACGCGGAAACCAACGCAGAATTCGGAACCGCTATTGGGTTTATGGGCCATGAGCTAGTTATTGGTGCACCCGGAACTGCTATCTCGGGAGCCACCAACGCAGGAGCCATCTACTACTACTCAGGGTAACTATCCTTAACCAGCGTTTGTTTATAACTGTTTCCTGAGCTAAATAAGTATTGCTACTATTCTAGGTAAGTGAATAATCTTGATGTTCTTATCGTTTCTAGTGGGCACCATCACGAAGATGGTCGACTAATACGGCATAAGAATTCACTTGAACGTAGTGGTTTATCAGCCGAAATCAAGACAATCCGTTTTTCAAATAGGTTAATGCGATTTCTTGCAGGCCCATTTCTAGCTTTAAGAATTATCAAAGAGCATAATCCCAAGAGTGTGATCTTGCCCGATCCAGAATTGCAACTTGCACTGCCGATCTTGTTACGAAAAAAACTACCAGTTATCTCTGATGTACATGAGAACTACGAAATGGTCCAGTTCGATCGCTCTTGGGCAAAAACTTGGATGATTCCTTTGATAAAATTTTTAACGAAAGTTTTATCATTCGTTCGAACAAGGTTTTCAGATATTATTCTCACTGTTGATAAGCGAATCTGCCCAGAAGCTCACTATGTGATTACAAACTGCCCGAGCCCTGAAGATCTCCCCAATCCAGAACAAATTCTATACCCGCAGACGCTTGTCTACGTTGGTGACATAAGAGAAAGCAGAGGTCTAGGGATGATGCTAAATCTTGTAAACGATATTTCAGAATTACACCTAAAACTGATTGGTCCCAGTGAAGTACCATTGTTGGAGAAAATTCTCGTAGACAAAGGCCTCTCCGACCGGGTGACGTGGTACGGACGCACGCCATATGAACAGTCCTGGGA
The DNA here is from genome assembly GCA_036687775.1 of Actinomycetota bacterium. Taxonomy (GTDB): domain Bacteria; phylum Actinomycetota; class Acidimicrobiia; order Acidimicrobiales; family UBA8592; genus UBA8592. The sequence continues at coordinate 1,066 of JAYYZG010000050.1, forward strand.
AATCGCACGAGAATGTTTAGCTGGGTTAAGTCTACTTTCTGATACACCTGCTTTCAGAAATGCACAACCAACAAAAATTTGGGAGTATTGGACTGTAGGTATACCGGTGCTCGCGACAGAATTGCCTGGGCAAAAAGGAATGATTAGCGAGTCTGGTGGAGGCGTAACAGGAACTTACGAAACACTTACAGAAACGATCCGCTGTTGGCTTGATTCACCAGAAGATGCGTATGCATTAGGTGCTAAAGGTCATGATTACATTCTAAAGACCGCCAACGAAAGAGATCGCCAACTATCAAACGTAGTTCGCGAAACAATAACTGCATTCAAAAGCTAGGGAGAGTTTCCAGCTCAGATCTCTTCGGAAATTATATGTGCTGATCCTGCTCCAACACTCTCTTTGTATGCTTCTACGATTTCGCCACAGTCCCCGAGACCCATCATCTGGCCATGGTCTAGCCAGAGACATTTGGTTGCCATCTCACTAATTGTCTTCAAACCATGACTGACTAAAAGAATAGCGCTAGCTTTCTCCATCATCAGTTGTATGCGGTCGGATGCTTTCTGGCGAAAAGCAGCGTCACCAGCAGATAAAGCCTCATCGATAAGTAAAATATCTGGGTCCATATGAGTAACAACAGAAAACCCTAACCGCGAATACATTCCTGACGAATATGTTTTCATTGGATAATCAATGAATTCTCCCAATTCAGAGAACTCCGCTATTTCATCTTCCTTGTTAACTATTTCTTTCGTTGAATAACCATTGGCCAAACCACCTAAACGTATATTCTCTCTGCCAGTCAGTTCGGGGTTGAAACCTATCCCAACTGACAGAAGCGTTGTAACATCACCGTATACGGATATTCTCCCATTTGATGGAGGTAGAATCCCGGCAATAGTCCTAAGTAATGTTGACTTTCCAGCCCCATTGTGTCCGATAATCCCCAAAAAATCGCCACGTTCAATTGTGAGGTTCAATCCTTTCAGGGCTTCAATGTGCTTAACCTCTTGTTTTGACCTCCCCAGCCGAAGCAAAGCTGATTTCATGGTTGGCCTCTTCTCAAGCATCGTCCTGTAAGTAACAGATAGGTTCTCGATAACTATTGCTGGGTCTTTAGATTCTGATTGCAAAATCTCTCTCCTTACGCAAGAACATAAAAAACCCTATTAGAAATAACCCGACTGACCAGGCTAGCCCCGTTAGCAAATATGTAATACCTGGAGTGATACCTTCAAAAATTACCTGCTGCCAAGTAACAAATATTGCGCCGAGAGGATTCGCATAGATCATCCAATTAACAGAGCTAGGCATTTCACTATAAAGATAGAGAATTGGTGTTAAATACAACCAGATTCGAGTCACGTACGGTAGAAATGAAGCGATATCCCTGAAATATACATTTCCAGTTGCAGTAAGCATAGCCAAACCAGTTGTAAGGAGAAGAAGAATCGCCGTTACTGGGATGGTCCAAAGTAATTCCGGAACTATAGGATTCCTTGAAACTATATGAAAAAGAACATACAACAACATGCTCGGCAGAAAAGAAAGAAACGAAGAGATTACTGCAGCAAGCGGGAGAATTAATCGCGGAAGTCTTGTGTTAAGAACGAATGCCCCTCCACTTATGATTGATTTAGCTCCAGACATCAAACCAGTACTAACCAGCCTGTAAAGAAATAGTCCCCCAACTATTTGCGTTAGCCTCTGAACACCATCAAGAGCAAAAATGCTACCTCCATTACCTACAATCACAACAAGCAAAAGCCAGTAAACCAGAGAGAGCAGTAACGGATTCATTACATTCCATAATTGACCGAGCCAAGTATTTTTGTTAGCCGCCTTAAGGTCAAGTTTGGCTTTTTCTAAAGCAAATCGTAAATGAGTTTTCGTTTCCGAAACGTATATTTTCATATCAGGTAACGAAAACTCAGCGTCATAAACTCGCACCTTTTTATCCATCTCTACTTTCGTATTTTCCAATGTAGATTTAACCTCTCGTGAGATGAATAAGCAGATCTTAACTCGTTAAATTATAATTCAAATAGACTCCGACAAGAACGATGACGGCATTTGAGAAAGGCTTAATTGCTCAAACATACTAGTTTGTCGTATCAGATCTGTATCTCTTCTACTGTTATTGCCTTTATAGGCGATGCTGGCAAACCTAAGATCCCCTCATAAAATTTAACAAGGATTTTCGATTGTGAATCCCAACTACATTCCTGCAAGAATTCTTCGGAAAACCGTGATTTGAATTCATCAAGGTTCTCAATTAGTGAATGTGTGGTTTCTGCTAGTTTCTTCGGATCATTATCAGCAAAAACCATTCCTATACTCTTCTCCTTAACGTATTCAGAGAGAGCTTTCCTTTCGCTTGTAAGAACCGGCAATTTGGCCTGAATAGCTTCAAATAATTTATTAGGCATTGCTACTTCGTGATTACCTGTTGAATGTAATGGTATTACAGCTATATCTGCCGTAGAGAGGTAAGTAGGAAGATCTGCTGCCTCTACGTAAGGGAGCAAATGCAATCGCTCCTCAGCACCTTGTATCCGTTTCCCAATTGCTTCAGCGAGCGATTTCAGTTCCTTAACGAAGGTATCTTGAATGTTCACAATGAGCGCTATGTGAATGTCAGAGTCAAGATATTCAAGTGATTCGACAAATGTCTCTAGACCTCTAGCTCTGGAAGCCTTACCATGGTAGACAAGCAATTTCCCATTGTGAGCGACATGATCCCTGATCGTCTCAATATTTCGGGGGGCGTCCTCAAGTATTGGACAGTTCAGAATCACTGAAGGTTGTTCAGAGAGTTCGTAACGTTCTTGTAAGCGTTTCGCCTGAGGTTTTGAGACACAAACGATCCCGTCAACTCGGTGAATGTACTTCTCCTCATACGCCAACCAATGGCTTTTCACTGAACTCTCAAGGTGATCTAATCCTTCCACCAGTTCATGGGCATCATAAACAACTTTTGTCTCGTGACCCATATCCCTAAGCATTTCTGCAGCCTCAACAGCAACTCCAATCATGTGGAAATCATGCGCATGTATCAACGTTGGTTTAATTCTTTCTATTTCACCTCCAAAATGGCTTTCAAAATCTCGGGCGGTTACTTTTCGCATAGTTGCCCTAACAGTGTTACTCAATTTACGATTTTCAAGAGCTCTGTTCAATATTGAAGTATTTACTCCTAATTTGATTACCCATTTAAGTACTTTGTTTACGAGATATCTAAATTTTCTCTTTAATCGTGTAAAAGGCTTTGCCGCAATTAACCGCCTCAGAAAAATTTCAACAGGTCTCAGAAAGTTCGGCTGAAGGAAGAAAAGAATGGTTCTTCCAGATTTTGAACGGGCACTCTTTACAAGTTTAGATTGCTTCCAACTTCGAACTTCTATGGGTACAGCTACTCTTTCTATCTTCACTGCACCCATAGCAGTAGATTCAGTTTTTTCATTTGGTGCAAAACCGAGAATTTGTGACGTATAACCTGCTGCGGCAGCGCTAGCAGCAACTCGTTTTACCCTGGTGTCGTTGGTAATGTCATTGTTAACTATGCCCAAAATAACAGTCTCTTGATTACCCATTGGTGTAGCCATCATCAAGTATCTTAGTGAAAATAAAGCCAACCATGATGCATGGACTATCTCTGGTGATTAAGGAAGCATTGCTAGAAACCATACTAGAATCCAATTATGTCGATACATATAGAACCTTCAGTTGACATAGATGATTCAGTCGTAATCGGAGACGGAACTATGATTTGGCATCTCGCCCAATTAAGAGACCGGGCACGCATCGGGGAAAGCTGTGTTATAGGCAGAGGGGCTTATATCGGGCCGGGCGTAATTATTGGAAAGAATACAAAAGTTCAAAATTACGCTTTGATCTACGATCCAGCAGAGCTCGGAGATGGGGTTTTCATAGGTCCCGGGGTTATCCTCACCAATGATGTCTACCCTAGAGCGGTTGAAGTTGATGGAACTCCCAAACAAGCTACTGACTGGGATGCCAAAGGAGTAAGAATTGGGAGCGGTGCATCCATCGGAGCCCGGTCGGTTGTTTTGGCTGGAGTAACTGTTGGAGACTGGGCACTTATAGGTGCAGGTTCAGTTGTTATCCGAGATGTACCAAATTACGCACTACATGTCGGAAACCCTTCTAGACAGGTTGGTTGGGTCGGACGTGCTGGCTTCAAATTAGAACAAAACGGGTCACATTGGACCTGCCCAGAGACAAAGGAAAAGTACGAAGAAACTTCAAATGGGTTGGATCTAACATAGGTTAACAAGAAGGCTTAGTTTGATTTAATGATTGGGAAGGTCTCCCCAAAATCTGAAAGAAGTTGGCCAGTTTGTGGAGAATAGGTTGAGAGCGCTTGCGGATCTGGGATGACTTGACCGACACGTTTACGATAGCGCACCTCTGGTCCCGCAAACATTATTGCATGGGCGCGTCGCCGATATGGGAGTGTAATTGCGTTACAAGCAGCGTGGATACTGTTCCCATGGAATAAAATGACATCCCCTGGTTCGTAATCCCAACCAATAATGTCAAACGATTCTCTATTGTTTTCAATATTTGGAATTTCTGGCAAGGAAGTATCAAGTAACGCATCACTGTATGCGAAATCCTCACCCGACCGTTCGTAAAAACCATGTTCTCGGGCTTTTACTAAATCAGCTCGATAAGTTTCTTCAGGAATAATTGGGTCTCGTCCGACTAAAGGTCGATATGTGATGTTCCAATTATGTGAACCACGAACCACCTCAAGGCTAGCTCCTCTAGGAACCGGATCTGGAGAGATCCAAGCTCTAATGAGATCATCTCCTTCAACATTGTAATAGCAGGTATCTTGATGCCAAGCAGTGGCCATAAGTTCCCCTGCAGGTTTGACGAACATTTGATCCATGTAGAATCTAACTGGCGTACCGACTACTGCTTCCACCAAATTTCCTGTGGGGGAATCATGAATAAATCTTCGGAGGGACTCAGAACGAGATGCAGGAAATTGATCTACTCGAATGTGCAGATCTTGCATCACCAGTTCGCTAGATAACCCATCAGGTTGATCAAAACATTCGTCCAATCCTTTTGCAAGGAGCTCAAGCCATTCGCTACTTAGGACATTATCTATTTTAATCGCGCCATCCCTATGGAATGCCACTATCTCCTTTTCGGTTAACAATTTCCTCAATCCTCCATTCCATTAAATTAAGAAATATTTTTTAGCCTTTTAATTTTCTGGATAACTGTTATCTGCGCTTATTTATAACACAGTAATTTTCTAGTCAAAATAAAACTCAAAAATAGTTCAGAGGTTTAATTTTTGTGTTGAGTAGCTAACTCATAGAGCTAAACAGTGTTTAGAAATTCAAGTACTTCAACTTGAAGACGTAGCTCAGCGTTTTCTCTGTAATAGTAGGACCTTCGTTCTAGTAAATATTCTCTAATAGACGACCTAAAGTTTCTATCATCCTTTAATTTAACCAAGAGGGATTCAGCTTCTTGCTCATTTTGATAGTAGAGAGGATAATCCCCCCCGAATTGTTCAATTCTCGCCTCATACGGACGGACTAAGATTGGTACCCCTCTAGCCATAGCCTCTAGACATTTAACTGAACCTAAGTAATCTCCTGTAATGTCTTGATCATATATCAAACAATCAAATGCGCTGACTACATGAGGCATCATCTCTAACGTTTGGCGAGAGTAAATTTGTATCCAACCTGGAATGACTACTTCTCGAATGTGACCCATGAACGTCAAAGAAATACGATCATCTACCTTTCTGATTTCTTTTATTGCAGCGATGACTTGATGCGGGTAACACGTTGGGTCAATTCTCCCGAGATAACCTACGGAAAATCCTTCTCCAAATGCTGCTCGATATAGCTTAGATATTTTTCCATTGTCTTGGGCAGTAAATCTAGGAGTAATTGACTGTCCGAAGACTGTTATGTGCCTCGGCTTAAGAATTGAATCCGGATACCAAGGGTCATCATATAGTTTCAATTCATTGCTTCGCTCGTTGTAGTTATCTAGAAAATTCTTCCAAGCATATGTGGTTACCACTACGCCATCTACCATTTCCCAGATGTCTGGGTCATAGGGGTACGCCATAATCAAAAGTGGCCCTTTGCATTCTTGATAGAGCTTCGGCGAATTCCGACAGTAGTAAAGGTCAAATGCCTCGTCTGGCAATTCAACTTCTTGAGGAACGATTCCAAAGCCTTGCTCGTCCCACTGCAGTAGTTGGCCGTTGTAATAAACATCAGCAAAAGAACTAAGTTTCCTATATGTTTCGACCTCATTCAGAACATCTCCTCTGCTTGCAGACAAGTCTTTCTGATCTCCAAGTGCGGTGAAAATTTTCAACCGTCCAGCCTTATGCGCGCTCACGATGTAATCATCTCTACTAACTCAGCGATCAACTTCTCGGGGCTTTCACGTTGGAAAAATTTCTCTTGTTCATACCTGCCCTGGTCAGATAGCGCCAGACGTGAAACTAAATCTTGAAGATACTCTGCTGCTTCAGCAGTTGTATCCCAGATAAAACTATCAGGGAATAAGGAATCATTTCCTCCGTAATCCATCGCCCAGGGCCATCGACGTATAGCTGCGACACAACCGCTAGCTATCCCTTCCCTACAAGATTCGTGGGTGCCTTCTCGTTCTGAGCATGAAAGTATGATTCCAACACCCTGAAACCAAGATGGAAGATCAGGACTCCAAGGGTCGATTAGCATAGTTCCTCGTTCAAGGTGAGGGGCAGCCCGGTCAAAAAACTTCTGGAAATAATCTTCTTCTCTTGAAACTGCAGGAGGGGATCCTATCAATTTCAATTTCCACCTGTTATCAAACTGGAGAAGGTGCTCGAGCAAATCTAACGCTAGATCAGCTCGCTTATTTTGGCTTCCGTAACCCACCAACCCTAATGTCCTTTCAACACCTTGCCTTTTGGGTTTTTTATAATCTGAGAACTCGAAAACGTTGGGCAAGACCCTTGTCTGGCAATTAAATTCTTCAGGCTGGACCACCTCCTGTAATCGATTTAAATTGTGATCAGAAACACAAATAAGCTGATCGATCTTTCCCCAGTTAAATAGCAATGGCCACGGTCTCAATAATTCATAACTATGCAATCTAAGGATTATTTTTTTCTTAGAGGGAACAAGGTCAACAAACCACGATGAAATATCGTTAGCCCATTCAACAAAAATAACATCTGCCCAATCAATTAACTCGTCCGCGTATGCGGGAATCTCGCTGTTTTCTCTTTCTACCGGCGGGTTATGCAAAACGGATATGTCTAAGGTTCGAAGGTTAATGTTAGATTCCATTTTCAACCTCTCAATAATCGGCAAGAGAAACATGAAACTATTGTGTTTATGAGAAGCCATTAGCAGATTACGTTGCTTTCGCCGCGGGTTTTTCCTCACCATTCTCTTTAATTTCGCTGATCGTATATTCTGCTTAACGATTTCATCCCAATTTGGGTGGAGTCCTGATATCGAGTTCTGCATCAATTCTCTCAAATGGTCATTGAGGACATTGCCTTCTATCAACCGCTCTCTTGCTATTGCAACACTCTCTGGGTTTAAATCTGCTTGAGGGTACTGAGCTTCTATCTTTACCAATAAGCTGCTAGCTAGACCAGTATCACCTGTAGCGACAGCTTTATTAAACTCACTCTTAAGGTGCTCAAAAGCATAAGTTCGGTTGACTAATTCAACTCGATTACGTGCCCCTTTCTTATCTCGAAGACGGTGACCTTTTGCTTGTTTCTTCAGGCGATTAAACTCATTTCTCGCCAAACTAAACAATTTCTTCGTCGCAGCAGGCGCCAAAAGAATAATTTTCCGGAAACTGAGTCCCTGACTCCTTAGTTCAGAGAAACGGCGAAATCCTTTCCCTATCTTTCGGAAAAACTTTATGGCTACATACCAACCAAGCCACAAAACTCGAAAAAGCCTCTTTTGTAACAACCAAATCTTTGTAGCGACACGTCTAACAAATAAAGCTATATGTTTCATTCCTCGTCTTCGCGCAACCTTAATAGAACGGATTAAACTCAAGATGTTTTCTTCACCCCTAACTACGATTAATTGATCCGAGACCTTATTACGTTAGCAGGCGGTCAAAGAACAAATGGAAATACTTTATTGGAACACAGTTGAAATAAGCGCAACCCAAATGGTATGCAACTGCTTAAGAGGTTAGTTGCTAGAAGTTTCGCAACTTGAATTAACGAGGGTACCATCCGACCAGAGTGTTCCACATTTGAAGGTCCTCCTATCAACAAGTCCTTCTATAATTGATCCTGTAAGGTTTGCCGACCGTAGATCAGTTTGGATGAAGATTGCTGCGCTTAAATTGGCTTGAATTAGGTCGGCGTGAGAGAGATTTGTTTCGAAAAAAATAGCTCCTGTTGCCTGTATCTGCGAAAGGGTTGCAGCCGATAGATTCGTATGGGCCAGAGAAGCACCTGAAAGTTGTGCGCCGGTGAGTTTCGCCCCTATGAGCATCGCCCCATCTAATACTACTCCAGTAAGGTTGGCGCCTCGGAGGTTAATCCCTGGTGCCACAACTGCAGAAAGATCCTGATATGACAAATCTAAACCACTGCAGTCCGCATTTACTTCAAAAACGCATTCTCCTGTGCCGGGGGTTTGGGAGGATATAGTTTGTTGTTCATCTGGACTGTCAGAACTATCTTCTTGATCTCCGCCTCCACATGCAGCTACTGAAACCAAAAGGGCTGCGAAAATGATCAGCGTAAGTGTACGAAACTGGTCCTTCATATACACCTCACTAAAGAGCCACTCGGAACGCTTTGATTAATATGAATATTCATATTCAACCCCATCAATCACCACGAGCCAACCATTTGACCCAGCAGTCGCTGTTGAAGTAAGTCCGCTGGCATCAGTGTTTGTAAAGGTTCGTCCATCTGCTGAGATTTCCACGGTTCCAGCCACTGATTCTATGAGGGTTTCTCCCCATTCGTAACTAATAGTATTTTGTCCTGTCACCCCGTTAACGGGGTCATATTCGGTTAATCCATTATCATTCTCAACTAGTATGGTTCCATTTTCACCCACCATAACGGTAAAGGATGCTTCACCATCTTCGTCAAATGCTGAGAGTACATGCGATTCTTTATCCCAAATAGCTGAAAGCATTGAGCTTTCATCAGTTCCGCCCTTGAAAAGGTCAATACGTATTTCTTCTGCATTTTCAACTATTTCCATGTTGAACAGTTCATCCGTGCCAATTGGGTTTCCCGAGGCATCGAATTCTAGGATTGTTTCATCAGCCAAGACAACTGAATATGTGCCATCTGGGTTTCTCATCCCTTCTTGGATTTCTCCATCTGAATTGATGAAAGTCGTCATCTGCGAATATGGATTGTATTCGGAAACGTCACCTGAAGAGTTTGAGATTATCTGATTCCCTTGGTTATCTTCATGGATCAGGTAAATGGATCCGTTTGCATCAACGAAGCTTGTTAATCCGGGGGCGGGATCATATCGAGTTGAAGAGCCGTCGCTTGAAGTTATTGTTATTGTCCCGTCTTCTAAGTAGACAGCTGTTTCAACTTCACCATTTGGGCTGGTGGTAATAGTGGTTGACCCGTCTGCAGAAGTAGTGGAACTCCAACCATCGCTTGAGACGGAGGTTTGTCGTCCATCAGCGTCTTTGGTTGTAACTGTTGAGATGCCAAATGGATCCGTGTAAGTTCCACTTCCATCTTCACGAATAATGTGAGTTGATCCGTCTGCAAATGTCATTATCAAATTTCCGTCAGCGTTGAGAATTCCAGTGTCTTTACTCCCATCTGAATATACGATTTCGAAAGATCCGTCTGTTCGTTCGGTTCGGACGGCTCCATCGCTTGATGTCTCGGTCCGGGTTCCCGTATTTGGGTCAATTACTACTTCGTAGCTGTATCCGCTTGCGTCGGTGTAGGTTTCTCTTCCGTTCTGATACGTAACGTAGGAGCTTCCATCTTCGTACTGTGTTAAGTAGGCCGCAGTGTCGCCCTCACCGATTAGAACTGTGGTTGAACTTGTTCCGGAAGGGTCGGTGTATTTTGAAGATCCATCTGAGAATTCAACGTATGTTGAACCATCCGAGTATCTTTCGACTCTCGATCCATCCTCACGATATTCCTCCTCGTACCAGTCTCCATTAGACCAGGTTATTCGCATTGATCCGTCCGGGTTTACTATCTCTACGGTTCCGTCTTCGTAGGTGAGCACCAGCGCCCCATCTTCGCGTTGCTCCTCAAGTGGTGGGTACCATTCTTCGGTAACTCCTGCTTCATTTGTGTAGGAGGTAAAACCATCGTCGCACCAGGTCCATATTTCACCAGTGTCGTAAGCTTCAGTTGTGCATCCGGTCTCATCGTCGTATGAGGTTTCTGGAGCTATCCATGTTTCAGTATTGCCATTCGCATCAGTCCATGAGCTCGTTCCATCTTCACACCAAGTCGAGCTTGACCCATCAGAATAGAGTTCTGTCCCGCATCCTGTTCGTTCATCGTAGGTATAGGTGCTTGTATTGCCGTATTCATCCGTCCATGACCCAGATCCATCATCACACCATGTCGAAGATCCGTCAGTGTATTCCTGCGTATAGCACCCTGTTTCTTCGTCATAGAATGTAGAACCCCAATTTTCAACTGCACCATCAGGTGTGGTGTATGAGCCGGAGCCATCGTCACAATATCTGTCTATAGCCCCATCAGGGTAAGTTGTTTCAGAGCATCCTGTTATCGCATTATATGTTCCGGATGTCCCATCAGAATCTTGCCAGCTTGAATCGCCATCTGGGCAGGTGGTGTATCGGAAGTCATCATACGTCTCAATGGTGCATCCCGTTTCTGAGTCTATGATAATGTCCGGCGCTGCCCATGTTTCGATGTTGCCATCAACGTCGGTCCAGGAACTGAATCCACCTTCGCAAGAAACCCCAATACTTCCGTCGGCGTATGTGTCGGTATGGCACCCTGTTTCTTGATCGTATACAGACCGGTTTATGCCGCCATCATCATCTATCCACGTGTAACTTCCGTCTTCACACCATGTCTCAGCGAATCCGTTGAAGATTTGGGTGGTGCAACCTGTTTCTGGATCATATTCAGCTGGTGACCATGTTTCTGTTTCTCCTGTAATGGGGTCAAACCAAGATCCGGATCCATCATCACAGTATTCGTATCTACCGCCGTCTTCGTAAACTTCTAGCCAGCAACCGGTTTCTTCGTTGTATTCTCCAGCAGGTTCATATGCGTTTTCATCCCATTCTTCATAGCACCAGCCATTATCTCCTTCTTCTTCCCAGATGCCATCGCGATCAATGCAGGTTTCTTCGTCTCGGGCAGACCATACGGAACCATCGTCTTCCCAGCAGTATCCGCCTTCCCAATCTTCATAGGATTCCCAGTTGCCTCCTCGTTCTACGCATGACGTTTCATCTCGAGCGGACCACACAGTTCCGTCATCCTCATAGCAATAACCCCAGTCCTGTTCCGCGTACCAGTCCCCGCCACGCTCCAAACACGATGCCTCATCACGGGCAGACCAAATTTCCCCGTCATCCTCATAGCAATAATTACCCTCGGGATCCCAGGTGCCTCCACGTTCTACGCATGACGTTTCATCTCTGGCAGACCAAGCGGATCCGTCATCCTCATAGCAAGAACCGCCTTCCCAATCCTCATAGGAGTCCCAAGTGCCACCACGTTGCAAACACGTGATTTCGTCTCGAGCCGACCAAGCGGATCCGTCATCCTCATAGCAATAACCCCAGTCCTCTTCCGTGAACCAAGTACCGCCACGTTGTAAACACGTTACCTCATCACGGGCAGACCAAATCGACCCATCATCCTCATAACAATAACCCCAGTCCTCTTCCGTGGCCCAGGCTCCACCACGCTCCAAACACGATGCCTCGTTGGGAGCTGACCAGATTGATCCATCATTACATCCCGAATCACCATAACTGTTTACATCCCAGTTTCCGCCACGTTGCGAACACGTGATTTCATCACGGGCAGACCATACAGTTCCGTCATCCTCATAGCAATAACCCCAGTCCTCTTCCGTGAACCAAACACCGCCACGCGCTAGACACGTTGCCTCATCACGGGCAGACCAAGCGGATCCGTCATCCTCATAGCAAGAACCACTTCCCCAGTCATAGGATTCCCAGATACCTCCTCGCGCTAGACACGTTGCCTCATCACGGGCAGACCAAATTTCCCCATCATCCTCATAGCAGTAACCCCAGTCCTCTTCCGTGACCCAAGCTCCACCACGCGCTAGACACGTAGCCTCATCACGGGCAGACCAAGCGGATCCGTCATCCTCATAGCAATAACCCTCGGAATCCCAGGCTCCACCACGCGCTAGACACGTTGCCTCATCACGGGCAGACCAAATTTCCCCATCATCCTCATAGCAGTAACCCTCGGAATCCCAGGCTCCACCACGCGCTAGACACGTTGCCTCATCATTGGCAGACCAAATCGACCCATCATCCCAGTGGCAACCGTTATCTTCGTCCCAAATGCCACCTTCGTCGGCGCACCAATCTTCTTCCGAAGGCCAGTCATCGTCATTCCAGTAGCAACCATTATCTCCATCCCAAATGCCACCTTCCTCTGCACATTGATCTTCTTCAGACCAGTCATCGTCAGCAGAAGCTGGAATTGTGAACGCAGGCAATAGAACTGAAACAACGGAAAGGACCAGTGCTAATCTTTTAAGAATACGCATTTGATTTTAGATTAGTAGCATTCTGCAGTATCAACGAACCTTTGCCTTGCATTTGGTTAGTACAAGGGGCTATGTGCTATTCCTCTGGAGAATGATTGCCCTATACAAACAATGGGATCACGAGTGCCGCGACCATCATGAAAGCCGTGACTGCTGCTATTAACCGTATTGTAGATTTTTCCATCATCGTGGAATCAGACCCAGTAGGGTCCTTCCCCCTCTATTGTTTTATTGAATAAGAAATTTTAGATCACTTTCGAGATAAAAAACAAGGTTATTTTTGTGGTTTCTTTGATAGCTTGAAATCACTGGGGCGTGTAGCTCAGTTGGCTAGAGCACTACCTCGACACGGTAGGGGTCAAGGGTTCAAGTCCCTTCATGCCCACTCCAGAAAAGTTGGAAATCAAGATGGCTACGTGTTTCTTTTAAAGCCGGAAATGCCCGCAAGTAACGAGACGACTGCCCCTCCAAGTGCCATCCATAACCCAACTCCAAGATCAAGTTTTGCTTTACTTGCGTATGCCGAGTCGATACTAGGGAATCTTTCAACGAGGTTCTGAGGGATGCCATCTGATGTGTTTATGATATCTGCAATGCTGTAAATGCTGATAACTAAAGCAATCACCGCAGTCAGAGCAAGTAGAAGACCGACCCATCTCTTCCTCTGACCTTTCAACAAGAGTACTGAACTAACTCCACAAATTAATCCTGTGACTAAAGAACCGAATCCATTTGAGTCACTTAGCGCGTTAACAGTGCCTGAAGCTAGGCTTCCCCCAGCGGTAGCCCAACTCATGAAAGAACCTGTTATAAGAAGACCGGTTCCTAACAAACCTATTACCCCACTGAATAAATCAGAAGGTGTGCTAGGCCTCATAAATCGCGCTCTAGTATCGCCTTTTGACGGCGCCCACCGCTTCGGCTTAGCTTCTCGCCCCTGAAGACTTGTCGAATCGGCCTGCGATTGATTTTCCCAACCATATCTTTCCTTGAAATGGCTAGCGATATTACCTTCATTTATTTCCTCTGACATATCAGGTTCAGTGGAGAAAATTTTTTGCTTCGAAGAATTACCATCTTCGTCCTTGATATGAGGAGGGTGCCATTTCCCTTCCTTATCTTGCCACCAGTCTGGCCCGTGAGAAACATCGCTCATTCCAATAGGATAGTTCGGGGTTTGCTAATAGTGTGTTCATGGATTTGTTTGAGCGCCGGGCGGGATTTGAACCCGCGATTGTACGGCTTTGCAGGCCGCTCCCTTAGGCCGCTCGGGCACCGACGCAAGCAACGGCATGAGCCGCGACTGCTTTCACCTTACTATCCAAGTCTTTGAACAGCTACAGTAAAAAATATCTGAGCGGATGACCGGCCTCGAACCGGCGACCTCAACCTTGGCAAGGTTGCGCTCTACCAACTGAGCTACATCCGCAGGTGACCAATCATACTAATGCTTAGCGAGAATCAGACGCACTATCGGACAGCTTATAACTTCATTTCTCAATTGGTGACCGTAGATCTATTCTCAATGTAAGAATGCCGTCTTCTAGGCTGACTTCCGAATCACCGATCATTGCATAATCTTGATAATCGATTTGTGCTTGATCCATAAATCGTTGTCGTTCCTCTCCACCTATTGGTGGAAGGTCTCGTTTTTTCACTGCCGCTGCCCTATCACGAAATCGGCTTACCATTGCTTCAATGTCTAGTTCGTTGTCCATAGTGATTAGCTTAGATCAAGATTTTCATATTTCTTAGTATCTGAATTTCAATTGACTTTAGAACGGTTTCGCCGAAATGGTTTAGTTGACTTATCCTGTTTTCGTGAAACGAACTCCCATTGCTTCCGGGGAGTCTGCCTTGAAATGCGTTCTCTCATTCTACTATTTATCCCGAACTGTTGAGCGTGTCGTTCTCTTGCCCACTGGCCGGTCTTGTACCAGTAGAAGAAAAAAATCACTCCAGCAATTGCAGCAATGATTAATAACCCAATCACAGCTCTTTTAACCTCGAAAGTAGATGTGATCCGTTGGATAGTTTCATTGCTTCCAGGTTCGTAACCTATATCGGATTCAGTGATTTGGGCGAGAGCCAATTCAGCATTGGAAATAATGATGCTAACGCTTAGTGACATTGTGATGATCGCATTTCTGATGATTTTCACTTAACCCCTATCTCTGGTGTGTAGGGCAAGAATAGGTGGTTCTTCCTCCTACCTTGTGTCTTTCCAATAATGAGCCATCTTTCGGGCAGAATCCAGATGCTCTCCGACTGTTTTGAAGTTTCCCCATATGTGATCCTCCAAGTTCAGTTAGTTGTTGAACTGTGTTTTCTATGTGATACAGAAGACGGCGCTTTTCGTCTATAGATAGCGAATCCGAAGGTCTTCTAGGGTCGATTGATGCCCTCCAAAGAATTTCGTCAGTAAGTAAATTCCCCAATCCAGCGATTTGATGTTGATCCATTAGTCTTGCTTTGATTGGCCGCGAAGAACCTTTAAGGACAGCCCCTAATCCTTTTCCATTAATTCTATAAATATCATGACCTAGAGAATCTGTCTCGGGATTCAATTCTACCCCCCCTAATCGACGTGGGTCACGAACTGAGAGCGTCCCTCCATCTTCAAACCCTATGGAGAAACGGTCCCATGAAGATTCGTTACGAACACTGGAGTATTCTAGATAGTCGATTGAAGAAAAATCGTCAACCAGCAGGCGCCCTGTCATCCCAAAACGTATTCCCAATGTCATCCCATGTTTAGTATCTAGCAAAAGTAACTTTCCGACTCTCCTTGCTGTAACGAATTCATCTTGGACCAGAAAAGACTGCAGTTCTTCTGATTCGGTTCCGCCTTTTAGAAAGTAATGGTCATCAGCTGTAACTACATTTATTTTTCGCCGTAGTGCACGCAAAGCAGTTGTTCGGTAGTACTCTACTTCAATTCCCTCAGGCATATTTCCCCAAAATAAACCCACTTAACCGACTACGCAATTATTGCAACGTTAGTCGTGGATAAGGCTAGTAAAAACTTCCCCGATTTCATTTGCAGCTAAGAGGAACCCATCGTGGCCATTAGGGTCGTCAATTTCTACGTAACTGCATTCGCCACCAACTGCTTCTATCTTCTGCTGGATATCAAGTTGTTGATGGGGGGGATAGAGAATGTCAGTTGAAATACTCGCTGTAGCAACTCGGGCTTTAATCCTAGACACAGCATCGATCATTGAGCCTCTTCCTCGAGCAAGGTCATGAGTATCCATCGCTCTATTCAAAACTAGATATGAGTTAGCATCGAATCTCCGAACTAATTTCTCACCGTGGTAATCAAGGTACGACTCGACTTGGAACCTATCCCAAAGGCCGAATAGGGAATCTTTCTCTACTAGTGATCTCCCAAAACGTGATTGAAAACTTTCATCGCTTCGGTAGTGAATTTGGGCGACAGCCCGAGCAATAGCTAAACCAGCATGCGGCCCGTCACCTGGTTCCGCGTCGTAATAATCTCCTTCACGCCAACGTGGATCCAATGCTAAAGCTGCTCTCCCTACCGCACTCCAAGCAATTTGCTGAGCACTGGCGGATAATGCGGTTGCCACAGCGGAAATTTTCGGGACCCGGTCTGGGAACATAGCAGCCCATTCGAGTACTTGCATGCCGCCCATTGAACCACCAATAACTGCATGCCAGGTTTCGATTCCAAGATGATCAGCTACTTTTGCTTGAGCTCGCACGATATCTCGGATTGTGATGTTAGGGAACTGGCTTCCATAGGGTCTTCCGGTTGCAGGGTTTAACGATGCTGGCCCCGTACTCCCTTGGCAGCCACCGAGGACATTGATACATACGACAAAGAATTCATCTGTGTCTACTACCTTTCCTGAACCAACGATTTCATCCCACCAACCTCGAGTTGGGTGCGATGAGCTGCTATCACCCGATACATGCGAGTCACCGGTAAGGGCGTGGCAAATAAGGATGGCGTTGCTTGCATCTGAATTAAGCTTTCCCCATGTTTCATAGGCCTGTATTACTTCAGCTAATGTTCCTCCTGGCTCAAGAGCGAAAGGTCGTCCGTCAGTGATCGCTACAAATTTTCTATGACCAACAGGATCCCCTGGGAACCATGCTCCGGAGACAGGTAAGTCTCTTGAATAGGTTTTAGGGTGGGAAGGAACCCCAGACATAGCAGATTCTATAAGGCCTTGACCGCCTTCAATTATGTCCAATGTTGGTCCTTTAGTTTTATTTCTTTTGGCCGGTGCCATTATATTTCTCCTTGGTCGGCACCTTCGTTACTTTCTGAGTTTTACTCAGACACTTTGTTGCCCGATTCTATCGGACCTCATCCCAGTAAAAACTGGAAGCACCTTGGGTGCCTTTCCCAGGTTGCTGAGTTTAGTTTCCACCAAACTTCTCTTAATGTTCTTTTAAGTCAATCAGCATAAATTACAAACTCCAACATCAGAAGCGACTCCTATCGCCATCTAGGAATCCTTTCTGTCCACCATTCCAGCAAGGATGGGTTCGTTTCCTTGTATGCATCTCCCATTTTATCTGCCATTTGTTTGAGAGAAATCTTCCATTCTTTCTCTGTTTCGGCTTTATACGCTCTTTCAGCAAAATATGCTCCAGATTCCCAAGACTCTTCATCTTCTGGCAATGGAATCTCATCAATTTGTCTGGCTGAAAGCTTTATCGTGTCTGAGGAAAGCGCTGACCCAGCAGTTATTGAAAATGAACTGGCGCTCACGGCGGGTGTGCTTAATGCTGCCGTGATTTTCCAAATATCTTCTTCATCACATTCCACGCTTATCGTTGGAGTGGATGGGACAAGAATTCCTTCCGGGTCTGGGAGCACTTCAAGAATTTTTGTTTGTGTTGCAACAAGAACTTTAGGTTTCAGTCGGCTGGTAACCCATTCATATAATTCAGGATTGTCATTAGCTAGTGTTTCCAAGTTGACCACCGGATGATTCCAGGCTTTTCCCGCGAATCTAAAATGACTGGTTCCCCATCGATTTCGCAGTGGGTCAATCATCCCAACCGTGATGAGTGGAACCATAGTTGGACTGACCCTACTGCATTCAGAAACGTGCTGTATCAAACCATAATATTGATCCCTAAACCCAGCAGTTGCTTGGGCACGGCAACCCAGCTTTGGACCAGAAATGCGAACATTGGGTATGCCCTGAACAATGGAGATTGCTTTAGCCCAGTTATCCTCTCTCGTTAATTGAACATCGTGTTTTTGAACGTCTTTCCCTTGCCAAATCTGAACTTGATCAGTCAAAGATCCTTTGGCTAGAAGAGGGGCGCAGACATTAACACCAGCTTCAAAGATATTCGGTCCCCCTATCCACATACCTAGAAGATTGGCTTCTTCTCCTAATTTTTGACGGATCGGTTTTGCATCTGCGGTAGCGAGAATTGACTGTGGTTGGATAAGAAGTGACCTTCCATTATTTGAAAGCATTGATAAGGCCACTAGTAGAAAATAGCCGGCTGTGTCTGCATATGGGCCGGCATTTACTGACCACCTTTCCCTTAGTTCATTAGTTTCTTTTAAGGGGCGAACTGTTTGTTCCTGCAGTTGATTCTGAAATGGAGGATTTCCGATAACTGCTTCAAAACCCTCTTTGGGTGGGTTTTGGAATGCTTCCTTGCCGACATCAAGTGAGTTTGCAACGGCGAGATTCCCTTCAGGGAGTACCCACTCATCTGTTGACCCCCAAAGTGATATTGCTGCTTCGGTAACTTCAATAGCTCCTGGGTCTAGGTCTATTCCCCACAGCAGATTCTTAACGATCTTTTTTGGATTCTCTCCCATCTCTTTCATGCATTCAGCAGCTCCAAGCAAAAATGCACCTCCGCCAACAGAAGGGTCACAAATTGGTCCGATCGTTGTGCCGGCTAGAACCGTTTGTGCCAATTTTTTAGCTACTGAAAATGGGGTGTAATGGACTCCTTCGTTCCTTCGTTTAGCCGAATCAAGACTTCTTTCATATGCAGCACCAATCAAATCAGGTGTGTAAGTCAAATGTTGCGGTGCTACTACTTCTCCTCTCGCAATCAATTTGGGTTGATTCTGTCCAGAAGGGAGACCCTTGATCACTGCTATTTCTCTGGCAATCGCAGCAGCAATATCTAGAGGTTGTATGCCAGCTTCAGCGCTCGAAAGCACCCAGTCCACAAGATCTTTATCCATGTGCTGAAAACTTGTTTAAATGCATGTAGTAATTCTAGAGGAAAGGTCGGTCGTAAAAAACCACGAGCCTACAAACCGGGGTCCCACCCACTCAAGTCCGTTAATCTTTCATCATTGGAAAACATTTCCACCAATGCTATATCTAGGCCAACACGCTTCTGGAGACGCTTTACAATAAGTTCCTGATCCCACAAAGACAAGGTGACTACAAGGCCTTTGGTTCCCGCACGCGCAGTCCTACCAGACCGGTGAAGATATGTTTTGTGATCACTCGGTGGGTCATAGTGAATGACAACTTCGACATCATCAACATGAATCCCTCTAGCTGCCACATCTGTAGCGACGAGAACTGGGAGTTTCCCCTGCGCAAACCGGTCCAGAGCTTTCTCACGAATATTTTGACGTAAATCCCCGTGTATTGCTTGGGCACGAATCCCCTCATCAAGAAGTTTATTAACGAGGCGATCACATCCTGCTTTCGTATTGGAGAACATCAATGTCCGGGAAACTGATTTAGATATGGCAGCAGCGACCTTTACTTTGTCGCGTTGATGAACATGGATAAATCTATGAGTCATCTCTTCAACCGTTATCTCTTCTGCTTCTACTTCATGCATAGTTGGTTCAGTTTGATATCGCTGGATAAGCGAATTAACAGCTCCATCTAATGTGGCACTAAATAGCAACGTCTGATGTTTCCGCTCAACTTTTCGAAGTATCCATTCAACTTGAGGAAGAAAGCCCATGTCTGCCATCCTGTCAGCCTCATCAACGACTACGATTTCAAGTCCCTGAACGTTGATTTCCTGCCTTTCCAACAAGTCAATCATCCGGCCAGGCGTAGCGGCAACCATATCAATGCCTTTCTTAAGGGTCTTAATTTGTTCATCGATATTCGCCCCCCCATAGATAGCCGTTATCTTCATTTCCTTTGATCCCGCCAACGGTTCAAGTTCTTCGCGTACTTGTGTGGCTAGTTCTCGCGTAGGGACAAGAATTAATCCCCTGAGCCTATTCTTAGATTTATCTTTTTGTAAGTTTTGGATCATAGGGATTCCAAAGGCAAGAGTTTTCCCTGAGCCAGTCTTAGCTTTTCCACAAACATCTAATCCAGCGAGTGCATCTGGAATTGTCAACGACTGAACAGGGAAAGGCGAGGTAATCTGCCTTTCTTCTAAAGCATCCACAATTGCTGCGTCAACGCCGAGATCACTCCATGAGGCAGAATTTTCCACTATTTCCTTCACCTAATTGCTTTATTATACTGGGGAAACGAAAACTGTTTACCCTGCTTTAGCTGTAGTTTCTTCCAACAGGTCACGATCTCCAACAATACATGCTGTGGAACCTTGACCGCGTATACCCCGTTATGCCTGATCCCAGTTATTCAGAATCTACTAGACGGACTATTTCAACCTTTTCTTGCAATCCTGTTATTTCTTGCTCTCCGATTGGGTGGGAAGGAGTGTTTACCATCAATGACGTCATCATCTCTTTAGTAGCTAATACTTCACCGGGTTTGGCGAGATCACAAAGACGGGCTGCGAGGTTGACTGGATGCCCCAGATAATCTTCTCCATCAACCATTAGCACCGGTCCTGATGCAAGCCCAGCTCGTAAACCGAGCTTCTCATCAAGAGCTTCCATCCTCCCTTGCATTTCCATGATCGCTTCTGTTGCGATCTCTGGTTCAACTGCGACAAGCATCGCTCCATCACCAAGCCATTTCGCTATCCTCAACCCCTTTCGGGAGGCTATTTCCCTTACGAATAAACGAAATTTGTTGATCTCTCCTAGCGCTGCTTTATCTCCCTTGCTATCCGTAAAGCGAGTGAAGCCCGATAAATCAATAAAAGCAAAAGTTCTCTCGAAACGATCTTCGTAGGGATTATCTTGAAGCATAGGTCACCTGACTAACGAAACTAGCGGAAATCTCTCTTACGCGCAGCTTTAAAATATATACCGTTAATTTCAGTTTGACTCTTCACCAACTTTGGTGGCCACGTCATCTACTGTCTCTTGTGTTTGCCCATAACTATTTTTTCTTCCAAAGAATATTGAGGCGATACTCGCGACAGCGACTATTCCAAAGATCCAAATATTGATTCGCATGCCACCCCATTGTGTGGCTTCGTCAATACGTAGGGCTTCGACCCACAAACGTCCTATTGAATAAAGCGCGAAATATGCTGGAAGCAGAAACCCAGAGGGTAGTTTTTTCATTTTTTCAATCTTTAGTAATGCAAAAACCACGAGTAAGTTCCATATTGATTCATAGAGAAAAGTAGGGTGGAAAGTATCTTCACTTTGAAAACCAGCGGGTCTTTTTTGAAGATTTATCTCCAACCCCCAAGGAAGGTCCGTAGGTCGCCCAAATAGTTCTTGGTTAAAGTAGTTTCCCCAACGACCTATTAACTGAGCCAAGGGTAAAGTTGGCGCCACGATGTCAGTCACAGTCTTTAGATCCAGTTCTTTCTGCCGACAGTAAAAAACTGCAGCCCCAACCCCGAAAACAAGTCCTCCAAGAATTCCTAAACCACCCTCCCAAATCTTTATAGCCCTAATCCAGTCCCCCTCGAATCGGCGCCAATCAGTTACAACATGATATGCACGTGCCCCTACGAGCCCTGCGGGAACAAGCCACATAGCAATGGCAGAAGCATGTTCAGGGTGTAGGCTCTTTTGTTCGAATCTTTTTGCCATGAGCCACACAGCTGCTAGCACACCTAATGCAATCATTAGTCCGTAGGCGCGTAAAGTCAGAGGCCCTAAATCAAACGAACCCGAACTGGGGCTTGGGATTGATAAAAACACGGAGACCCTTCCTAACTAGTGATTTCTTTAGACTAGTGTACTCGTTTGTCAGCGCCTGATCGTTAGTGGTTACTATGGGAAAGACATGGACGCATCAAATCAAATACGGAATCTAATATTTCAATATGCCAGAGCGGTTGATGCTGGTGAATTTGACACAATAGGAGCACTTTTTTCACGGGGGAAGATACTCCTTGACCCTTTAGACTCAGAAAGAGCTATTACCGGCGAAACCGCAGTGACAGCTTTATACGAAGCGACTACAAGAAAATACGAAGATGGAACGCCCCATACTCATCATTTGACTTCAAATGTAGAGATAATCATTGAAGATGAGAAAGCTTCATCTGTTTCATATTTCACTGTCCTGCAAAGTGTTCCAGATTTTAACCTGCAGCCGATTATCGCTGGGAAGTATCATGACACATTTGCCCTCCATGACGATGGGTGGTTCTTTGAAACTCGAGCAATTGAAATAACTTTAACCGGGGATCTTTCAAAGCATCTCCTAATAGATCTACCCGAAACCAGTAGCTAAATTTGCCTTTAACGAATTAATGGTATACATTAAATTGAAATAGCAATGTTAGTTGCGTACAGAATCCTCGGGAGTTAGGTGAAAGTCCTAACCGGTGGTGATAATACTCAAAGCGAGTATTTAGCCCACGAGCCTTTCCACATGGATTGGCTGACTTGGTGTGATCCCAAGGCCGACGGTCAAAGTCCGGATGGGAGAGGAAATTGGGACCTAGTCTCTCCTGCCCATTACCGAAAAGATGGGAGTCTAGTGTTCACAGGAATAATTGAAGAAGTTGGGAAAGTTCTTGATATTACCCATTCTGGTTCTGGGGTTCAAGTCACCTTTGAAGCTACAAAAATTCTCGATGATATTGAGATTGGGGCTTCGATTGCTGTGAACGGGTGCTGCTTGACCGTCACTGACTACGGGGATAATTGGTGGAGCGCAGATGCTGTTCCTGAAACGATGGACAGAACTAGTCTCGGATCCTTAACTCAGCAGAGTCTCGTTAATCTTGAGCGCCCAGTTCAAGCATCCGGAAGATTAGGTGGCCATATAGTCCAGGGCCATGTTGACTCGACAACACAAATCATGAACATCGAGAGCGAGGATGATGGTTCATATAAGTACACCTTCGATCTTGATGACTCTTGGAGTAGATACATCTGTGAAAAAGGCTCTATTGCCATAGATGGAATTAGCCTCACAGTTGCCAACGTTGACGATACGTCCTTTTCTATTGCAATTATCCCTCACACTTGGGAAGTCACCAATCTAAGCAATAAAACATCTGGAGATTCTGTCAATATTGAGGTTGACGTCCTCGCTAAATATGTGGAACGGCAACTCATCCATACAGCAGAGAAGGAAGAAGATCATGCCTGAATTAAATACAATTAGAGAAGCCATTGACGCTATAGCCGCAGGAGAATTCGTTATTGTCGTTGATGACGAAGATAGAGAGAACGAA
>JAYYZG010000051.1:0-10256 GCA_036687775.1 Actinomycetota bacterium
AGGGAATCACTGTAGGAGATGTGCGCGGCTTGATAAAGGATAATACGGGTTACCACTTGCCTAGTTTGTTGTGCGGGAGTGAGGGAACACTTGCGATAATAACTCAAGCTCGGTTGCGCCTATGGGCAAAACCTAAAGAAAAGGTCGTCATGATTTTAGGCCTAGGATCTTCAGAGGAAGCCCTTGACATTGTCACCCTTTTTGCAAGCACGAATGAAGATATCCAAGCTTGCGAAGTTTTTTTCCGAAATGGACTAGCTCTCGTATGCGAGCATTTTGGTTTGGAAACATTATGGGAAGATAGGTATTCCACGTATCTATTACTTGAATTTGGTGGGCCGAAGGGAGTTCTGGAACGACTTGATACAAGCAAAAATGGATGGATTCTCAAAAACAATGAAGCTGTCGCAATTGGTGAGGATGAAACCAGTCGGTCACGACTGTGGCGTTACCGGTCCTTACACACTGAAGCGATTTCAGCTTTAGGGATCCCTCACAAACTTGACGTGACTATCCCCCATCATCAACTTCCATATTTCATTGACACGGTTGATTCAATAGTTAAGGGATGCGCTCCAGATGCTGAAACATACCTATTCGGTCATGCTGGTGATGGCAATATCCACGTTAATGTCATGGGTCCCAGCGAAAATGATTTAGCAGTGGATGAGGCAGTTCTTGAGTTTGTGGCTTCTTTGGGGGGGAGCATTTCTGCCGAACATGGAATCGGTAGAGCTAAATCAACATACCTAAACCTCCGGAGGACACCTGAAGAAATAGCATTATTTAAGGGGCTAAAAGATGCTTTTGATCCCACAGGGATACTGAATCCTGGTGTAATTTTTGACGAATAGTTTCTCGTTATTTACATATTTTTTAAAGAAATCATTAAGTTGGCGGGAAATTACCCTACAGATGCTTTTGTTTCGGCAATAATGGAATATCCCTCGCGAGTATTTTTTATTGGGAACAAGGAGAAACTAGAAAATGGTCTCAAATAGTGAGAATTTGTCCATTGAAATTTGCCCTTCGATCCTTCCCGCTGACTTCAGTTGCCTAGGAGATGAAGTCCAGATGTTAGAAGATTCAGGCGCAGACAGAATCCATTGGGACATCATGGATGGAAATTTTGTACCCAATTTAACTGTCGGTCCAGATGTTGTTGCTTCATGCAGGAAATGTGTATCAATCCCATTTGAAGCTCACCTTATGGTTGAAGACCCAGACTTGTTGGCCCCTCTCTACGTGGAAGCAGGTTGTGAATTGATCATGGTTCACGTTGAGTCAGTTCGGCATCTTGATAGAACCCTAAATGAAATTATAAAACTAGGTGCGAAAGCCGGCGTAACATTAAATCCTTCTACACCTCTAGAAACTATAGAACATGTGCTCCATTTGGTTGATCAGGTTCTAATTATGTCAGTGAACCCCGGATTCGGGGGGCAGAAATATTTAGCTTCACAAGAACCCAAGATCACAAATCTCAAAAAATTGATTACGGAACAAAGCCTTACAGTTGACATTGAGATTGATGGCGGAATAAATGAAGGAACTATAGCCCAAGCAACCTCCGCTGGAGCTAATATTTTTGTTGCAGGAAGCGCAATCTTTAATCATCCAAAGGGTCCTGCGAACGCTATCTCTGATTTAAGGGAGATAGCTAGAAATTCTTAAAATGAATAGAGTTTCCTATCTTCTTGCCCCTGTTCTCTGTGTAGTCATTTTTGTTGGGTGTTCGTCAACCCCAAAAGAAGACCCTTTAGCTTTTTGTCAGAAATTCCTTGAAGTAGCTTCTCCAGATGCCCCTTTGAATAATTTTGATTTTGATGAACCCAATAGCGTTACGATCGCAGAACAAGATTTGACAAGTTTCGCCGAAATGGCTCCTACCTCTATCTCTGAAGAGGCTCAAACTGTTGCGAATCTTTACAAAGCCATACTCCAGTCACTTGTCTCTGTTTCAGCCAATGAACGCCCTAATGCTTTACTCCAATTCCAAACAGATATGGATGAAGCATCAAGTTCGGTTGAAGCCTTGTCAACTTATGGCCGAACCGAATGTGGTGTGGTTTTTAAGGAAGATAACCCAGTCCCAGTAGCACCAATTCCTTTAGATCTAAACAACTAGAAGTGCTGCTACTTCTTTAGTCAACTTCTCCTCTAGTCGTAATGACATGGTCTACAATGCCATATTCCTTCGCTTCTTCGGCAGTAAACCATCTATCTCTGTCTGAATCTGTCCGTACTTGGTCAACAGTTTGCCCTGTATGCTCCGCTATCAACTCGGCCATCAGTTTCTTTATATAACTTAGTTGTTCTGCCTGGATCGCAATATCGGAAGCTTGACCCTGGATGCCGCCAAGTGGTTGATGCATCATTATTCTTGCATGCTTTAATGAGTACCTTTTCCCGGAAGTTCCTGCACCAAGCAGAAATTGCCCCATCGACGCGGCCAAACCTAAGGATAAAGTTGCAACATCTGGTTTAATCAATTGCATCGTGTCATAAATTGCCATTCCTGCGGTAACAGAACCCCCAGGAGAATTAATGTATAGCCATATATCCTTATCAGAGTCTTCACCTTCTAGGTATAACAATTGCGCGGTGATCTCTTTAGCAATCTCATCGTCAACAGTATCCCATAGCATCACAATGCGGTTTCTCAATAGCTGTGAGTAGACGTTAAATTGTCCCGCCATTCGGGAAACGTCGTCGGATGCTTTAGTAGGTATAGCCATGTTCTGAATGCTCCTAATTCTCGGTTCTAATTATTTTCAATTTTAGAGGCTCCAACGTCGGAAGCCATATTTTAACTCTATTGGTGCGCCGGGTGGGACTTGAACCCACACATCCTAATGGACACAGGGACCTAAACCCTGCGCGTCTGCCAATTCCGCCACCGGCGCTTGGTTTCGTAAGGTTATCTGGGTTACGAGGATAACTGACAATCATTCGAAGTGGTGATAGCTCATGGTTCATTCGGTCTAAAAAAAGGCGGTGAGATAATATCTGCTAAGCCTTTTACGTATAAGCCAGCTGGAGCCCGACCTGTTGCTCTCTTAACTCCTGTAGGGTCGATAAATCCTGGTGTTGCCTTTACTTTTCTTGAGAAATTCGCTGGATCAATATCGCTCCGCCAAACAGATTCATAGACATGACGTAAGTCTGAAATTGTGAATTGCTCATCAACGAAAGCAGTGGCAAGCGTTGTGTATTCAAGTTTGGACGCTGCTCGCTCAAGACCATCTCGGAGCATGTTTGCGTGGTCAAAAGCTAGAATTGGACCTTCATCGATCCCAAGTAGAGAGTTAAATTCAGGTAAATCATCTACTGCCCAAAAGCGTGCTGATCTTGCGTCCGAACCTGCCCGAGGGGTTCCTGGGTCTGGCATAAATGCAAGATACGCAACTGATGTGACCCTCATTTTGATATCTCTGGCATCTCTTCCAGGGGTTGAATATGTCTGCAATTGTTCCAAATGTGCTGGTTCTGCTGTTAGTCCTGTTTCTTCTGTAAGCTCCCTGAGAGCAGTTTGCGTGATTGATTCATCTGGATTGAGATGCCCGCCTGGTAATGCCCATGAACCACTTTGAGGTGGATTGGCTCTCTCAACAAGAAGAACAGCTAGTCTTCCAGATCGAATAGTCAACAAAATCACGTCAGCTGTTACCGCATTCGGTGGGTAATTTCGCGGTTCATAATTTGCAACGAACATGCGATCTTCATCAGAAAACTGTTCTTGGGCAATAATTTCATCGTTCCCCATTAGCGCCCCACTATTCCCACGCCAGCCTTCTCAAGCTCTGAAATTGTGGAATCCATCTTCTCTGGCGAAACCGCTGCGGAAAATTGAGTTAGAACTCTTGTTTCATAACCATGATGAACGCTATCAATCGCTGTGGCTTTCACACAATAATCAAGAGCTAAACCTACGACATCGATATGGGTTACATGATTTCTTTGAAGAGTTTTGTTTAACCCTCTCTCGTGTTCATCAACTCCTTCAAACCCAGAATAAGCTGCATTGAACATGCCCTTCTTAACCATATGCGTTATGCGATGCATGACATCTACCAACTCAGGATGAAGGTCTGCTTCTTTTGAGCCGGCTAACCCATGCTCGGGCCAAGTATTTATGTAGTCAGGACTTGCAGCAAAGTGTTGACCTGGTTGTATATGCCAATCTTGTGTTGTTATGACGTGTTGATATCCATGGTCAGATTTGAGAAGTACTGCAATATCTTCAGCGACCTCGTTGCCACCTTGAACTGGCAACGAACCACCTTCACAGAATGTAGGTTGTACATCTACTATCAGGAGAGCTTTCGTAGGCTTATTCATCCTCTCCCTCTTCCCCATAGACGACTGTTGGAACAGCAGGGTCATCTTCTACGCGTAATCGTATTTCTTCTGGAATTTCGGATAGAACTTTCGTCAAATGAGTTCTCGCGTCTTCCAAAGAAAAATTTTCTTTTACGATTCCGCCTTCAATGAGTTGTGATTGGAGATTCCTATAATTTCCCGAAGGTATATCTATGTTGTCGTGAGCCTTCAGAAACAAGGATTCCTCAATAGCAGTCCCGGCAAGGTTGAGTTTTCTCTTAGCGATTTTTTGTCCGCCTTTTGATATTTTTCCTTTTGAACTCTTCGCTACAGGTCTCATTCCATCTTTATGAGAGGGTTCCTCTATCTCTACAAGTTTGTATACAAAACCTGCGGATCCGGATCCAGATCCAGTTACAAGTCTATGACCTGACTCAAATGCATCTATTGGTGCGTTTACTAATTCCATGATCCGATATTCGTCAAGATCTCCTGAAACCATTATTTGAGCTTGACGCGCTCCTAAACTGTCAAGCAACTCTCTAGCGATTTGTGCTTCTGTGGCCAAATCTCCGGAATCTATTCGAATTCCTTTCAAATTTGCATTAGACGCTCTTACCGCATTACGAATACCTTCTTCTATGTTGTAAGTGTCAACCAAGAAAATTGAATCTTGACCTAAATATTTTGATTGAGTTTCAAATGCTTCAATTTCTGATTCAAACGCAAGTGTGAAAGCGTGTGAAGCAGTTCCAGCAGTAGGGATCCCCCAACGTCTCCCTGCTTCAAGGTTTGACGTAACGTCTACACCACCGACATAAGCGGCGCGAGCTGCATGTACTGCCGCTTCTGGTGTAACTCTCCTAGATCCAGCCTCCATGACAAATCTTCCTGATGCGGCTTCAACTATTCGATTTGCAGCAGTAGCAATAGCTGAGTCGGAATTGAGGATAGAGAGAACGAAAGTTTCAAGAATAAGAGCTTCTCCCAATGGGGCTTCAATAGTGAGTACTGGGCTACGTGGGAAGTAAATTTCCCCCTCTTTATAACTTGTCAGGTCTCCACTAAATCGAAATTCTCTTAACCAATCTTTTGTAAAACCAGAAATGATATTTTGTTCCTCTAAGTAGTGAAGGTGATCTTCATCGAATAGGAAATTTTCTAGACCTTGCAACACGCGTATAACCCCTGCGAAAACCCCGAAAGGTCGTCCAAGTGCAATTTCCCGAGTGAATACTTCAAAAGTTGTTTTTTGATCAGCATGCCCTGCTTTAACTAGGGCATCTAGCATCGTGAACTCATAGTGGTCAGTATAAAGTGCCAATGATTTTTGAAATTTATCTTCCAATGCGTTCCTTAGTTAATTTCAACATGATCTTACCAGTTTAAATAGTCAATATGACAATATTAAGATGATGTGTGTTTAGCAGTGGATTGGAAGTAGTTTCAGTTAATGGTTGACAACTCGTCTGGTGACGACACTCCAAAGACGTTTTGGCGCCCTACAGGTGCTGCGGCTGCTTCTATCACAATCGTTGCCCTTCCCGGCTTTTTAATAGGTGCTTATGCTCCAGAAATAAAAGAAGATCTCTCATTTGGAGATACGGAACTAGGTGCATTATTGACTTTTGGATACCTGGTTTCAAGCATTGTTATGTCTACCGCTGGCGGAGTTGCTGACAAACGAGGTCCGCAGCTTATTCTGCGCATTGGTGTGGCAATTGCCGCTCTAGCAGCTTTTTTAACTGGGATTATTAGTAATACGTATCTTCTACTGCTTCTTTGCATAGGTTTGAATCGAGTTGCGGAAGGCATAATTCAACCTGCAACCAACACTTTGATATCTACTGGAGTGGCTCCGGACAGGCAAGGTATAGCTATGGCTGTCAAACAATCAGCTGTCCCATTTTCAACGGCATTGGCGGGTTTTGCGGTCCCCACCTTAGGAATACTTTTTGGTTGGCGCGGCGCCTTCCTCGTTTTCTCCTTCCTCGCTATACCTACATGGTTCATTATCCCAAAGGTAATTGTCCCAAAGTCAAAAAGGTTTCCCTCGCGAAGAGAGATGTGGGGTTCAAGACATTTACAAATTATCTCAATGGCAGGAGCGTTCTCAGGCGCTGCGGTAGTTACTGTTTCAGGTTTTCTAACAACAACAGCGAAAAATGCCGGCTACTCCGAAAGTTTCGCTGGGTTGATCTTGGGACTCGGGGGTGTTGTCATGATCGTAGCGAGACTCGGGTGGGGTTACCTTGCAGATCGTTTCAGCTTTGATCGATTTAAGGCTGTATCAATATCGCTTTTACTTGGGTCATTTGCTTTCATCCTTTTTTCCATAGGATCCAAAGGTAGCGTCCTCCTTGGAGCACTTTTTGTGTTTGGAATCGGATGGTCGTGGCCAGGACTTCTGCTACTTGGTGTGATTGAGCAGCACCCCGAGGAACCAGGAGCTGCCACTGCTACTTTACAAACAAGTATCCGATTAGGAGCAATGATCGCTCCGATAGGGTTCGGTCTTGTTGCCGACTCTTTCGGGTACGGGGTCGCATGGATGTGTTCTTTTGGCGCAACACTTCTAGGCAGCATGCTGATGCTAATTGCAAGTAAAGTCACGCAGCAACGTTAAGAGAGCAATCCCAGTTTCTCACTCAGTGAACGCAATGCCCTACCTCGGTGGCTAATAAGATTTTTTTCGCTATTTGCCATTTCCCCAAACGTTTTACCTCGTCCTTCATGTGGACAGAAGACCGCATCGTATCCAAAACCTAATTCCCCTATCGGGTTTTCAGTTATTCGCCCTTCAACGACTCCATGTGCAATGGTTTCATTTCCGTCTGGCCATACGATCAACGCTACTGTTCTGAATCTTGCCGTTCGGTTTCCGATAGCAACAGCTTCTAAGCTTTTAAGCAGTTTGGCAACATTTTCTTCATAAGTAGCAGAGTCGCCTGCAAAACGTGCCGAGTGGACACCCGGGGCGCCCTGCAATGCATCAACTTCCAAACCTGTGTCATCGGCGATGGCTGCCAATCCTGTAGCTTCCATGATCGCATTAGCTTTAAGTCTTGCATTCCCCGCTAAATCATCAGCATCTTCTACCACATCAGGGATATCGGTAGGTCGTGGCAACAATTCAATCTGCGCGGGAAGTATTTCAGCGATTTCAATAAACTTATCTGGATTGGCTGTTGCCGAAACTAATTGCATATTAAGAACTAGGGGGCGTCTCTATTAGTTCTTTCTGTAACCCTATTATCTCTTGAATTCCTTTCTCCGCGAGTTTCAAGAGGGCATCTAACTCATTTCGTGTAAAGGAGAATTTTTCTGCTGTTCCTTGGATTTCAATAAATTCCCCCGATTCAGTCATTACTACATTCATGTCCGTATCAGCCTTTGAGTCTTCTTCGTAAGGAAGGTCAAGCCTTGGTTCCCCATAGATGATGCCTACTGAAACTGCGGCGCATGCTTCAATAATTGGGTGAGACGAAATCTCTCCTTTTTGCACTAATCGAGAAAGCGCATCATGGAGCGCTAAGAATCCCCCGCAAATTGATGCTACTCGGGTCCCCCCGTCAGCTTGGAGGACATCGCAATCTACGGTTATCTGGCGTTCCCCTAATTTTTTCATATCACACACAGCCCTTAAGGATCTTCCGATAAGGCGTTGGATTTCTTGCGTTCTACCTTTCGGTCCTTTTGTTTCCCTGCGGACCCGTTCGGGAGATGACCCAGGGAGCATCGAATATTCCGCTGTAACCCAACCAGTGCCAGACCCTCTCATCCATCGTGGAACATCCTCATCTATTGACGCTGTACAAAGAACACTGGTATTCCCGAATGAAACGAGCACTGAGCCATCTGCCATCGTGGTGAAATCACGTACAAAGGTTATCTCTCGTAGTTGATCCGGTTCCCTACTATCTGGTCTATCCATTATAAATCTCCCTTCCTGAAAGATTTTAGACTAAGTAATGTTTCCCAACGCATGCTAGAGATACAGGTCCATCAAAAACAGATCTCGCTTCATTTAAGTGTGCGGTTTCATCTTCTCCAGGAGCAATATGCGAAAGTACTAATTTGTCAGCCTTTGCATTTGAAGCCAATACCCCAGCTTGCCTAGCAGAAAGGTGAAGTATTTCTTCCCCTTCTCTATCTGAGAGAAATGTTGATTCCGAAATAACCAGATTGATATCTTCGCCAAGCGACTTGACATCCCATTCCGGCCCTGTGTCAGCAGTAAAAACAAAACTTGAATTTGCAACGTTAACCCTACATGCGAGAGTTTCTACATAATGCTGGGTTCGTGACCATTGCCAAAACTGATCACCGATATGAAGTGAATCTTTATCTTTAACAATTTCGCAAGCAAAGGACTCCTCAATAGATTCACACATGCTTCTAGCCAAACTCAATGTTCCATGCGTTCCATAGACTGGTATCGGATCGCAAAGAACATAATGACGAATCGCGTTGTAGACGACAGGCAGTTCAAGCCAATGATCTGCGTGTTCATGGCTCAGAACAATTGCTGTGAGGTCAGAGAGATCTAGGTGATCTTGCAAATTTGCAAGTGTTCCGGGGCCAGCATCTAACCAAACATTTGCTTTGGGACTTTGGATTAGAAATCCAGTGCAAGCACCGCCTGCGCCGGCATAACTGCCGCTACAACCAAGAACAGTTATTTTAAGGGGGGATTCTGTCACGAGCCTGCACTCCATTCGTGGGACTCTGCCGACTCTAACTCAGGGCCGAAAAGTCTCTGTCCTAACTCTGCAAACCAAGATACATCCCCTGATGAAATAAATGTTCTGTTTCCAGTTTTTCTCTGTGAGGACTCTAGATTTCTTTCCTTAAGGATTCTTGAAACGGCAAACGCTGTTTCATCCGCCGAAGAAACGAGAACGACGTTCTCACCGACAACAGAACCAATCGTTCTCGCCAAATATGGGTAATGTGTGCATCCTAAAAGTAGGGCATCTACATCTGCTTTGACAATAGGGTCAAGTAGGCGCTGCGCAAGAATTTGTATCTGCTCACCAGAGGACTCTCCTTTCTCTACAAATTCCACAAACCCAGGGCAGGGAATACATGTGACCTTGGTACTAGGATCTGCTATTGCTTGAATAGTCTTTTGGTAAGCCCCGCTGTTAATAGTTCCTACGGTGCCGATGACTCCAATTCTTTTCCGAGCAGACACCTCTACGACAGCTTGCGCGCCCGGTTCGATTACTCCCACCACTGGGATTTCTAAGGTTTCTCCGAGGCTACCCAATGCTGCTGCTGCCGCAGTATTGCAAGCAATAATGACCATTTTCACATTATGTTCATCAATGAGAAAATCGGTGATCTCCTCGGCATACTCTCTAACTTGTTGAAGCGGTTGAGGGCCATACGGGTATCGCGCTGTATCCCCAAAGTAAACTACGTCTTCTTCAGGAAGGAGGTCTATAACGGCGCGAGCCACAGTTAGCCCCCCAAATCCTGAATCAAAGATTCCTATTGGTCGTTGGCTATCCACGATCTTCAATCGTACGGCAAAACTGTTTGATACTCACACAAAATATCCTTTCCAATTTCATGCTGCCCCCGTCGTTAGAAATAAATAATCGAGTCAATTGAATCCGCCGCTTGTTCTAGGGACCCTGACCAGGCTCCAGTGGAGAGATATTTCCATCCACCATCACAGACCACAAAAACTACTTTGCCTGTGTCAATTTTTTCCGCAGTTCTAATAGCACCCGCTAACGCTGCTCCAGAAGAAATTCCACAGAAGATACCACTTTCTTTTGTAAGAACTCTTGTGTATTCCAGCGATTCTGCAGGTCGGATAATACGCTTCCCATCTAGTAACTGAATCCCACCCCATTTCTCAAAAACAGGTGGTATAAACCCATCCTCTAGACTGCGTAAGCCTTGCACTGACTCACCGGATG
>JAYYZG010000052.1:0-29179 GCA_036687775.1 Actinomycetota bacterium
ATCAAGGACTGTGAGGCTGGTGCTTTCTTGACTTCGCCCTATAAAGGCAAAGAGGCAGTTGAGTTAAAAGATGATATTCCAGATGTTTTCTTGAGGCTGAGTGTTGGAGGAGAAATTGAAGGCTTTGACTCTCTAGATGAACTCTTGGTGGACCAAGAAACGAACCCGCTGGGACCTAGGGTTGAGGGGGCAGATATGCTTTACTCGTCTGGAACAACAGGTAGGCCAAAAGGAGTGAAATCACCTTTACCAGGTGTCCCTTTGGGTGAGGCTGATGGGGTTACTACGTTATTAGGAATGCTGTTCGGCGCTACTCCGGACTCTATTTATTTATCGCCTGCCCCTCTATATCATGCGGCGCCACTTAGGTTTTGCCGCGGGATTCAAAAACTTGGGGGGACGGTCGTTGTCATGCCTCGTTTCGGACCTGTTGAATTATTGGAGAGTATAGAAAAATATAATGCAACCCTTTTGCAAGTTGTTCCCACTATGTTTGTGCGCCTTCTTAAACTCGAAAAAGCACAAAGAGAATCCTTTAATGTTTCTTCTTTACAATCAGTTGTTCACGCTGCCGCACCTTGCCCAATCCCTGTAAAGAAGCAGATGATTGATTGGTGGGGAAAAATTATCCACGAATATTATGCCGGCACAGAAGGAAACGGGTTCTGCTATTGCAATAGTGAAGACTGGCTTGCCCATGAGGGAACTGTTGGACGAGCGATACAGGGGACGCTACACATCGTTGATGATGAGGGAAATGAGTTACCCAATGGTGAAATCGGTGGAGTGTACTTTGAAAGTGACTCTGTTTTTGAATATCACAATGACCCTGAGAAAACCAAAGGGGCGAGACTTGAGAATGGCTGGTCAACCCTAGGAGATATCGGGAAAGTAGATGATGATGGGTTTTTGTATCTCACCGATAGGAAAGCATTCATGATTATCTCTGGTGGAGTGAATATCTACCCTCAAGAAGCTGAGAATGTATTAACTATGCATGAGAAAGTCCTTGACGTCGCAGTCTTTGGTGTACCTAATGACGATCTCGGCGAAGAGGTCAAAGCCGTGGTTCAGCTCATTGATCCCACTACCGCTTCACCCCAAGTAGAACAGGAACTTCTCAGATATTGTCAAGAGCAACTAGCTCGCGCAAAGTGCCCGCGGAGTATTGATTTTAGAGAAGAACTACCTAGGCACCCCACTGGGAAGCTATATAAACGTCTTCTACGTGATGAATACTGGGGAGATACAGAGAGTCGGATTGTTTAGGAGCCGCATGAACATAGAAGAAATAAGTGACCACCTTGAAATTGAAAGGCTTATGGTCAAATACGTGGATGCCATTGATACCAAGAGCTGGGAATTACTTGATGAAGTTTTCACGAGTGATGCCTTTCTGGATTATGAAAGTTCCGGTGGGCCGGATGGAAAAGGTGATTACCAAACAGTAAAAAAATGGTTGCAAGAGAATCTCGCTATGTTTCCTATGACACAACACATGATTGGAAAAACTTCAATTGATTACCACGGAGATTCAGCCAACTGCAGAACAATTTTTTACAACCCTATGGGTGTTCCAGTGAACGCAGATGGAATCTTTGACCCGAGTGGAGATGGACTCCATATTTTCATTGTCGGCGGTTGGTATAACGATTTTTGTATAAAGACAGACGATGGTTGGAAGATTAAGGAAAAAGTTGAGGAACAAGCGTATGTTCAGGGTTCTTTCCCACCGTTCAAGTAAAGATTTCTTTAACTTACGTGCTGGCTTAACCATTCATACATAGCAATACCACTTGCGACTCCGGCATTAATTGAACGCGTAGATCCGTATTGAGTAATAGCGAGAATCTGAGATGTTGCTTCTATCATCTCTTCGCTCAGTCCGGGCCCTTCTTGCCCAAAGACAAGCACACTGTCTTTAGGAAGAGAAGCATTCTCTATAG
Source organism: Actinomycetota bacterium (assembly GCA_036687775.1). Classification (GTDB taxonomy): domain Bacteria; phylum Actinomycetota; class Acidimicrobiia; order Acidimicrobiales; family UBA8592; genus UBA8592. Next base: position 1,947 of record JAYYZG010000052.1, read on the forward strand.
GGGTTGATCCCGGTATGTTATCAATCCCTATAACCGAAATTGATTCAGCAACTGACCATTCAACAAATTTCTCTACAGATGCGTGATGAAAAACATGTTGATATCGATCGGTTACCATTGCGCCTCTTCTATTCCATCTTCGTTTACCCACGATATGGACTGCCTTAGCCATAAAAGCATTAGCGTTGCGTACCACTGTCCCAATATTAAAATCATGTTCCCAATTCTCCACAGCTACATGGAATGGGTGCCGGTAGTGGTCTAAGTCGGCAACTATCGCTTCTCGGGTCCAATAGCGATATTTGTCAACTACATTTCTCGTATCACCATTTTCTAAAAGCTCTGGATCGTACCAAGGATCTTCCGGCCATGGTTTGGGGTGAGGGCCAACTGTCATTTTTTCCTATGCAATCTAATCGTTCAACACTATGAAGTATTCTAGGAGCCTTAAAGAGTCGTTTTTGTTATGCGTTGGGAATGACGCCGAATGCCATGACGCAATAATGTAAGGTAGCGGCAGCAACCACCATTAGATGCCAGATTTCGTGATAGCCAAAAATATCCGGCCAAGGATCAGGTTTTCTGAGGCCGACAATGAAAGCCCCCAACGTATAGAGCATCCCTCCAATTGCTAAAAGAATGATCCACCTAAGTTCTAGGAAATCCCATAATTTGGGTATCGCTACTACAGACACCCAGCCCATGGAAAGAAACAATGTATTCATCAAACCGTACGGAGGGTCAAAGGGAAGGAAGCGTAGAGTTGCCCCAATCCCAAGCCCAACCCATGCAGTAATCAACACAGTTTTTTGCACCCATCCATCGACTACGAGCATCCCAATCGGGGTGGAACCACCCGCTATACAAAGGTATATTCCAATGTGGTCGAGACGCCTGAAGCGCATCCATCCCCGATCTGTGAATTCCGTACGGTGAAATAAGGCACTAATACCTAGCATTGATGAAACTCCAAAAGCGAAGGTGAATGCGGCAAATGAGGTTCTCGCCGATGGTGCCGTAAATATAAAAATTAAACCAATTGGTATAGATAGGAAGAAACAATAACTATGGAGAACACCCCGATACTTAGGACGATTTATCGCTCTCTCACGAACGATCCACAAAGATTCAGGGATTTCTTGCTCCATTAGATTCTCAATGCTAGTTGAGATATATAAACACTAATCTCTTCTGCACAAGAATTGAAGATTTCTTGATCTCCACCTGCTGGGTCAAGCACCTCTTCCCATGTAGAGAAAATAGTTTTATCTAAACAGAGATCCATAATTCTTTCACTCACGTTTTTATCTCCGGGCTGTAGTTCCTTTGCTAAGCGTGGCAGAGATCCGGTTTTTTGCAGAGAGTCAACATGGTGCCTCTTGAAATATTCAATGTGTTCTTTCTCGAAAACAATTATTAGATCCGCCCATTCACAATCCTCTTTCTCTAACTGGCGACTCCGATGGTCAGGGTCTGACAATCCCATGCCTTCTAATGCAGACCGAGTGCGTTGACTCATGGGAAGACCGGGAATAGAGAGTGTCCCAGCTCCCCTAATCGCATGTTCAGGGGATTTGGCTTTCATCATGGTTGCAGCCATGACTGAGCGTGCTGCATTACCAGTACAGACGAAGAGTATTTTAGTCATTATCTTCTAACTTACATCTTTGGGTCTCAGAAATAGCGCCTCTACTTCGGAACAGACTTGACCTTCATCTAAGCAATGCCCTTTAACAGTTATTCGGCGACCAGATGACTGCACTATCCAGCCTACAAATCGAAGATCTTTGTTGATGGGGGTAAATGACCTGTATTTGATGTTTAATTTCGCCGTGTATCCAGTAGTTCCAGAATCTAAAGATTGTACCGCTCCTAAAAGTTCGTCAAAAAGACCTGCAATGTACCCTCCATGGACAGCGTTCGGTGGTCCTTCATACAGGTCAGAAAGATTGACCCGAAACTCATAACCAGGTTCCCCGTCAGGGCCAAAGTATTCATCCCAGAAAAGTTCTGGTGAGAAAAGGTGGAGCTCTCCCTGAAATAATGAGCGGCTCCGATATGATCTTGAACGCGTTTCTCCATTATCTGATTTTCTCCCCCACCATCTAGGTACTTCCTCTCCTTTCAAATCCCGAGCAGATTTTTCTATCGCTTTGGCAACAACGTCTAAATCTTCAGGTTTGATCTCAAATTGGATAACTCGCTGCGCAAGATTCTGTACTGCTTTTCGTAAACGTTGAGCTGCTGCTAAATGTTCTTGAGTCATTATGCCGGGCTCTGTGGCGCCAATGCCTCAAGTAAATCCCAAGGGGGGAACTTACCCGAGTTTGAGTTGTATGGAATCATTACGATCTGATCAGCTCCAGCATCTAGATGTTCTTTCATGCGGGACTTAATACTACTTTCATCACCCCACGAAATTAATGAATCAATTAAGTAATCTGAACCACCATCAGTTAATTCGCTACCGAAGCCCCATTCGGTCCAAGCACGTTGATACGCGCCTAAAGGCATATAGATTGAGAGCGCACGTCGTGCGATCGAACGTGCTTTCTCTGGATCCGTGCAAAGGCAACAGGGCAAAACAACTGTTAGTAACGTATCGGACCCGACTATTTCTCTTGCCATTGCCGTGTGGCGAGGAGGCATAAGATACGTGTTGGCACCGTCAGCATATTTGGCAGCAACTGAAAGCATCTTTTTGCCATGAGCAGCGATATATAAAGGAGATTCATCTTTCGGTGCAGGCATTTCTAATCTTATTGCACGAATATCTTTTAAGTATTGGCTCATCTTTTCTATAGGATTTTCCCACTGGTGTCCTCGCATTTGCGCTCCGATCGGATGGGAAATCCCCAACCCAAGATTGAAGCGATCAGGAAACATCTCATTAACCGTCTGACAACCTTGTGCTTGGGACATCGCATCGCGGGCGTAAATATTTGAAATTCCTGTTGCAACTCGAAGATCTGTGCTTACCGAAAGAATGAACGTGGATAATGCAATTTGTTCTCTGCCAAAGAAATCTGGGATCCACATCGACGGATACCCAAGACTTTCTATTTTCTCAACAATTTCAACTATCTCGTCAAGGCTAAATTGGTCAGTTCCCTGAAGAATTCCTACAATTCAATTATCCGGCATGGAGTCCCCTTTGAATGTATCGGACCAATCAGAGAATTTTCTTGGATAAGAGCATTGTCACAAGTGGTCAACATAGTTTTCAGACTTGAAGACTCGTTGCTATCTTGTCCCGTTGGGCATTAGCGTCCCCCCACGAAGCTGAAAGTGCCCATCCTCTCTTCAACCATAATTGAAGATCGTATTCTATTGTGTACGCAATCGCTCCATGGCATTGCAAGGCAGTCCTGCACGCAAGATCCACTGCTTTTGAGGCTAGATACTTAGCCATAGCAACGGGTGTCCTATTGTCATCGTTGTTTGATATTGTCCAAGCGGCACGATGCACCATCGGTCGAGCGAATTCAATAGCTTTCCCAGTATCGGCTAAGTGATGCTTAACTGCTTGATTTACCCCAACCGGTTTACCAAACTGTTCTCGCTCCTTGACATAATTAATGGTTTCAGCCAAAAGATGGTCTGCGATGCCAACGCATTGTGCTGCAGCCGCCGTAGTTGCACTTAGCATTGTTTCTTCAATTATCTGATCTGATTTAGTGATTCTGCTTTTCTTAGATGGTTCCCAATCAACTCGGAAAATCCGCCTAGTTTCATCAACAGATTTCTGGAATGTGATCACAGTTTCTTCAATAGGGACAAGATGCATTTCATCCATGTTTCTCATAAGAAGGTAGTCAGCGGAGTCAGCACCTACGACGTAGGAATTATCCAATCCAGCGGAAATCCTCATTTCACCTGAGATAAAAGCGGCGAGAAGGTCATCACCTATTTCCCCTTCACCATATTTCGCAAGGAACGGAATTCCGATTGCAGTATGTTCGAGAACAGTTTCTGGACAGATAACTTGTCCAAGTTCTTCCATGATCAAGACATGATCAATATCTGTCATTCCTAAGCCACCAGCCTCTTCTGGCCCTGTCATACCTAACACGCCAATAGAACCAAGATTCCCCCACAAGTCAGGTATTGTTCCTTGATCATTTTGGATCATTTCTCTCAACTTCAAAGGGGTGCATTCACTTATTAACATTTCTTTCGTTGTTTCTGCGAAAAGAATCTGAGTTTCCGTAAATCTAAAATCCATAGGCGAAAACCCCCCTAGTAATTCTTCTCGTGAGAGGTGAGATATTATTTTCCATGATTGTGCGCGTCATTTCCTTGGCAATCCCAAAACTCGCTCAGCAACTATATTGCGTTGAATCTCATTTGTTCCTGCATAAATCGGTCCAGCTAAAGCAAATAAGTAGCCGCTCATCCAACTTCCTCCAGAAAATACATCTGGGGCTGGGGAAACTAATTCACCTCGATCAGCTAAGAGCCGAAGAGCTGTAGCGTGTAAATCCACATCAAGTTCTGACCAGAATATTTTCATATAACTCGCCTCTGCTCCCATACTTGCTCCGTGCATCAAAGCAGAAGCTTTAGAGAACACTTGCCATCGATAGGCTTGTGCGGCGATATATCCATCAACAACCTGATCTCGAAGCTCCGTGGGAATCGCTCTTTCTTCCGCTAACAAGCCACGGTAAAGCTCAACCAGTTGATTAGCAGCAGCAAGAAATCTGCCCGGCGCTCTAAGGTTTAAACCTCTTTCACTGCTTGCAGTAGCCATCGCTACATTCCAGCCAGCACCTTCATCTCCAAGCCTATTTTCAGCTTTAACCAAACAGTCATCAAAGAACAATTCAGCAAACGCTGGTTCCCCATCTAGCCGGGAAACAGGTCTTCTCGTTAGCCCTGGCGCATCTGCAGGGACAAGAAGGTAACTTAAACCTGCATGTCTTTCGCTAGCAGGGTCGGTTCTAACTATGCAAAAAATCCAATCTGCCCAAGCGCCTCTTGAACACCAAGTTTTCTGACCATTAAGAACATAGTTTTCTCCATCGCGAATCGCGGTCGTTGCGAGACTCGCTAGGTCACTTCCTGTGTTCGGCTCGGACCATCCCTGTGCCCATATGTCCTCACCAGCAGCCATTGGTGGTAGAAACCGGTCTTTTTGTTCTTGTGTACCCCATTCAAACAGCGTGGGACCCAATAGGGTTATCCCATTGGTATTGACCCTACCTGGCGCCCCCGATAGGTAATATTCTTCTTCAAAAAGCAGCCATTCGATTAATGAGCATTCTCTCCCGCCATACTCATTTGGCCAATTGGGAACAGACCAATTTGAATCAAAAAGCTGGCGTTCCCAACTCCTATGCTGCTCAAACCCAATTTCTGTATCCATTGGGAGCCATTTTTCCTTTGGCTTATTTTCCTGTAACCATGTTCGTATCTCGTCACGAAAAGTTTTTTCTGCAACAGTGAAATTTAAGTCCATGCGGCTACCTAATTCATTTCCTCTGGTGCGGTTAAGTCTCTGAGACATTGAGAAGCTTCTGTCATTATTTCTTCAATGATTTCTGAAACTGTTGGCGCTGATTCAATAACTCCTAAGCCTATGCCCGTTGGCATTATCCCGATTTCGTAATTCCCATCTACCATGGTTGCTTTCGTCAGCATCGGGGCATTTGCAGCTAGAGCTACTTGCGCCCAAGTCATCTCCTGATTCTTCTTCATAGCAATAGCTTCTCTGAGTAAATCTGGAAAAGATGTGTTGGTCGCTTGTCGAAATTTTAAAGCGTTCTTCACAGCTCTCGGGAATTTAAGGTACCGATTTCTTTCTAGATTTTGGACCATCCCAGAGTTAATGACTCTCTGCGGTACGCCATCAATTGACTGAGTTCGAATCGTATCCGTGACAACTGCTTCAAAATATGCTCGTTTAATTTCAGTAGGCACATCACTTTCATCGGAAAGCAAAAACCTGGTTCCCATAGCAATCCCCTGCGCACCCCACGCTAAAGCGGCTACTAGTCCGCGCCCGTCTGTTATCCCACCAGCAGCAAAAACTGGTATGTCAATGGCTTTAGTAACTTGAGGGATTAGAACTGCCGTTGGTACCTCGCCGGTGTGGCCGCCACCTTCTTGCCCTTGAGCAATGACAGCATCGACTCCCCACTCAGCAACTTTCTCTGCGTGCCTTCTTGCAGCAATAGTTGGAATCGTTACGATTCCGCTATCTGAAAGTTTTTTAACCATTTCTGGTTTTGGAGCTTGAGCGAAAGAAACTACTTTAACTCCTGCTTTGATCGCCCAGTCAAGCCGTTCTTCGATATCAGGCGAATCAGTTCGAACGTTAATGCCAAAAGGGTTGTCCGTTAATTCTTGAATCTCTCTAACAGATACTTTCATTTCAGAGAATGTTTGCGTTGCTGTTGCAAGGAAACCGATAGCCCCTGTTGCGCTAGTTGCTGCTGTCAACTGAGCTGTTGACACCCAACCCATTCCTGTTTGAACTATAGGGTAGTTAATCCCCAACTTCTTACAAATTGGGGTTTGAAGTTTTGGATGAAAGTCATGCATCCTGTACCTCGGAATACCTCAGTTCCGTCGGGTCAATGATTTTAATGATTTCCAGTTCAGCTTCTGAAGGAACACGACTTAGTTCTAGATTATCAGGAATAACAATTTCAAAATCAGTATTCTCAACTACCTCAGCAACCTCAACACCTGGATGAATTGACCGAAGACGCATCCGGCGGTCAGGAGTATCAAAATCGAAGACACCTAGATTTGAGACAACACGGTGTAAGTCATGATACCTATTGCCCGGTTCCCCAATTTCACCCATCCGGTCATAACCCGGGCCGGAAACAACATCAACTTTGGAGACAAAGCTTCTTTTCGTGTGATTTGGGACCCAATAACTAGTTCGGTGATTAATTAAGTTCCCAGGAGCTCCTCTCAATCCTAAGAGTTGTGCTTTTGGTTTTTGGAAACCCCCAATCGCAGCGATGTTTTGATTTCCATACTGGTCTATTTGCGTCGCCCCCATCATCACATGTCTACGACCGGACCATAGAATGTCAAAAATAGTTCGATATGGGGCATACGACTCAATCACTCTTGGAGCATCTTGATCGCCGATTGGTAGCGTGTTCGTTGCCAATACGGAAACAGCATCGGTCATTACGACATCTGGTGCGAACGTAGCTTTCGCTAATCGACCACCGATGATTGGGCTAATTCCTATTGGATTGCAGAGAATATCACTCTCACCTCGGAAGCATTCGGCTATTTCGGCAATGCAGATATCAGAGCGCCTCACTTTTCCTCCTTCCGAGAATCAACCATTCTTAAATATTCCTGATGCGAATCAGTTTCCAAGTATCGGGACCTGAAACTTTCCCAAAGGTCAGAGTCCTTAGCAGTAGCTGCGTAAAGTTTTTGAAATTCTTCATCTCTTCCATAATCTGGAGGGCATTCAGTAAAGTGGGCTCCTCGTGGCGCCTCAACAACTCCGTTTACAAAAATTCGTGGAATTCGAAGTGTATGGACGCTTCCTTCATCAAGCAGATTCTCTGTAGCTACTATCTTCTCACAGCTCATATAGGTCTTCTTTGCAGCCATCGCGAAAAGATCATCAAAAAATAAATCTGGTCCAAGAAATTGCCCGTTTCCCCCTTGATCTGCGCGGTTCATATGAACTAGCGATACATCTATATCAAAGGCTGGTATTGCTACAAGTTTTTCGTGTTTCCCAGATTTATCTGGATACGGAGATTCCACTAATTTGAGTTCTGGGTTCATTTCTAACATGTCAGACCCTAAACCAGCTCTCGTCGGGTAGAAAGGAACACGATGCGCCGCAGCCATTAATCCAAGATAGAAAGCACCTTCATCAAATTCTGTAGCTTCGATCTTTCCTGTCTGTCTCGCAACCCTAAAGTGAGGTTCCAAAGGAATAGAGTCCAGCGAGACAAAACCATAGATAGCTTTTTTTAGTTGCCCAGTCGCGGAAAGTAGACCAATCTCGGGACCGCCATAACTGACAACAGTTAAATCCTGTATGCCTGCACGAATAATCGCCATAATCAACGACATGGGTTTACGGCGTGACCCCCATCCTCCTACACCGATAGTCATACCATCTTCTATCTGAGCGACAACTTCTTCTTCGGTTAGTATTTTGTTCACCACACTGACTCGCTTTTCTTTCCTATGGTCCCAAGAGTAGATAACTTCTAAGGTTATCTCAATCGTGGCCATGATCTGGCACAATATGTAAAGCAAACTATTTATGTTTCTAGGGGCACATTGTGACAATTGCAGAAAAAAACTTCGAAGGTCAGGTTGTCGTCGTTACTGGCGGTACAAAAGGTATAGGAAAAGTAATAGCTGAAAATTTCTTGCGTGTTGGTGCTGAAGTGGTCGTATGTGCAAGAAACGCCCCAGAAGTTCCTATTGCTTATGATGGGCGGCAAGCCAATTTTGTTACTTGTGATGTGCGGGATCACGAACAAATTAAGACTGTAATAGCTCTCTGTGAAGATAGTTACGGAAAGCTTGACATATTGGTCAATAATGCCGGTGGGGCTCCCCCAGCGGACTCTTCAACAGCAAGCGAACGTTTTACGCGTAGTGTCATAGATCTAAATCTGGTATCGACAATACTGTTTTCTCAAGAAGCAGCGAACCTTATTAGAAAGTCGATAGGGACAGGAGTGATCTTAAATATTTCTAGTGTGAGTGGGATGAGAGCGAATCCTCTAGGTGTTGCCTATGGCGCTGCAAAGGCTGGTGTAATTAACGCAACCGAAACGCTCGCATTGGAATGGGGTCCAAATATCAGAGTTGTCTCTATTACTGCTGGTCTTATATTGACTGATGAGAGTAGGAGCTTCTATGGAGATGATGAAAGCGTTGCTAAAATCGCTGCAACTTTGCCAATGCAGCGGTTGGGTGACCCCCAAGATGTAGCTAACGCATGTTTGTTCGCAGCATCGGATAAAGCCAAATGGATATCTGGGTCTAATATTGTCCTTCATGGAGGTGGAGATAAACCAACCTACTTGGAAGCTACTGACCTGATGAAAGGTTCTTAAAGTGAGCATTCCCTTCGTGACAGACATTGACCCAAAATACGGGAGTGCCGTTGAGGTCACTCCAACTATTCGTAGGGTCGTTGCCAATAATCCAGGTCGATTTACTTTTACCGGCACAGGAACTTATATAGTGGGACGCGGTCAAGTAGCTGTAATAGACCCTGGTCCAGAAGACGATGAACATATTGCTTCAATTCTTTCTGCCGTCGCCGGAGAAGAAATAACGCACATTATTGTTACCCATACCCATAGGGATCATTCACCAGCGAGTCGGCCTCTCCAAACTGCTACTGGTGCACCCATTTACGGATTTGGAGGTCACCCGACCCCCCCTGAAGATGCAGCAAATAGAGCCAAACCAACAACGTGGGATTCTTTGCTTCCCACCGAGGAAGAGCTTGAAGAACTTCTGAAGAGCATGCCGTCAGCTGGGAAAAGTGATTCAGAACATGAACAAGACGAACCTGGAGACATGTCGTTCACTCCCGATTTCGAAGTCGGACATGGTGATACTATCGCTGGCGGAACATGGACTCTAGAGGTTGTTCATACTCCTGGCCATATCTCCAATCACCTTTGTTTCGGATACAAGGAAGAGCGCAGTTTATTTTCTGGAGATCACGTAATGGGTTGGAGCACGTCAGTGATCCCTGAACCCGAAGGGTCGATGAACGAATACATGGATAGTCTTGAACTGCTTTTGGATAGGACTGATCAATTCTTCTACCCGACGCATGGCCCGCGAATCCCAGATCCAATCAATTTTACCAAATCTTTAATCACTCATAGATTGGACAGAGAGCGTCAGATACTCCAATGTCTCAAAACCGGGCCTAAAACTATTCCTGAGCTAGTGACCGAAATGTACCAACAAACACCCCATATCCTTTACATGGCTGCTGGCCAATCAGTCTTCAGTCATTTAGTGCAATTAGTTGAGAATGAAATGGTCTCAACCGAAGGTAACCCTAATGCCGATGGAGTATTCACCGCATTGGGGAGGGCATGAAACTCGGCGCCCAATATGGATACTGGACTGGTCAGCCAAGGGAGGACATTATTGCTGTGGGAATGGAAGCTGAACGCCTTGGATTTGATTCCCTTTGGACTGGGGAGAGTTATAGCAGTGATGCATTCACCCCGCTTTGTTGGGTTGGTGCACACACGAAAAAAATTAAATTAGCAACTGGTATCGCCCAATTAGGTGCTCGAACGCCCGCTGCTTTAGCCATGCAGGCTATGACTCTTGATGCTCTTTCCGAAGGAAGGTTTTGTTTAGGAATCGGAGTGTCCGGGCCGCAAGTTATTGAAGGATGGTATGGTCAACCCTTTGGGAAGCCAATTCAACGGACAAGAGAAACAATTACTATTATCCGGAAGATTCTCCAACGCGAAGAGCCAGTCACCGCTTCTGGCCCGAATTTGCCCCTCCCTTACCCAAAAGATGCACTAGGTTCATGGGGTTTAGGGAAGCCACTTAAATTAATCAATACTCCTTTACGTGCAGATATACCCATTTTCTTGGGAGCTGAAGGACCAAAGAATATTGCTCTTGCATTTGAAGAGTGCGATGGATGGCTACCCCTGTATTATGCTCCTGAACGCCCAGAAATATATGAACTTCCCAACTCTAGGGTTCCGGAAGACTTCGAGATAGCTGTCAATGTAACAGTGAACATCTGTGAAGATGTCGTTGAAGGGTTGCTCCCCCAAAAAGCTATACTTGCTTTCTACATAGGCGGCATGGGAGCACAAAAACGAAACTTTCATACTGAACTTATGGCTCGAATGGGTTATGAGAAAGAAGCGCATGAGATTCAATCTCTGTTCTTATCGGGTAAGAGAAACGAAGCGATCATGGCTGTTCCTGATGATTTCGCTGATGAGATTTCTTTAGTGGGCCCAATTGAACGAATCGCTGAGCGTTTAGAATTTTGGAAGCAATCACCTGTCACAACACTGATCATCGGAGCGAATAACGTTGAGACAATGCGGGCAATGGCCGAGTTAGTTTTATAGAAAAAATCTTCTCAGCTGACAATTTCGTCGTCTCTAAAAATACTAATTTCTTGTTCGCTGAAACCCAACTGACTAAGAATTCGATCCGTACTGGATCCTAAATCCTCGGATTCTTCAGATGGGAGCGATGGTGTTTTTGAAAACCGTGGAGCTGGCCTCGGTTGGAGGACACCGCCCGTTTCAAAGAATGCCCGACGTTTCTCTGCATGCATATGCAAGGGGCTCTCCCCCATATTCAATACTGGAGTGACACAAGCATCAGTTCCGTCAAAGATTGTTGACCACTCTTCTCTTGTCCTAGTCAAAAAAATGGTCGCGAATTTCTGTTTAGTTTCTTCCCAATGATCACGGTCATTTTGCGAGGGCAATTCCTCTCGGTCTACCTCAAGTCCATTTAATAACTGTTCATAGAACTGTGGTTCAATGGCTCCAACGGCAACATAATTCCCACATTTCGTCTCGTAAACGTCATAGAAAGGAGCTCCCGAGTCAAGTAAGTTATTCCCTCGCTGATTAGTCCAAAACCCTGACGCGTGCGCCGCAAAAAGTGGAGATGCGAGATATGCTGCGCCGTCTACCATTGCCGCATCTACCACTTGTCCAGAACTGCCATTTTTAACTGCTAGTAATGCCGCCAAAATTCCACTAATGACAAACATTGACCCGCCACCAAAATCGCCAACGAGATTAAGGGGGACTGAAGGCGCTTGCTCTTTTCGCCCTATATGGGCAAGAGGTCCAGCTAAACCTATGTAGTTAATGTCGTGACCTGCTGCTTGGGATAGGGGCCCTTCTTGACCCCATCCGGTCATACGTGCATAGATAAGATTTGGGTTAGTAGCAAGACAAATCTCTGGACCGATCCCCATATTCTCTGCAACTCCTGGCCTGAAACCTTCAAGTAGGACATCCGACTCCTCCACAAGCTTTAAGACAATTTCCGTTCCTCTATCTGACTTCAAATTGATATTTATTGAACGTTTCCCCCGCTCTAGTGGCCCAGATTTTGATGCAAGGGGGTTACTGTTTCCTCCCACCCGTCCGACTCTGAGCACTTCAGCTCCAAGATCTGAGAGGTACATGCCAGCAAATGGTGCTGGACCTATACCTGATAGTTCAAGTACGCGCACACCTCTAAGAGGACCAGTCATTTAACCCACAGCCTTTAATCCGCTCCTATGGATGTTGCGAGCTGACACTGACACTCTCTCCTGTCATATACCCACTTAAGTCGCTTGCCAGAAAAATAATTACATTAGCAACTTCCCATGGCTCAGCACCACGACCGAATGGTTCTTGCGATTCAAGAGTTTTCAGTAGATCTGGATCACTTACTTTCGCCAAGAAAGGGTGATTAGCGAAACTGGGTGCTACAGCATTTATCCGCACTCCACTTTTTGCCGCTTCAAGGGCTGAACATCTTGTTAATGCCATAACCCCAGCTTTTGCAGCAGCGTAATGTGATTGCCCCTCTTGGGCTCGCCAGCCGACAACACTTGCGTTATTAACGATGACGCCCTTACCATTCGGAATCATATGGCGCATAGCAGCTCTTGTGCATCGCATCGTCCCATTAAGAGTTACATCAATAACTTTAAGCCATTGATCATCGGTCATATCTACAAGATCTGATTGGCCTCCTAACCCAGCATTATTGATCATGACATCTATTGCTCCGAAACGTTCTTTTGCGGAATTAACTAAGGATTGAACTTCTTCTTCAATAGTCACATCACATACCACCCCCGTTGCATCGTGACCAGCATCACAGAGAGATTTCACTGCTTCGTTAAGTCGACGTTCATGCAAATCTGAAAGAAAGACCTTTGCCCCCTCTTCAGCGCAGCGCTTGGCAGTCGCGAAGCCAATTCCAGAACCTGCAGCGGCTGTGATAACAACCGACTTGCCGTTAAGGAGATTTTTCCCTTCAGGGTATGGAGGAATGTTTTGACTCACTAGCTCCCACCTCCTTGAGCCATTTCTTTCATCCTTCTTTCAAGATCGTCTATAAACGGGTTAGGTTCTTGCTTAATCGTGTTCGGGAGCATTTCTTCAATTTCAGTTGGAGTCCAAGCATCACCTGGGGCAAACATTGTTCGGATCTCTTTCGGTTGATTCCAGACAGAAATCCGTCGACCAACAACACTATATATTTGGGCATTAATCTCTCGCCCTTTATCTGATAATAAATAAACAGCCATCGGCGCTATATCTGAAGGTTCACCTGTCTCTATCTCAAATGGCACGTTCTCGCTCATCCTAGTCTTTGCAGTTGGGGCAAGGCAGTTCGCGTTTATAGCAGGACCTCCACGCAAACTTATGCTGGCAGCTGTCATAGCAGCCGATCTCGTTAAACTAACGATTCCCCCTTTTGCAGCTGAATAATTTGGTTGAGCGGTAGAGGCCGTAAAAGCACCGGATGTTATCCCCAGTATGCTGCCACCTGTTTCTTGCTTCCTCATTACGGCCATAGCATGACGGTAAATCGTAAAGTGGCCTTTGAGGTGTACGGCGATCACTGGATCCCATTCATCTTCACTCATATTGAAAAGCATTCTTTCTCGAAGTATCCCAGCTACACAAACAACTCCGTCTATGGAACCCCAATTGTTCACAGCAGCCGCAATTACATCTTCTCCAGTTTGCATTTGAGAAACATCTCCTGCCACCGCCACTGCATCCGCTCCTAAAGATTTTATTTGCTCAACAGTTGCATCGGCAATATCACTAGTTGGGTCAGAACCATCTAAGGCCACACCATAATCAGCGACAACAATATTTGCTCCCTCTGAAGCAGCGGCTAAAGCTATCGCTTTCCCGATACCTGAACCTGCCCCTGTAATCGCTATATTCTTTCCGCTTAAATAACCTTCCACTTTTTTCTCTTTCTCTTTAGTTGAATCATAATCTCTCAAGAACAATCGCTATCCCTAATGAACCGCCTTGACACATCGTAATAAAACCGAGTTCTTTATCTTGACGTTCTAATTCATGTAACAAAGTAGTGATTAGTCTACTCCCTGTACAACCGACGGGATGCCCTAACGCTATTGCTCCTCCATTGACATTTACCTTGTCAAGGGGGACTTCATGAACTTGTGCCCATGACAGCATCACCGATGCAAAGGCTTCATTGCACTCAAATAAGTCGAAATCTGAGATGCTGTAGTTTGTTTGATCTAACATTTTCTGCGTTGCGTCTACCGGCCCATCCAATAGGTAATAGGGGTCAGAACCGACCATCGTGTGGTAGGAGATTTTTGCTCTAGGGTTTATGCCCCGACTTTCCGCTACTTCACGATCCATCCAGAGAACTGCGGCTGCCCCATCAGAAATCTGGGAAGAGGTACCAGCAGTATGTAATTCTCCCGGAATTACTGGTGTTAACTTAGCTAAACTCTCTTTCGTCGTTTCTCGCAAACCTTGATCTCTGACAACATCATGTGATTCTCCAGTGGGTTCCCCTTCTCGGTTAATTATTGGGGCTTGAATCACAGGAACCACCTCTTGGTCAAATCTTCCCTCCTCCCAAGCAACAGCTGCTTTTGTTTGAGAATCTGCCCCCACCTGATCTAGTTGTTCACGTGTTATTCCTCTGCGTTCTGCTACCCGTTGTGCCGCCCCGAATTGCCCATTTGGAGGATCATCCCAGGGCCATGTCTCTGCGTCTTTGTAATATCCGCCACCGCCACGAGCTGCTGTACCGAGAGGAACTTGTGACATTTGTTCAACACCGCACCCTATGGCGATACTCGCCCCACCGGTTGCGATTAGGCCTTGAACGAAAGTATTCGCTTGGGCTCCGGACCCACATTGACAGTCAATAGTTGTTGCTGCTGGGGAAAAATCCACCCCTGAAGTCAACCATGCGTTGCGCGTCACATTTGAAGCTTGCTGTCCCGCCTGTGTGACACACCCACCGACTAGCTGATCTACTTCAGATGGTTCAACTCCTGCTCTTCGTATTACTTCTTGCTGTGTTACTGCCAACAACTTCGGAGCAATAACTCCTGAAAGAGAACCCCCTCTTTTCCCTATCGGTGTTCGTACCGCTTCAACTATTACTGGTTCAACCACTTAACGCTCCTATTTGTTTAGGTTTTTAAAACTCGTTGCTTAACTCTATGGAAAATTCCCTATTTGAGAAAATCAGAAGTTCAGCATTTACTTTTGCATTCTACGGCGTCTAGCTTTATGGTGCTGTTTGTATGATCATCATAGCTGTGGCTTTATCTGTATCTGTTCTGACAGTATCTCTATTCCTTCTCAAATCGAATGGAATTTTGAAAGATGTTCTTCCTGATTTCGCATCTCCAAAATTAGCTGACTCAAATGCAATACTTGTTTCAAATAGCGCTGACAACGAAAGAGAACACACGCATTTGCTACGTGCTGACTTTCATGCTGAATCAAACGTAACGGACTTACGAGAAGTGAGAGCCCAGCGGCTCTATAAGCAATAGGGTCTGCTGGCAACTTTATAGCTGCACAGTGTGCGATAATTGATATTAACTATGTCAACCAGATCAAGCGATGTCATCACCTGAAACATTTTTAGCTTATGGGGCAATCATGTTAATCATTGCTCTAGTGGGTGTCGCTATTGATTGGTTCGGGACGCCTTTGCGCCATAGAAAATTTATTCCGAAAGCCTACAAATTTCCGGATGAGCGGCATTTCAGAAGTCAAATTTTCAACTTTAAACCCTTTACCACGAAATCGACAGTAGCTGTTTCACCCGAAACTCCGGAAATTCGTATTCCAATGGCACAAAATGAGTCAGAACGTTTAGACAATTTTCTGACTGAAGAAAATTCTTTTCCTCCACCACATATTCCTGAGGTAGGTATTTCTGAAGGAATCGAGCAACAAATGCCGGCTAGTTTGAGTCCGAAAAGTTTGCCAAAAGATGATCATCGAAAAGATTCGAATAGAAACTCAAACGATTACCAAGAAGACAATCTTGAACAAGGAAAAACTGGACTAATAAGGCTCCAAGGATGGACACCTGGTGGTTACATTTACAACCTGAAACAAGATGGAACTGAGCCATCGCCTTCAACAGTACGGGCGCGATTCTGGAAAAACGTAGGTGTCGCAACTGGTTCGGCTCTGTTTGGAGCCAACAATGTAACTCGCCTTCGGAATGGGAAGCCTCCCCAAAGACGGAATCCACGCACTGGGAAGATTGAGACAATGAAAGTTCTTCTTCTAAGCTACGAAGAAGGTAAGGGAGCGACGCCAATACCTCACTGGCCAACGAATGCTATAAATCCGTTTGGAGATAAATAATGCACAAATTGACTCTTACTGAATTATTTGAAGAATCAAGTAGCGATACTTTGAGCTTTCGCGGGAAAATTGTTAAGTCCATAGTTCGCATTCCTGTCGTAGATAACTCCGTGATTACTTTGGAGCGTCTCAGTGTCGCTTCCCCCCGACCTCAAGCAATCAAACTTGGTTTAAATAGTGGGGTGATTGATATTAATGGTTATCGAGGTCCAGAAATTGCGCTCTGGAGCCACGATAGCCCCGAAATAGTTAAGATGAGAGTCCGAGGAATTGATGCGAGTGTTTTAGAAGTATGGAATGCATGGTCAATGGGTGGAGTGGATACTTCATGGATAGGTAATGCGGGAATAGTTACGAAGTCTTCTGCTGAAGGTGAAATCCTGCAATGCAGTGATGGATTTGATCACACTTCGTTCTCAGATCTCGTCGTTAGGGTCAGCGTTAATTGATTCTTATCGAATTGGGTATTTCAAAATGAATTGATTATCAAATTCGAATGGACTTACAACTGGGATGGCAGCGAGAGCAAATTCAACTATTTTTTTAGCGTCATAATCTTTTGGAAGCTCAATCACTAACCCACGCTTTGGGTGATCCTGTTGAAGAATCCATTGTTCTGGGATCTCAATTTTAAAATCTTCAAGGCGGTTCAAAACCGCGTTTCCAGCTGGATGGGCCAGTCCGACTTGTGCGGGTTGGTAATTGCCTCTTGAAGTTGATGCAGACACCCATGTGAACTTAGGGATCATGGGTCCCCTGCTAGAAAAAGCTTTCCAAAAGATAGAACCAGTATGGATATTGTCCTTATCTACATCTGGTTCTATGTTCACCCAGAAGATTGATTCCTGCTCATAAATGCGGTTCTTTACTAAGTCAACAGCTGCTTCAATTGCAGTTCCGGAAAGTTGTATTGTTCTATAGCGTGTTCTCATGCGTAGCCAATGGGGTGGTATCTAAACTTTTAAGGTAGTGAATCTAGGTTAATCTTTCAATGGGCAATTAAAATTTACAACAGGTCTAAATACCCCACCACGAACCTGCAATAGGGCTGCCCCTCCAGCAGGATCCTGGTGTGAAAGCACAGTTTGGAAGGGACATGGTCCGCCAGCGAAATCTGAGTTATACAATGCTCCCTCAACATTCGCAGTTCTAAAGAAAGTTCTCAGATTGAAATCTTCACCAACTGAATTTAATATTGACACGAGCAGATCGGCACTCCAATATCCTACAGATATTGCTTGACTATAAATAAGAGGCCCATCAATTGATTTCAAGTCAGTCATGATTCTTGTTGTGGCAGACCGGTACTCCTCTTGTGGCGGGAATTGAGTAAAGACATACCCCCCTTCCAACTGGCTAGCGACATCATACGATTGCAGAATCCCTGGCAAGTAGGTTACGTCATCAACAACCATTCCAGGGAATCCAGAAACTAATGATTTTTTAATCTCTATTGTTTTGTCCAGCCCTACCGATAACCAAAGAACATCAGCATCGATCCCATTTATACCATCGAGAATTTCCTCCGAGGTTAAGACGTCTTTATCGTATTCAAGGACTTTCACAATATTTGTATCCCACACGCTCTGCATATGTGCAACAAAGGCTGCCCCCGCAGCATCATTTGTTGTTACTAAAATAACTTCCGGTGTTCGACCATAGAAAATTTGAGTCAGTCGTAATGAACTTGTATCTGGTATCCCTGATGCCAGCCCTGAAGCAACAGCATTTACGCAACCATTAAACCCAAATCCCCACTTGTTCGGCTCACAAAATCCTTCAACAAAACCCCATCCGAAAAACGGGATTTGCTTCTCAGCTAGAAAATCTGTGACTTCAGAACTCGCTCCGACGGAAGCAAGAATCACCGCGAAAACATTCTCTTCAGCAATTCTTTGCACTGCGGATAATGTAAGTTCTTCTTCCCCATTATCATCTATGACTTCAAGTATTTCGATCTTTCTTGATGCTGCCCCACCGTCTTTATTGACTCTTTCCAGAAGAGCTTGTACTCCAATTTCAACGTCTTTAAAAACATTCCCGCTTTTCAAGACCACAATGGAAACTTGCTCATCCGAGATACCACGATTGATTTCTGAAATATTTTCAACTTCTTCAATTATTTCCTCAGTGGGATTTTCAGCTACATCACTATTTGATACAAATTTTTCAGTCTCTTCTTCTATGATTTGAGGTTTCTCCGTTGCCGTTGGCATAGAAACCAATTCAGGAAGGTCAGCGTTTCCACAAGCAACAAAGAAAAGAGGGAGCGCCAAAAATGCAGACCTATTCCGACTTCTACTAAAAAATTTGACAGTTGGCATCAATAATTACGATAGACCTTAGTAGCGCTATTAGAGAATAGAGGTAGAGTAATTTCTTATGTGGTTGGATAGACATGTCCTTTGACAATTGGCTGAAAGAACATACGACTGTAGATAAGCCGCTAATCCCTGCTTCTACGGTTATCCCTATTCGAAACACTGGAACTGGCATTGAAATTCTAATGATGCGCAGAAACTCTAAATTATCTTTCGCTGAAGGTATGTGGGTTTTCCCTGGAGGTAAAGTCGATGAAGCTGACTCTAAAGGGAACGACAACGATTACGCGACTGCCGTCACTGCAGCTGTAAGGGAATGCGAAGAAGAGTCAGGCTTACAGCTAGATCCTGAAAATCTAACTTATTACAGTCATTGGTTGCCTCCTGTGGAAGCCCCGAAACGGTTTTCAACATGGTTCTTCCTAACCGAAACACCTGAGGGGAAGGTCACAATTGACAACGGCGAGATAACTGATCATGCATGGTTCACCCCTAATGAAGCGCTGACAGAGGCCCATGCTAAGAGGATAGAAATTCTTCCTCCAACATGGGTGACACTATTTGATTTGAGTCAATTTCTAGAAGTAGATGATGCGATTGAATCCGTAACATCTCGGGGGCCTCGAGCTTACGCTACAAAAATCGTTCCGACGTCTGAAGGTTTGGCGGCTATCTGGGAAGGAGATAGCGAATATTCCAGTGAATCGGAATTGCCCAAATCACAACGCCACCGGCTTGTTATGACTGATACTGTCTGGAAATTTCAACTTGGCATGATTACGGATTAAGGCAAAAATACTAGAAATAGATTTTGTCCTTTAGGCTTAGCTTTTAGGGAGTGGATGTGGAACAAACAGCATTAGATGGGTTAACAGAAGAACAAGTCCGTGAACGTTCTACGGATGGAAGAGTTAACCGCGATCCTGAAACCACTTCACGGTCTACCTGGCAGATTATCTATGCAAATGTCTTTAACCCTGTCAATGCGATCATGTTGGCCCTATTCGTTCTTATACTTATCGCCGGTTTCCCAGCAGATGGTTTATTTGTTGGTGTTGTGATTGGAAATAGCGTTATTGGAGTTTCTCAGGAAGTTTACGCAAGGCGTGAACTACAAAAATTGCAATTACTTAATTCACCAAACGTCCGGGTTCTCCGAAATGGAGAAGAGAAGGACATCGAAGCCCAGTCAATTGTTCAAGACGACCTTCTACTTATTGGAGCGGGAGATCAAATAGTCGTTGATGGTGAAGTGATAAGAACATCAGGACTTGAAATTGACGAATCATTACTCACTGGAGAATCAGATCCGATTTCAAAATCTATAGGAGATGAAGTTCTTTCAGGAAGCTTTGTTAACGCCGGGTCTGGAATTTTCCAAGCGACACGGGTAGGTGGGGACTCTTACGCTAATGCTCTTGCAATGGAGGCGAAGCGTTTCTCACTTGTTGATAGCGAACTCAGAAAAGGTATCAATTCGATCCTTCGCGTACTGATGTTCCTAATCCCTCCTGCAGGAGCTTTGCTTTTATTCTCCCTTCTTGATGTAGAGGACAAGTGGCAGGATGCTCTTCAAGGTTCTATCGCCGCCGCCGTTGCTATGGTCCCAGATGGCCTTGTACTGCTCACCAGCCTGTCTTTCGTTGCAGGTGTAATTGCCATTGCTCGGAAACAAGCTCTAGCAAAAGAACTTGCGACAGTTGAGCTTCTTGCCCGCGTAGACACATTGTGCCTCGACAAGACAGGCACTATCACTACCGGTGATATCAGTTATGGTGACTTGATTCCTATAGGTGCAAATACATTTGAACACGCTTTTGAAAGTCTTAGCGCAGTCGCCCATAGTGACCCTGACCCAAATCCAACAATGCGAGCCATAGCAGAAGCTACGGGAAAACCTGAAGGGTGGGATGCTATTGACAGCGAACCATTTAATTCCGCAAGGAAATGGTCAGCAGTTCAATTTGAACATCATGGAACATTCTTTATCGGCGCACCCGATATTCTGATAGATGCCTCTCAAGTTGATGCGAAATCTCAAGCGCAAGCGCAGGCCGAAACCGGGCGAAGGGTTCTAGTTTTATGCCATGGGAGTCAGCCAATATCTGATGGGCATGCAGAATCTACAGAACCGGTAGCACTTGTTCTCCTTGATGATACGGTTCGGAGTGATGCACCTGAGATCCTAAAGTTTTTTGCAGATCAAGGCGTTTCCCTGAAGGTAATCTCAGGTGACAATACAGCTACAGTGTCTACTGTTGCTTCACGCGCAGGAGTGCCAAATGCTGATCAAAGTGTTGATGCCAGAACTCTTGACGATGAGGAAAAACTTTCTCAAGCTATTAAAGAATCTACGGTTTTTGGGCGTGTCACCCCCCACCAGAAAAGATCCATGGTTGCGTCACTTCAGAATGACGGACATGTCGTAGCTATGACCGGAGATGGAGTGAACGACGTTTTAGCTCTAAAAGATGCTGATATGGGTATAGCTATGGGAAGTGGCAGTTCAGCGTCTCGAGGAGTTGCGCAGCTAGTACTTCTAGATAATAGTTTTTCTACTCTCCCAGCAGTCCTCGCCCAAGGACGAAAAGTAATTAACAATATTGAACGGGTCGCTAACCTGTTTGTTACCAAAGCCGCTTATGCACTTCTTCTAACGGCTCTGATAGGAATTCAAGGAATTGAATTTCCTTTCCTGCCGAGACAATTAACTCTAATTGGAACTTTTAGTATCGGTCTACCAGGACTCATCCTTGCGTTAGCGCCGAACACCGATTTAGTTAGATCTGGTTTTCTGAGAAGAGTTCTACGTTTCTCGCTTCCTGCTGGGGCTATTGCCGCACTTGCAACGTGGGTTGTGTACCTGAAATCAAGAGATTGGGCTGGGGACATTGTGGGGGTCCAAGAACTAGCAGAAGCACGTTCAGCATCAACAATTGCTTTGCTAATGATCGGTTTAATAGTTCTCGTAGTCGTTTCTAGACCTTTACGACTTTGGAAAGTGGCTTTAGCTTTTTCAATGGCTGGACTTCACGCATGCATCATCGCCCTGCCGTTCACACAAAACTATTTTGAACTCGAATGGCTGAATGGAAAGACTTGGGGCTTAATTGGTGTGATGGTTCTTATTTCGGCAATCCTCATCATCGCTATCCAACGAATTATTCCTGGAATTCTCCCATCCAATGAATCAGTTACACCAAATACATTTTGAGCAAGGAGCACAACTATGCGTGAAGAAAACTTAGATTTACAAAAAATGTCAAAGTTTGGGAAGAAAGTAGGGGGTATTTTAAATGGTGCTGCAGCTGCTTTGATGATCAGCATCGGACACAAAGTTGAACTATTTGACACGATGGCACTCATCGGACCAAGTTCGGTAGCAAAAATAGCTGAAACAGCCAAACTTGATGAGCGTTACGTACGTGAATGGCTTTCAGCAATGACGACCGCTGAAATCGTCGAGTACGATGTGAACCGCGATCTTTATACTCTGCCAGCTGAACATGCTGCGATGATAACAAGGGCTGCTGGTCCTCGAAATCAATCTCTCTATATGCAATATATTCCTCTACTTGCAAAAGTAGAGGACCAAATCGTAGATCATTTCAGAAATGGTGGCGGTGTTCCATATAGCGAATACACCACATTCCATCAGATTATGGCTGAAGCGAGCGCTGCACGATTTGATGCGCTCTTAGTTAAAACTGTTCTGCCGCTAGTTCCAGGCATTATTGAAAAACTGGAAAGTGGCATAGTTGTTGCAGATGTAGGTTGCGGTTCCGGTCATGCAATAAATGTGATGGGAAGTGCTTTCCCAGCTAGTTCTTTCGTTGGCATTGACTTCTCAGAAGAAGCAATTAATGTTGCTCGTGAAGAAGCAGACAACATGGGTTTAAATAACGTTGATTTTCGCCAACAGGATGCTGCCGACCTTCAGATAACTGAAGAATTTGATTTCATAACAACTTTTGACGCTGTCCATGATCAAGCAAAACCTCGAGAGATGGTTGCAGGTATTTTTAAGAGTTTAAAACCTGATGGCTTCTGGTTATGTGCTGACCTCTGTGCATCGAGCCATTTGGGAGAAAATTTAGATCACCCAATTGGAACTTTTGGCTACACAGTCTCATGCATGCACTGCATGTCAGTTTCGTTGGCTTACGGCGGAGAAGGCTTAGGCGCTATGTGGGGAGCTCAACAAGCTAGAGAGATCTTCACCACGGCTGGCTTCACAGTTGATGAAGTTGCCCGCGTGGATGGTGATGCTGGAAATAATTACTATCTGTGCAGGAAGCCTGTTTAGCTAGCAGCAATAATATCTTGAAGAACTTCGTCGGCATGTTCAGAAAGTTCAGCTCCTGATTCTTCAAGATCATATGATTTATGCACTGTCCCCTGCGGATCTATGAGGTAACTGATTCTTCTCGGAATTCCGAATTCGTGATATTTCATTTCTGGCGTTCTTTCAGCGAAATAAGCGCTCCCAACCTCTCTGCTCTCGTCAGCAATGAGTGCGAAAGGGAAATCTTCCTCTTGCGCAAATGCAAGTTGTGCACTGACAGAGTCAAATGAAGCGCCGATGATAACAGCATTAGCGTTTTCAAATTCTTGGGTTCTAACACGGAACCCAGATCCTTCAAGCGCTCAACCAGGGGTAGATGCTTTGGGATACCAAAAGAAAGCAACCCATTTACCTAGGAAATCCGAAAGTGAAATACTGTTTCCATTTTGGTCCTTTGATACAAAATTTGGTGCTTGGGATCCTTGTTCTAACATGCTCATGCCTCTTTCATAAAGTATCTATGAGAATAGTCTATTCTTATCCATTTCTTGGTTTTCCCCTTAGCTTGGCCAATTAATTGCTTGGACCTCACTGTAAGCTTCTAGGCCCCATCGACCTCGGTCACGACCCACTCCCGACATCTTAAAGCCACCGAAAGGTGCGTACATGTGCGGGGCCACGCTATTAAGGGCCACATTCCCTGTTTCCAATTTCTTTGCGATGTCATAAGCACGCGTCGTATTCCCAGCATAGACATAACTAAATAATCCGTAATCGCTCTGGTTTGCTAACTCAACTGCGTGCTCATCTCCTTCGTGGGGCATTACAACCACGACGGGACCGAATGCCTCTTCTTGCACTACATGCATTTCTGGAGAGCATCCCGCTAGAAGAGTTGGGGCTATGAAATACCCTTCACGGTCTGGTCTTTCTCCTCCAACAATCATTTCTGCCCCGTCATCGAGTCCTGATTGGATAAATGCTTCTACACGATCTCTGTGAATTTCAGTGATGACAGGTCCAACAAGGGTTGCTTCATCCCGAGCATCTCCGATAGTCATGAATTCTGATACCGCTTTAAGCGCTTGCACCGTATCGTCATAAATATCTTTATGGCAAATAACTCTTGTTGGAGCTGTGCAGATTTGTCCGCTGTGGAACCCCCAGACACTTGCGATTCCCCCAACAGCCGACTGGACATCGCAGTCTTCCGTCATTATTAGAGCGCCTTTCCCGCCAAGTTCCATCAATAGCCGCTTCATGGTTTTCCCTCCGCCTTCCATTATTTTAGCTCCGACGGAAGAACTCCCGGTAAATGAGATCATGTTGATATCAGGAGAATCCACTAAGGCTTCGCCTATCTGCGGAGATGAGCCAACAATGACATTTACAACCCCGGGTGGGAAAATTGAATTTAAGACTTCGCCTAATTTGATAATCGCTAATGGGTCTTGGGGAGCTGGCTTAATCACCACGGTGTTTCCCATTGCTAACGCAGGGGCTATTTTCCCAGCCACGTTCACTAGAGGGAAATTATAAGGTGTGATACAAGCTACGACTCCGGCTGGTTGACGGATTACATTTCCAGTAATTAACGCTTCTGGAGCTAACGCACTTGCTGCTGAATAAACTGGAGTTAAGGGTTGATTCATTTCAAATGGACGAGAGTAGTACCGGAAACGATCAATAAATGCTCCAGCAACCTGCATCGTTTTTGCTACTCGTATCGTCGCCCCGGTCTCTGCTTGAACGAGGTCAACCCAATCAGGGCATACAGCTTCAAGAGCATCAGCAGCCTTTGCGATATAACCGCACCGTTCATCCATTGAAAGTGCCTTCCATGCTGGAAGGGCAGCTTTAGCTGCTGCGGCAGCTTGAAGAGCTTGTTCTACTGTAGCTTCGGGAGCTCTTCCAACTAGTTCTGTCGTATTCGGGTCAATAATCTCATAATGATTTGCTGTAGAGATGAGTTCCCCACCTATAAGTATTGTCCATTCCTGCTCAACATCAATTCTGCTCACGTTGTCTCCTTTCTAAAATCATCTACCCCACAATAGATCCCATTGTGAAATAAGGACGATATAAACTAACGTATCTCTGTGAAGGGAAGGTAGCAATGTTTGATGTAGTGCTCAAAGGTGGAGAAGTTATTGATGGCACTGGAACGAAACGGTTTCGGAACGATGTAGGCGTGGTTAATGACCGCATAACTGCCATAGGGAATCTTGATACTGTTGAAACACAAAAGAGTTTAGACGTTTCCGGAAAAGTCGTTTGCCCTGGCTTCGTCGACGTTCATACTCATTTAGATGCCCAAGTTTTTTGGGATGGGACACTTTCCCCTTCCCCATTGCATGGAGTCACATCTGTGATAGGTGGTAACTGCGGTTTCACGATCGCTCCACTTAGTGATGACCCTGCGGTAGGTGATTATTTAATGCGGATGCTTTCGCGCGTTGAAGGAATA
Organism: Actinomycetota bacterium; assembly: GCA_036687775.1. Taxonomy (GTDB): domain Bacteria; phylum Actinomycetota; class Acidimicrobiia; order Acidimicrobiales; family UBA8592; genus UBA8592. The sequence goes on from JAYYZG010000052.1 coordinate 27,399, forward strand.
CCTCTCGAATGCTTACAAGAGGGTGTTCCATGGAATTGGAAAACCACTGCGGAGTATTTTGAAGCTATGGAAGGAGATCTCTCAATAAACGCCGGGTTCAAAATCGGCCATAGTGCTTTACGAAGGGTAGTTATGGGAGTCGCTGCGACTGAGAGAGCTGCGACGAAAGAAGAGCTTGGTGCGATGCAAGAGTTGCTACGAGAAGGTTTGGATGCGGGAGGAATAGGATTCTCTTCATCATGGTCACGCACGCATAACGACCCACTAGGGAATATGGTTCCCAGCCGTTACGCAGAGCGAGACGAGATGATAGGTCTTTGTGAAGTTCTTTCAGAATTTGAAGGGACTTCAATAGAGTTCATTCCGGCTTTAGGGCCATTTGAACCATGGGCGATGGAATTGATGAGTGATATGTCTGTTGCCGCAAATAGCCCATTGAACTGGAATGTCTTGAATATCAATGCGCGAACGCTTACAGAAGGTAAGAAAAAACTCGAAGCTGGGGATCTCGCAGCTTCAAATGGAGGGAAAGTCATAGCTCTCACCGTCCCAATGACCCTTGCACTCCACTTAAACTTCATCGGCGGCTTTGTCCTTGACGCCCTCCCTGAATGGGAAAAATTCGTCCTTTTGGAAAAAGGCGAAAAAATTAGAATTCTCACAAATCCAGAAACTCGCAGGGAACTTGATGAGTACGCCCAACAAGATAGCCCTCTTCGAAATGTCGCACATTGGGGAGCGAAAACAATCTTCCATACGAAAGCCCCGGAGAATGCTAGCTATATAGGGAAAACTGTCTACGAAATAGCTGAGAGTTTAGGTAAAAGCCCTTGGGACACGCTCGTCGATATAGCTTTAGCCGATGACCTTGAAACTTCTTTTGGTAATCCTGTTTCAGATGAACCAGATTCCGATTGGGAAGCAAGACTAGAAGTATGGAGAGACCCGCGTGCAGTCATTGGTGCCTCAGATGCTGGGGCACACCTTGATCTCTTCTTGAGCTCTAATTACGCCACATACATGCTTGGCGAAGCAGTAAGGAAAAGGGATCTCCTTGAATTGGAGGAAGCCGTTCATATGCTTACTCAGGTTCCTGCTGGTTTATATGGGTTAGAAAATCGAGGAGTTATCAAAGAAGGTGCTTACGCCGATCTCGTTGTATTAGACGAGAACAGAATTGGTTCAAATCCAACCACGATTAAAAATGATTTACCTCTTGATGCCCCAAGGTTATTTGCTGATGCGAGTGGGATTAGCAACGTGTTCTGCAATGGTAAAGAGATTGTTCGTAATGGCGAATTCACTGAAGAACGCCCTGGCCTTGTCTTACGGTCAGGCACGGATACTCGTAACCCTGCGATGGTGTGATTAATTAGAGTTCACCTTCACATACACCCATAACTACGAGTAGCCTCTGATTTAAAGACGTGGAGGGAAAGAAATGGCCGAACCAGTAATTGTAGCAACAGCTCGAACACCTATTGGACGTGCTTCAAAGGGAAGCCTTGTTGACGCGCGACCAGATGATATGTCAGCTTTTATAGTGAAAGACGTCCTTAGCAAAGTTGATGGCCTGGACCCATCGGAAGTTGAAGACATCATTTGGGGGATCGGCCAGCCTGGCGGAGAAGGCGGCTTTAATATTGGTCGGATCATTGCTGTTATGAATGAAATGCAAGTTCCAGGCGTAACCGTAAACCGTTATTGTTCTTCGTCACTTCAAACTATCCGCATGGCTGCACATGCGATCAAAGCTGACGAAGGTGATTGTTTCGTCGCTG